>MGWR01000013.1 GCA_001801085.1 Gallionellales bacterium GWA2_60_142 | reverse complement strand
AAACCGTCATGGCGTACATCTCCAACACGCTGTCCTTCCTGCGCCTCGCGGCCTTCAGCCTCAACCACGTGGCACTGTCCATCGCCATCTTCACCGTCGCAAACATGCTGCATACGACGGGATACTGGCTGACCGTGGTGCTGGGCAATGTCTTCATATTAGCGCTGGAAGGCGGCATCGTCGCGATACAGACGCTGCGCCTGGAATACTACGAAGGCTTCTCGCGCTTCTTCGGCGGAGATGGGCGGGCGTTCCGCCCGCTGACGCTGGGCCCTGCGTATGGCGGCACTTTGTAGGGCGGAAAAGCGAAGCGCCTTCCGCCGAATGAAATAGCAACATACCGTCATGGCGGATAACGCTACGCTGTGACAACTCCACGTCCAGCTTGCTGGACAGTGGATTGCCTGACTTTGTTGCATCCGCCCCACTTTTATTGGATTGTTCATCGAGAAAGGAAAATCATGAACTGGCTCATCGCACTCATCGTCCTGAACCTGCTGCTCACGCTGGGCTTGGGGGGCTATATGGAATTTCGTCCGATCACCGACGGCGTGCGCGCGCAGCGCTGGTGGAAATGCACGCTGGCGACTAACTTGCTGGTGTTCGTAGTCGCGAGCATGGCTGCGCTGTTGCTGGGCATGAGCGATGCGCTGGCGCAACAGGCAGCCGCACCTCACGGCGAGATATCGGTCGGCCTCGGGTTGGCGCTGCTCGGCGCGGGCATCCCGACTGCGCTGGCGACTTTCGGCGCGGGGCTGGCGGTCGGCCCGGTCGGGGCCGCCGCGCTCGCGGTCATCGCCGAGAAGCCGGAGATGTTCGGCCGCACGCTGATCTACCTCGGACTCGCGGAAGGGATCGCGATCTACGGGCTGGTGGTGACCATCCTGCTGCTGGGCAGGATCGCATGAACGGCGGGCTCGCACCGGCGCGCATGATCGCGCTGGGCAGCGCCGCGCTGATGGAAGGCTTCGCGCTGATAGGCTTCGAAACCCATGCCGATCCCGCGCCCGAGGACGTCGAAACGCTGATGCAGGAATTGATCCGCGACCAGCAGTCCGCGCTGGTCGTCATCGAGCAAAGCCTGGCGCGCCATCCCGGTCGCCATTTGCAGCACGCGCAGCGCGAAGGCGGTCGCATCGTCATCACCGAGATTCCGGAGATCAACCTGTCCGGCGACTACCATTCGCGCGTGGAAAGTCTGGTGCAGGGCCTGCTCGGCCCCACCGCGCCAGAGTTGCAGAAATGGGAGACTCAGGAATGAGCGATGCCGAGCAAATATCCGGACTCGAATCCGCATTGGCGGAACGCGCGCGCAAACTGGCCGAGGAGCATCTCGCCAACGGCGGGCTGGAACGCGAACGGCTGCTCGCGGAAACGCGGCAACGGCTGGGCATCGAAAAGGAACACGAAGTGCTCGCCGCCAAGGCGCATGCCGAGCATGTCTACCGGCAGCGGGTACAGGCGGCGGAGCTAGACCTGCACGCCGCACTCGACCGGGTGCGACAAGAACTATCCGATGCCGCGCTTGCCCGGCTCCCCGCGCACCTGTCCGCATTCGCGGACGACGAAGCGCGCTACCTGCCGCTGCTGCAAAATTATTTGCGCGAAGCGGCGCTGGCCATCGAACGCGACGAACTCGTCGCCCGGTTTAACGCGCGCGACCTGCAACGCCTGCAAGCGGACTGGGCGCACCATGCCGACGCAGCCGCGCCCGGCAAACAACTCTCGCTGTCGCCGGAACCGCTGGCCTGCATAGGCGGCGTGCTGGTCGCAAGCCGCGACGGCGGTATTCGTTACGACAACACCTTCGAGGGCCGCATGGAAAGGCTGTACGAAACGCTACGGGGCGAGGTCGCCGAGCGGCTGATGCTGCAGGCTGGAGATAAAAACAATGGCTAGGGTCGTCGAAGTCAACGGGCCGCTGGTCACCATCGAACTGGCCGATGTGCGCACCGGCGAGCAGGTCAGGATAGGTCGTCTCGAACTGATGGGCGAAGTCATCGCCCGCCACGGCGAGCGCGCGCTGGTGCAGATGTACGAGCCCACCGAATCGCTGCGCCCCGGCGAGCCGGTCGAGGCGCTCGGCCATCCGCTTTCGGTAGAACTGGGGCCGGGATTGCTGGGCGGCATCTTCGACGGCGTGCAGCGCCCGTTGCTGGAACACGCGAAACAGCACGGCGATTTCATCCCGCGCGGCGTGTACATCCCGCCGCTGGATCGCAGCAGGCTGTGGCATTTCGAACCGAACGCCGAATTGAAAATCGGCATGCGCATCGTGGACGGCGCGGTGCTGGGCAGCGTGCAGGAAACGCCGACCATCGCCCACCGCATCCTGGTGCCGCCGGGCATGGGCGGCGAACTGGTCGAGCTCGTCTCCGCCTGCGATATCACCGTGGAGGCCGTGGTGGCGCGTGTCAAACAAGCCGACGGCGGCATCGCCGAACTCAGCCTGTTCCACCGCTGGCCGGTGCGCAGCCCGCGCCCCTACCGCAGCCGCGACGATGCGGTCGCGCCGCTGCTCACCGGGCAGCGCATCCTCGACACTTTTTTCCCGTTGGTGAAAGGCGGGCGCGCCGCCGTGCCCGGCCCGTTCGGCGCGGGCAAGACCATGGTGCAGCAGCAGATCGCGCGCTGGGCCGACGCCGACATCGTGATCTACGTCGGCTGCGGTGAACGCGGCAACGAGCTGGTGGACATCCTCGAAAGTTTTCCCAAGCTCACCGATCCCAACACCGGGCGCTCGCTGATGGAACGCACGCTGCTGGTGGCGAACACCTCCAACATGCCGGTGGTCGCGCGCGAGGCGTCGATCTACGTCGGCGTCACGCTGGCCGAGTATTACCGCGACCAGAGCTACGACGTGGTGATGGTGGCCGACTCCACCAGCCGCTGGGCCGAGGCGCTGCGCGAGGTCGCGGGCCGCCTCGGCCAGATGCCGGTGGAGGAAGGCTATCCCGCCTACCTCGCCTCGCGCCTCGCCGCGTTCTACGAGCGCGCGGGACGGGTGCAGACGCTGGCCGGCGGCAACGGCTCGATCACCCTGATCGGCGCGGTGTCGCCGCCCGGCGGCGATTTCTCCGAGCCGGTCACCAGCCACACCAAGGAGATCGTGCAGACCTTCTGGGCGCTGTCGAAAGAACTCGCCGACGCGCGCCACTACCCCGCGGTGGACTGGGTAGAGAGCTTCTCCGGCTATGTCGCGAGTTGCAGCGGCTGGTGGGCCGAACATGTCAATCCGCGCTGGGCCGAGCAACGCGCCGCCGCGCTGGAGATTCTCGCGCAGGCCGAGGAGCTCGCGCGCATCGTCAACCTCGTCGGCCCCGAAGCGCTGTCGCCGCAGCAGCGCTGGGCGCTGCAAGGCGTCGCGCTGTTCCGCGAAGGCGTGCTGCAACAGAGTGCGCTCGACCCGGTCGACAGCTATTGCTCGCCGCAAAAACAGTTCGCCCTGCTCGACCAGATGCTGAGCATCTATCGGCAAGGAATAAAGCTGCTCGAATTCGGCGTGCCGGTGCAGGAACTGCTGCGCTTGCCGCTGCTGGCCGAGGCACAACGTCTGAAAGGCAGCTACCGGAACGACCAACTGGACGAACTGCGCAGCTTCGCCGCACGCGCCGACGGCGAATTCGAACGCCTGCACAGCGAGTATGCGCAGCACGCAAAGGCGGGGCCATGAGCGACAAGGAGTATCGCCTGGCATTCGCCGCTCGCAACGGGCTGCTCTACATGCGCGGCGTGCCCGGCATCGCACTGGGCGATCGCGTGGTGGTGCGCGACCATAGCGGGCGGCGGCGCAACGGTCAGGTGATACGCACCTCGAACGAACTGGTGCTGATTCAGGTGCTGGAAGGCACCGACAATCTCGACCTCGAAAACACCTGGGTGCGCTTCCTCGACCAGCCGTTCGAGATCGCGCTGAGCCCTGACATCCTCGGCCGCGTGTTCAACGGCCTCGGTCAGCCGCGCGACGAGCGCCCGCCGCTGTTCTCGAAACTGAAACGCAACGTCAACGGCGCGCCGGTGAACCCCGCCGCACGCGCCTATCCGCGCGAGTTCATCCAGACAGGGCTGTCCGCGGTGGACGGGCTCAATTCGCTGGTGCGCGGGCAGAAGTTGCCGATCTTCTCCGGCTCCGGCCTGCCGCACAACCGGCTTGCCGCGCAGATCGTGCGCCAGGCCAGATTGCCCGGCGAGGAATCGCACTTCGCCGTGGTGTTCGCCGCGATGGGCGTGTCCTATTCCGATGCGCGATTTTTTCGCGAGACCTTCGCCGACAGCGGCGTGTTGCGCAACGTGACGATGTTCCTCAACCTCGCCGACGAACCCGCCATCGAGCGCCTGATCCTGCCGCGCGCCGCGCTGACCGCGGCGGAATACCTCGCCTTCGATCTCGACCTGCATGTGCTGGTGGTGATGACCGACATGACGCACTACGCCGAGGCGCTGCGCGAGGTCGCCACCGCGAAGGGCGACGTGCCCGCGCGCAAGGGATACCCGGGCTATCTGTATTCCGACCTGGCGGAGATTTACGAACGCGCCGGACGCATCCGCGGCAAGCCCGGCTCCATCACGATGATGCCGGTGGTATCGATGCCCAGCGACGACATCACGCATCCCATCCCCGACCTCACCGGCTACATCACCGAGGGGCAATTAGTGTTGAGTCGCACGCTGAACAACCTCGGCATCTATCCGCCGCTGGACATTCCGCCGTCGCTGTCGCGGCTGATGAAAGACGGCATCGGCAAGGACCACACGCGCGAGGATCACTCGCGGGTCGCGGGGCAGATCTACGCCTCCTATGCGCGCGCGCTGGAGGTGCGCAACCTCGCCTCCATCATCGGCGCGGAAGACCTCTCCGAAACCGACCGCAACTTCCTCGATTTCGCCGACGCCTTCGAACGGCGTTTCGTCGGACAACGCGAAGACGAGGAACGCAGCATCGTCGAGACGCTGAACCTCGCATGGGAACTGCTCTCGCTGCTGCCGCCGCAATCGCTGACCCGCGTCGGCGTGGCGGACCTGGAGAAATACCACCACTGGCAAAGCGCAACGGCGGAGGAGAAATGAAAACCCACCTCAGGGTGCGTCCGACCAAGAGCGTGCTGCTGTCGCTGCGCCATCAGATCACAGCCTTGCAACACGGCCACGACCTGCTCGAACGCAAGCGCGAACTGCTCACGCGGCTGGTGCACCAGCGGCTGAAGCGCTATCGCGAACTGCGCCTGACGGTCCACGATGCATTGCAGTCCACCTATCACTGGCTATCCATCGCCCACATGCGCATGGGCAGCACGCAGTTGCGACAGGCGGTGCTGGGACTCAAGCCCGCGCTGTCGGTCTACATCCTGCCGCGCAGCAGCATAGGCGTCGAATATCCCACCGTGACCGTCGAGAGCACGCCGATACAACCTGTCGGGCTGATGTGGACCGACGCCAGCTTCGACGAGGCGCGTCGGCGCATGACCGAAATCGCCGTGCTGCTCGCGCAACTGGGCGAAGCCGAGACCGCGCTATGGCGTTTGCTGACCGAGCAGCGCAAGACCCAAAAACGCGTCAACGCGCTGAAGTACAACGTGATACCGCGTTACCAGAACACCATTCGTCACATAGAGTCGGTGCTGTCCGAGGAAGATCGCAACGCTATGTTTCAACTGAAGGTCATGCGTAGCCAACTTGAAACGACCGAGGGGGAGTCGGGCGATTTCAGGCTATGAGTCATTCAGCCTTTCGGCTACTCCCATTCCAGCAACGGAAACACCAGCGCGACGTTGCGGCGGTTGACGACGTCGAACAGCAGCCAGTTGCCTTGTTCGGATCGGGCGGCGGTGGCGATGGTTTGCTCCAGGCTGTCGCCGCGTTCGATGGCGGCGCGCACGTCGGCGAGCAGGGCGCCGAGATAGCGTTTTTCGTTGTCCAGCGCGGCGAGCAGGTTGCTCGTCGAAGAGCCGTGGCCGGGTACGACGCGGCGGGCGGGGACGGCGCGCAGCTGCTCGATGACGGCCAGCCAGCCGGTCAGGCTGCCGTCGATGGAGGGCGTGCGCTCGATGAACAGCAGGTCGCCGGTCCACAGCGTGTTGCTCGCATTGTCGAATACGGTCAGGTCGGTGGGGCTGTGCGCGAGCGGATGGGCGGTCAGGTGCAGGGCGCGACCGCCGAGATCGATGTCGGCGGTTACGGCGACCGGCAAGTCGGGCGGTATCAGTTCGGTTCCGGCGGCGTCCGCGCCCACCCATGCGCGCTGGTTGCGCAGATAGGCTTCCTTGCGTAGCGCCATCGCCTCGGCCAGCTTGCCGTGGCCGACAAAGACGGGATGGTCCTGCTTGAACGCGGCATTGCCCAGCGAGTGGTCGGGATGCACATGGGTGTTGATCACGTACAAAATGGGTAGTTTGGTGACTTTGCGCACCGCTTCGCGCAGTTGCGCGCCGACCTTGGGCGAGCCGCCGGTGTCGATCACCGCCACGCCCTTGTCGCCGACGATGAAACCCGCGTTGCAGATGTCTCCGCCGTAACCTTCGTTGAGGTCTTTATGCTCGCCGTGGTGGACATACACGCCGGGTGCGACCTGTTCCACCGGAAGCGGGGCGGCAAAGGCCAGCACGGGAAACAGTACGAGAAGCAGTCGAAGCAAATGCGACATGAGTCTTTCCTTTCAGCCGATCGCGGCAAGTTTTACTGCGGTCAGACTACGAATTTGTGCGTGGTTTCGTTCAGGCTGCGCGCGGCCTCGACCATGCGGTCCGCATCGGCGATGCATGCCGTCGTGTGTTGCGCCGCGCTGTCGGTGTGCGCCTCGTTTTCGGCGATGCGCGACATGACGATGCCGACCAGCATCTGCTGGTCGTCGGCGGCCTCATGCACCGCTTCCACCGAAGTGCGCATCGCGGCGGTGGCCTGTTCGATCTGCACGAAAGTTTCGGAGGACAGCTTCGAGGCCGCGAGGCCGGCGCGGACCGCGCGGGCGTTTTCATCGGACAGTTGCACGGTGGAGGTGACATCCTGATTGACGCGCTGCAGCACGGTGTCGATGCGGGTGGTGGCCTGCGCGGCCTGTTCCGAGAGCTTGCGGACTTCGTCGGCGACGACCGCGAAGCCGCGGCCCTGTTCGCCGGCGCGCGCGGCTTCGATTGCGGCGTTAAGCGCGAGCAGATTGGTCTGTTCGGCGATTGCGCGGATCGCCGAGACAGCTTCCTCGACCTCGCGCGCGCTGGCCTCCAGGCTGGAGGCATTGGCCGAGATCTTCGCGCTGGCCGCATCGAGTTCGGAGATGGATTGTTCGGTCGTGGTCACATGGGCGACGCCGTTGCGTATCAGTTTGTCGGCGGAGGAGGCGTTCTTGCCTGCCGCATCCGACAGTTCGAGGATGGAGTTCGCGGCATCGGCCATGCCGTTGATGACCTTGCCGATCTCGCCGGCGTTGTGGCGGTGCTCGTCCATATTGTCGCCCAGCGCGCGCATTGCAGCGCCGATCTCGCGCGCGGTCGAGTCCACCGACTGCGCGGAGTTGGCGATGCCGCGTATGGTCTCGCGCAGGCCGTCGGCCATCGAGTCGAATCCCTGGGTGATCTCGCCCACCGTGTCGCCGCTGCGCACGCCGCATCCCTGGCGCAGGTCGCCGCCGCGTATGCGTTCGGCCGCTACGGCGACCTGGCGCAGCTTGCGGATCAGCAGCCATTCGAGCAGCTTGTGGTTGGCGATGCCCATGGTGATGCCGGCGATCACGCAGCCGACGACGAACCAGGGCAGCATGCCCGCTTTCCAGTCGACGAAGAAGTAGGCGTAGAACGGGAACACGATGCCCATCGCCAGCCCGAAGCCGAGGAAGGAGAGTTGCAGTTGGCGAAGTATGGAAGCGTTATGGTTCATGTCTGTCCTTATGTGTGAGTGGCCGGCCCGGGGTCAGTCGGCGGAAAGGCGATCCAGGTAGCGTGCGCGGAACAGCAAACGCGGTTGCGCGGGGTCGTCGGTGAATGCGGCACGGTCATGCAGCACGTTGTTGCACAAGAGTCCCATGCCGGGTTTCAGCCTGGTGTGGAAGACATGCGGGAGATCGCTGTCCAGCAGGCGTTCGAGTTGCGCGACCGCGGCCCGCGTCGCTTCGTCCTGTTTCCATGCAATGCTGCGGGTGCGTGCGGTGTAGCGCATGTGCAGGTTGCCGCCGTCGTCGAGCGAGAACACCGGGCCGGTCTGGGCAGCGCGCGCGACGCCCTGTTCGTCGGTGCGTTCGGGTATCGTCATCGCGTCCGGCGCGGACAGCGCGCGGATGAACTCCGGATCGGCATCGCGCAGCATCAGGTAGGCAATCTCGTGATCCAGCAGCCGGTTCTCGCCGCTCTGCGCGGCAGGCCGCACGCAATGCAGGATCATGCCGCGTATCTGCCGTTCCGGCGGGTTGTAGTAGCCGTCGGTGTGCCACTTGATCGCGCGGTCGGTGTAGGGAATGTAGGCCTGGCGGACGCCATCGCCGGGATGCACGGCGATGCGCGACACGCCCTGCTCGCCGGCCAGCCAGTTGGCGTCCAGCCGCAGCAGGCCGAGTTGTGCGCCCAGTTGCTGCACCGTCCGCTCGTCCATGTCGGCGCGAGTCGCGTAGATTGCCATGTTGCTGCGCCGGCAGCGCGCCAGCAGCTCGTTGCGTTCGACGGCGATCAGCGCAGCGGGGTCGGCTATCTCGACGATTAAGTCATCGGGGGCGGTGATGGCCTGCGCCAGCTTGCGCTCGCGCCAGCGCTGGTAGGCGCCGTTGTCGGTCAGGTCGAACGGGTTGCTCATCGCAGGCTCAGTCGCCGCTGGTGCCGCTGCGGCGGCGCGCCGGACGCGGTTCGGTTTCGAGCAGGTTGCGCATCGTCTTCTCTATCGTCTCCGCCGCATCGGGCGCCTCGACGGTGATCATCTGGTCGATGATCCAGCCGCTGTCCTTGGCATCCATGATGCCGTCCATGCAATAGCCGAGGTAGCGCGTGAAGTTGAACGATGGGCCGTCCTCGCCGTAGTCGAAATCGGCATAACCGTCGGCCTGCTGGTTGAGCCTTTCGATGAAGCGGTGTTTGCACTCGCGGATATCGCCGCCCAGCAAGCGGCTCTCGTTCTCGGCATAGGTGTCGCCGATGCGGTTCGCCAATATGCCGGTGAACGTGGCTCTATCTTCGGCGGACAGCCGGCGGTAGGCGATGCGGTCCGCGACCTGGATCGCGTAGATCAGGAACTCGGTGAGGAAGGCGAAATACTGCGGGCCGACGGCGATCTCGAAATCTGCCTTGCGGGTGTTCTTCAGCGCATTGTCGGCCATGCGCGAGGCGACGAACGACACCGCGCCGGCCAGCTCCTCCGGCCCGTGTTCGCGCCCGGACTTGAACCAGTTGCTCTTGATGCGGATCTTTGAGCGTTCCACTTACTGTTTTTGCAGATAGAACGCGTGCTCGCCGGAAGCGATTTCGCTGGTTTCGAGCAGCTTGATGCCGGTCATGTTCGTCCAGCCGACGATGTCGGAATGGATGCCGGGGCAGTTGCTGACCAGCTTGAGGATTTCGCCGGAATTCATGCCGTTGAGCAGCTTCTTGGCTTCGACGATGGGGCCGGGGCAAACCACGCCGCGGATGTCGAGCAGCACGTTGGCTTGATGCGCTTCGCCCTTGCCCTTCATCACGTAGTAGCCGGTGCCGCCGTCCGGCATGGCCTCGGTCTTCAGCACTTGGTTGGCGGTCTGCTCGGCCCAGGCGAACAGGTCGTCGCGCGTGCCGGGGCAGTCGGAGATCAACAGCAATATCTGTTCGTTGGCCAGATCGTTGACCACGCGCTTCGCGCCGAGCAACGGCGCGGGGCAGGTCAGGCCGCGCATATCCAGCGTCACATTGGCATGCAAGTCTTTGGGAGTCATATGGTTAATCCTGTCGGTTGCTGAAACTGGTTAATTAAAAGCAATTTGTCCACTAAAGACACGAGATTAAAACAGTAGGGTGGGGCTGACGGTTCGCTAGTTATGCCCATGCGGTTTGGCATCCGCGTGGGCACAACAGCGTGCCCACCCTACGAAAAATCAATATCCGCCCTTGCCGTAAGGCTGCGGCAATCCGCCGATCTTGGCGGCCTGTTTGGCGGGGCCGAGCGGGAACAGGTCGTACAGCGCCTTGCTGTCCGCCTCGGGCCAGAATTCGCCGACGCCCTTGAGCATGTTGCGGAAGTTCGGCGTATGGCCGTTTTCCTTGTATTCCTCGCGCATGTAGTTGATGACTTCCATGTGTTTCGGGGTCAGTTCGATGTTCTCGGCCGCAGCGATCACGTTCACCACTTCATCGCTGTAGTCCGGTTCCAGCAGAAAGCCCTCATTGTCGGTTTCAAGTTCGTTGCCTGCGACGGTGTATCCCATTGTCTTCCTCCACTCGTTTAAGTAAAAAGCCCGACTCAGTCGTCGTTCAAGCCTGAGATGACTTTGTAGGGCACAAAAATTCCGCAGCCGTACTGGCGCGACTCGCCCAGCCCTGCGTATTGCAGCTTCAGCGATGCGTCGGATTTCAGGTCATGGATGACCAGGCTGTATCCCCCGATGGACCGGGTCTCATCGCCGATGCGGTGGCGCATGCCGCAGATCAGGTTGCATGCGATGCGCATTTGGTCGAGTTGCGCGCGCACGCCATCCATGAAGGCCGGTTCGTCCTCGTCGCTGGCGACATGGTGGGCGTGTATGGTCGGATAGGCCGTTATCGCGCGAGGCCTGCCCATGCCGAGTTGCAGCGGGCCGTTCTCCAGATCGAGTTGCGTGCCGGACAGTGCGACAGTCAGTTCTTCCGTTAGGGCGGATGGGATGCGCAAGGTCAGCTTGGCGCGCTTGGGCAAGAGTTCGGCAGCATGTTCGGGCAGGCGCAGCGGCAGCACGCCGGCGCTTTCCTCTTCCGCGAGCAGCGGGGCGAGGTCGATCAGCGCGGCCCAGAGCGCGAAGGGATAGTTCGCGGGAGGCGTCGCGCCGCTGACGTCGAACGCCAAGTCGAGCATGTCCGGCAACTTGTTAGTCATGCTATTCATGCTGGGATTGTTCATCTTGGCTCAGGGCCCAGTCTTGCATCGCATCCGCCCATTGCTGCGCGGTGAGCGGATCGATATCGAATATCGTGAAACGCTTGCCCTCGCGGATGCGGATGCGCAGCAGGCTCATGCCGCCCTCGGCATGGTCGATCTGCTGCAGCTCGATTTCCTGGCTGCCCAAAGGAACCTTGAATCGGGTCAATTCCTTGATTTGCGCCATCTGGATGTCCTTGTCGGTGCATTGCGCCTGTTATTAAGGCCCGAAGTCTATCCCCAATCACCTCGCCATTGAAATACTACCGGGGGAAGGCTTCGACCCACCCTTAAGGGTTATATCGGGTAGTTGCTCAGGGTGATGGAATGCGCCGCTGATGCACCGTACCATGCGACACGGTTAATACCTCAGTACGGAAATTTTCGGGCGGGTCGCGAAACAGTGCGGCCAATTCAGACAGATGCAGGATCCCGTCTCTGCCGGGTCAATCAGCGTATGCCAGCAGTTAGAGCAATGGGCAGCGCGACTGAAAGGAAGATTATGGCTAAGAAGATGCATGACACCCCAAATCTCGACCAGCTCGAGAGCGGCCCATGGCCCAGCTTTGTGACTGGCCTGAAAGACTTGGCCAAAGACAAGGATTACGTGGTTGACCTGTTGGGGCAGCTCGAAGAGTCCTACAAGACCCGTAAAGGTTACTGGAAGGGCGGCACGGTCGGTGTGTTCGGTTATGGCGGCGGCGTGATCCCTCGCTTCACCGAGCTGAAGAACGAAGACGGTAGCCCGAAGTTCAAGGATGCGGCCGAGTTCCACACGCTGCGTATCATGCCTCCTCCCGGCATGCACTACGATACCGACACCCTGCGCCAGTTCTGCGACATCTGGGAAAAGCACGGCTCCGGTCTGATCGCTTTCCACGGACAGTCCGGCGACATCATGTTCCAGGGCGCGACGACCGAGAATGTGCAAAAAGCTTTCGATGAGCTCAACGAGATGGGCTTCGACCTCGGTGGCGCAGGCCCCGCAGTGCGTACTTCGATGTCTTGCGTTGGCGCGGCACGCTGCGAACAGTCTTGCTACGACGAAGCACAGGCGCATCGCGCGGTGCTGAATACCTTCCTCGACGACATTCATCGCCCGTCGCTGCCGTACAAGGTCAAGTTCAAGTTTTCCGGCTGCCCGAATGACTGCATGAACTCGATTCAGCGTTCCGACATCGCGGTCATCGGCACTTGGCGCGACAACATCCGCACCGATGAAGCGCTGGCGAAGAAGTGGTTCGCCAAGCATGGCATGGACGAGCTGGTGAACGACGTGGTCGCGCGTTGCCCGACCAAGACTTTCCAGTTGAAGGAAATCGGCAAGCTGCGGACTGGCGATCGTATCTCCAGCGTGGCGGTCAACGACACCCATGCGGTCGAGATCGATAATCGCGACTGCGTGCGCTGCATGCACTGCATCAACGTGATGACCGGCGCGCTGGCAACCGGTAAGGACAGGGGCGCGAGCGTGCTGGTTGGCGGCAAGAGTCATCTGAAGATCGGCGGCCTGATGGGGACTGTGGTCATGCCGTTCATCAAGCTGGACACCGAAGAAGATGTCGAGAAGCTGGTTGACTTCAGTCAGCGTCATATCGACTTCTTCGCCGAAAACGCGCTGGAGCACGAGCGTTCCGGAGAGATGATCGAGCGTATCGGTCTGGCGAACTATCTCGAAGCGATGGAGATCGACGCCGACCCGGCGATGGTCAACTCGCCGCGCATGAACCCCTACGTCCGCACCGATGGTTGGGATGCAGAAGTCGCCAAGATCAACGCCAAGAAGCAATCTGCCTGAGGAGAGATAGAACATGAATGCACCCGTGCAAATGCGCAAGCCGAAAGAGACTGGCGTACCTGATAACAAGAAGTATCTGCATCCGACACTGGCCAAGAACTACGGCAACTGGAAATACCATGACCGTCCGCGTCCGGGCGTGCTGCATCACGTCTCGCACAGCGGCGACGAGGTGTGGTCCGTTCGCGCCGGCACGCAGCGCCAGATGGATGTCTACACCATCCGCAAGCTGTGCGACATCGCTGACAAGTTCGCCGAAAGCCGCGTGCGCTTCACCATCCGCTCCAACATCGAGTACATCGTGTCGGACGAGAGCAAGGTTGCACCGCTGATTGCCGAACTGGAAAAGAACGGCTTCCCCGTCGGCGGAACCGGCAACTCGATCACCATGATCGCGCACACCCAGGGCTGGCTGCACTGCGACATCCCCGGCACCGACGCCTCCGGCGTGGTGAAGGCACTGATGGACGAACTGCATGCAGAGTTTGTCCGCGAGGAGATGCCTAACCGCGTCCACCTGTCCACCTCCTGCTGCGAAATCAACTGCGGCGGTCAGGCCGACCTCGCGATCATCGTGCAGCACACCAAGCCGCCGGTCATCAATCACGACCTGGTTGCCAACGTGTGCGAGCGTCCTACCGTGGTGGCACGCTGCCCGGTTGCGGCGATCCGTCCCGCGATGGTGAACGGCAAGCCTTCGCTGGAAATCGACGAAGCCAAATGTATGTGCTGTGGCGCTTGCTACCCTCCCTGCCCGCCGATGCAGATCAACGACCCGGAAAATTCCAAGCTGGCTATCTGGGTTGGCGGCAAGAACTCCAACGCGCGCGGCAAGCCGACATTCATGAAGATGGTCGCATCGGGTCTGCCGAACAACGCACCGCGTTGGCCGGAAGTCGCTACGGTAGTGAAGAACATCCTGAGCGTGTACAAGGAAGACGCGCGTCCTTGGGAGCGTATCGCCGACTGGATCGACCGCATCGGCTGGCCGAGCTTCTTCGAGAAGACCGGGCTGCCGTTCACCAAGTACCTGATTGACGATTGGCGCGGTTCGCGTGCCAACCTCAATTCTTCTACCCACATCCGTTTCTGATCGGGGGAGACATGAAGTTCGGTATCGTAGTCAACGAAGGGCCCTACCAGCATCAGGCGAGCGATTCGGCTTATCTGTTCGCCAAGGCGGCCATCGAGAAGGGGCACGAGGTATGGCGCGTGTTCTTCTATCACGACGGCGTGAACAATGCGTCGAAGCTGACCGAGCCGCCGCAAGACGACCGGCATATCGTGAACCGCTGGACCAAGCTGGCCGAGGAGCACAAGGTCGATCTGGTGGTGTGCGTTGCCGCCGCGCTACGTCGCGGTATCAAGGAAGAGAACCTGGCAGCGGGATTCCGTATCTCGGGTCTGGGGCAGTTGGTCGAAGCGGGCGTCAAGTGTGACCGTCTGGTCACCTTCGGCGATTGAGGGAGAGCGAAATGAGTGAAGTGAAAAAGTTCATGTTCGTGAACCGCAAGGCACCTTACGGCACGATCTATGCGCTGGAGTCGCTGGAAGTGGTGTTGATTACCGCAGCGTTCGATCAAGACGTGTCGCTGGTGTTCCTCGACGACGGCGTGTACCAGTTGAAGAAGGGCCAGCAGACCAAGGGCATCGAGACCAAAAACTTCTCGCCGGCCTACCGCGCGCTGGACGGCTACGACATCGAGAAGCTGTATGTCGAAAAGGAGTCGATGGAGGCCCGTGGCCTCAGCGAGGAAGATCTGCTGGTCGATGTCACCGTGCTGAGCCGCGCCGAGATGGGCGAACTGATGGACCAGCAAGACGTGGTCCTGAGTTTCTAAGGGAGTCTATAAATGCTGCACATCATCAATAAATCCCCGCTGACCAACGGCGCGCTCGACAGTTGTTTGCGTGTCGCCCAGTCCGGCGACATCCTGCTGATCGAGGATGCTGTCGTCGCCGCGACCACCGGCAATGTCTGCGCCGCCAAGCTGCAAGAGGCGATGGGCCGCTGCAAGGTCTACGTGTTGCAGCCCGACCTCGATGCTCGCGGTTTTGGCGACCGGTTGCTGGAAGGCGTTTCGTCTGTGGACTACGGCGGTTTCGTCGAGCTCACCGCGTCCAACAAGAATTGCCAATCCTGGCTGTAAAAAATTGCCTCCCTCGTTGCTCCTCTCCCGCTTGCGTCGGGAGGATTAATGAGGGGGACATGGGGGAGAGGGAAGACTTCCTCTGGCAAAAAAGCAGTAGTTGTGTACAACCAACCGATCTAATTAAGGAGAAATACGATGGCTAACATCGAAGTTGACGGCAAGTCCTACGAAACCGACGAAGAAGGTTACCTGATCAATCTGGCCGACTGGAATGCTGATGTCGCGAATTACATCGCCGGCACCGAAAACATCAACATGACCGAGCAGCACTGGGAAGTGATCAACTTCCTGCGCGAGTATTTCGAGGAATACCAGATCGCTCCGGCTGTGCGCGTGCTGACCAAGGCCATCGGCAAGAAGCTGGGCGCGGAAAAAGGCACCAGCGAATACCTGTACGGTCTGTTTCCGTATGGTCCGGGCAAGCAGGCATGCAAGATCGCCGGTCTGCCGAAGCCGACCGGTTGCGTTTAATCGCCAGGCATTAATCGATATCAAGTAATCAAGACTACATTCCCATGATGAGCACCCTGTTCGCAATCCTGTTCTATCTTGCAACCTTGTTGTTCGTCGTGGGATTGTTGTCTCGCATCAATACTTATGCGCGGACTCCCGCGCCGTTGAAGATACCGACCACTCCGGCACCGACCACTACCGGCGGTGTGGTGTTGCGCATGACGCGCGAGGTGGTGTTCTTCGAGAGCCTGTTCAAGGCTAATCTGTGGACCTGGTCCATGGGCTGGCTGTTCCATGCCAGTCTGGCATT
>MGWR01000012.1 GCA_001801085.1 Gallionellales bacterium GWA2_60_142 | reverse complement strand
GGTGTCGATGATGTTGAAGCGATGCTCAGGATACTGATTCTCCATGCCCTTCCAGAAGCAAGTCGTTGCAGCGGAAGTGATGGTGATACCACGCTCCTGCTCTTGCTCCATCCAGTCCATGGTAGCCGCGCCATCATGCACTTCACCAATCTTGTGGCTTACGCCGGTGTAGAACAGGATACGCTCAGTCGTCGTAGTCTTGCCCGCATCGATGTGCGCGCTAATGCCGATGTTGCGGTAACGGCTAATGGGTGTTTTACGTGCCACGGTAGATACCTAACTTGATCTGATTTAGAAACGGAAATGCGAGAAGGCCTTGTTAGCCTCAGCCATACGGTGAACTTCTTCACGCTTCTTCACTGCACCGCCGCGACCTTCGGACGCATCGATCAATTCACCAGCCAAACGCATAC
Source organism: Gallionellales bacterium GWA2_60_142 (assembly GCA_001801085.1). Lineage (GTDB taxonomy): Bacteria > Pseudomonadota > Gammaproteobacteria > Burkholderiales > Gallionellaceae > Gallionella. The sequence goes on along the minus strand of MGWR01000012.1, from coordinate 8,517 downwards.
CCATCGACTTTTCGCCACGCTTGCGCGCAGCTTCGCGCAACCAGCGCATCGACAAAGCCATGCGGCGCGACGGACGCACTTCAACCGGCACCTGATAGTTTGCACCGCCGACGCGACGGCTCTTGACTTCCACCTGCGGCTTGGCATTATTCAAAGCCAGATTGAACACCTCGATCGCATCCTTGCCAGTCTTCTTGCCGACCTGCTCCAGCGCGCCGTACAGGATACGCTCGGCCACCGACTTCTTGCCGGCCGTCATCAATACGTTCACGAACTTGGACAGATCCTGATTGCCGAATTTCGGATCAGGCAGTACTTCGCGCTTGGGGACTTCTCTACGTCTTGGCATATCAACCTCGAATAATTGCTAATGATTACGCTTGTTTAAAAAATTACTTCTTGGCGCGCTTCGCACCATACTTGGAACGAGACTGCTTACGATCCTTCACACCAGCCGTATCCAGACTGCCGCGAACCATGTGGTAACGCACACCCGGCAAGTCCTTCACACGACCACCGCGCAGCAGAACCACCGAGTGCTCCTGCAGGTTGTGACCTTCGCCGCCGATGTACGAAATAACCTCGAAACCGTTGGTCAGACGCACCTTGGCCACCTTACGCAGCGCAGAGTTCGGCTTCTTCGGAGTCGTGGTGTACACACGAGTACACACACCGCGCTTCTGCGGAGACCCCTCGAGGGCCGGCACCTTGCTCTTTTCTACGATTGCAACACGCGGTTTGCGGATCAACTGGTTAATGGTTGGCATTGTCTTTACACCCTAAATAATTTTCGAAGATCGTTTAAAAATCAATTTGTTAACAAAAAACACTCTGCCGCAGCAGGACTCAGTCCGTCTGCTGCGGCAGAAAAAAGGTTGCGAATTCTATGGAGAAACACTCGGCGTGTCAAGCGATTCATCCGATACGACCAATTCGGCCTCCTGCAACTCGCGCCCCTCGCCCAGATCCAGACCCAAAGCCTGCTTGCGGCGCGTGGTGTGATACGCCAGACCGGTGCCGGCCGGGATCAATCGACCCACGATGACGTTCTCCTTCAGTCCGCGCAGATCGTCGCGCTTGCCCATAATCGCCGCTTCGGTCAGCACGCGCGTGGTTTCCTGGAAGGACGCCGCGGAGATGAACGAGTCGGTGGACAAGGATGCCTTGGTGATACCCAGCAACATGTATTCGAAGCTGGCCGGATTCTTGCCTTCGGCAGCCATGCGCTCGTTCTCTTCCAGCAAATCCGCGCGCTCGACTTGTTCGCCCGTGATAAAACGGGTGTCGCCAACATCGCTGACTTGTACGCGACGCAGCATCTGGCGCACGATCACCTCGATATGCTTGTCGCTGATCTTCACACCCTGCAAGCGATAAACCTCCTGCACTTCGTCGGTGATGTAGCGCGCCAATGCCGCGACGCCGAGCAGACGCAGGATATCGTGCGGATCGGCCGGGCCGTCCACGATCATCTCGCCCTGGTTGACCACCTGGCCGTCGTGCGCCAACACGTGTTTTTCCTTCGGAATCAGGAATTCGTGCGCAATGCCGTCCACGTCGGTGATCACCAGGCGTTGCTTGCCCTTGGTGTCCTTGCCGAACGAGACGATGCCGGTGACTTCCGCCAGCATGCCCGCATCCTTAGGAATACGCGCTTCGAACAGCTCGGCCACGCGCGGCAGACCGCCGGTAATGTCGCGGGTCTTCGAGGATTCCTGAGGGATACGCGCCAGCACATCGCCGACGCCCACATGCTGACCGTCTTCGACGGTGATGATGGAACCGGTTTGCAGCGTCACGCTGACCGATGTCTCCGTTCCCGCCAACTTCACCTCGTTGCCCGTTTCGTCGACCAGGCGCACCATCGGACGAACGACGGTCTTGCTCTGCGTACCCGCGCGCTGTTTCGGGTCAATCACAACCAGCGTGGACAGACCGGTCACTTCGTCGATCTGCTTGGCGACCGTCACGCCCTCTTCGACGTTCTGGAAGCGCACCTTGCCGGTGTACTCCGTAACGATAGGACGGGTGTGCGGATCCCAGGTAGCCAGCACCACGCCGGCACGGATCACGTCGTCCTGCTTGCCCGTCAAGGCTGCACCGTAAGGAACTTTGTGACGCTCGCGCTCACGACCGTAGTCGTCGGCAATGATCAGCTCGGCACTACGCGCCACGACGATCAGCTCGCCGCGCTCGGTGGAAACCACGCGCATGTTCGGGCTGAACTTCAGCACGCCGTTAGACTTGCTTTCGATCTGGCTAGCCACCACGGTACGCGATGCCGCGCCACCAATGTGGAAGGTACGCATGGTCAGCTGGGTGCCCGGTTCGCCGATGGACTGGGCGGCGATCACGCCGACCGCTTCGCCCACATTCACCTGACCGCCGCGGCCCAAGTCGCGGCCGTAACACTTGGCGCACAGACCGAAGCGGGTTTCGCAATTCAGCGGAGTGCGCACGCGCACTTCGTCGATGCCCAGCGCCTCGATGCGCTCCACGGCAGTCTCGTCCAGCAGGACGCCGGCTTCGTAGACAGTCTCTGCCGTTTCCGGGTCGACCACATCGGCGCTAACCACACGACCCAGAATACGTTCGCGCAACGGCTCGATTACCTCGCCGCCCTCGACGATCGCCTTCATACCGGTGCCATTTTCGGTGCCGCAATCGTCCTCGATCACCACCAGATCCTGCGTGACGTCCACCAGACGGCGAGTCAGGTAACCGGAGTTCGCTGTCTTCAACGCCGTATCCGCCAGACCCTTACGGGCACCGTGGGTGGAAATGAAGTACTGCAACATGTTCAGACCTTCGCGGAAGTTCGCGGTAATCGGGGTCTCGATGATGGAACCATCCGGCTTGGCCATCAGGCCGCGCATGCCAGCCAGCTGGCGAATCTGCGCCGCAGAACCGCGGGCGCCGGAGTCAGCCATCATGTAGATGGAGTTGAACGACTCCTGCATCACCACCTTGCCGTTTTCCTTGCGCTGCTCGCCGGTCAAGCGATCGATCACCGGCTCGCTGCCCAACTGCTCCATCATGGCCTTAGCCACGATGTCGCCGGTGCGGCCCCAGATATCCACCACCTTATTGTAACGCTCGCCATCGGTCACCAGACCGGAGGTGTACTGCGTGTGGATCTCGTGCACTTCCTTCTCGGCTGCGCCGATCAGTTCGTTCTTCTGCGGAGGCATCAGCATGTCGTCCACGCAGATCGAGATACCGGCACGGGTCGCATAGGTGAAACCGGTATACATCAGCTTGTCGGCCATGATCACGGTGTCGCGCAGACCGCACAGGCGGAAGCTGGCGTTGATCAGGCGCGAGATTTCCTTCTTCTTCAGCGACTTGTTGATCAGCGCGAACGGCAGTCCGGCAGGCAACACCTCGGACAGCAGCGCGCGGCCGACCGTGGTCTCGAAGCGGGTCGGCTTCTCGAACGGCTGGCCATTCTCGTCCTTCTCGACGATCTTCAGGCGGACGGTGATCTTCGCCTGCAGCTCGACTTCGCGCGACTCGTAGGCACGAGACACTTCGGCGATGTTCGCAAACATCGAGCCTTCGCCCAATGCGCCGATCTTCTCGCGGGTCATGTAGTACAGACCCAACACGATATCCTGCGACGGAACGATGATAGGCTCGCCGTTAGCGGGCGATAGCACGTTGTTCGATGCCAGCATCAAGGTACGGCATTCCATCTGTGCTTCCAGCGACAGCGGCACGTGAACGGCCATCTGGTCGCCGTCGAAGTCGGCGTTGAACGCGGAACAGACCAGCGGATGCAACTGGATCGCCTTGCCTTCGATCAGGATAGGTTCGAACGCCTGGATACCCAGACGGTGCAGAGTCGGTGCGCGGTTCAGCAGAATCGGATGTTCGCGAATCACCTCTTCGAGGATGTCCCACACCACCGGCTCTTCGGCCTCGACCATGCGCTTGGATGCCTTGATCGTGGTCGCCAGCCCCATCGCCTCGAGACGACTGAAAATGAACGGCTTGAACAGCTCCAGCGCCATCTTCTTCGGCAGGCCGCACTGGTGCAGTCTGAGCTGCGGGCCCACCACGATGACGGAACGGCCGGAATAGTCGACGCGCTTGCCCAGCAAGTTCTGGCGGAAGCGGCCGCTCTTGCCCTTGATCATGTCGGCCAGCGACTTCAACTGGCGCTTGTTCGCGCCGGTCATGGCCTTGCCGCGACGACCGTTGTCCAGCAGCGAGTCCACCGCTTCCTGCAGCATGCGCTTTTCGTTGCGCACGATGATGTCCGGTGCCTTCAGTTCCAGCAGGCGACGCAGACGGTTGTTACGGTTGATCACGCGACGATACAGGTCGTTCAGGTCGGAGGTCGCGAAGCGGCCTCCGTCCAGCGGCACCAGCGGACGCAGTTCCGGCGGCAGCACCGGCAGCACTTCCAGCACCATCCATTGCGGCTTGATGCCGGACGCATTGAACGCCTCCAGCACCTTCAGGCGCTTGGCGTATTTCTTGATCTTGGTCTCGGAACCGGTCGCGGCCAGATCGGCGCGGATGGTCTCGATCTCGCTGGTCACATCCAGATTGGACAGCAAGGCGCGCACACCTTCCGCACCCATCATCGCGACGAACTCGTCGCCGTATTCTTCGGTCTTGGCGAGGTAGTCGTCTTCGGACAGCAGCTGGCCACGGTTCAGCGGGGTCATGCCCGGCTCGGTCACCACGTAGGCTTCAAAGTACAGCACGCGCTCGATATCGCGCAGCGTCATGTCCAGCACCATACCCAGACGGGACGGCAGCGACTTCAGGAACCAGATGTGCGCGACCGGCGAGGCCAGTTCGATGTGGCCCATGCGCTCGCGGCGCACCTTGGACAAGGTCACTTCGACGCCGCACTTCTCGCAGATCACGCCGCGGTGCTTCAGGCGCTTGTACTTGCCGCACAGGCACTCGTAATCCTTGACCGGTCCGAAAATCTTCGCGCAGAACAGACCGTCGCGCTCAGGCTTGAAGGTACGGTAGTTGATGGTTTCCGGCTTCTTCACTTCGCCGTAGGACCAGGAACGGATTTTCTCCGGCGAGGCCAACCCGATCTTGATCGCGTCGAATTCCTCTTTTTGTGTGACCTGCTTGAACAAATCCAGCAATGATTTCATGTTGTGACTCCTAAATCTGGTGAGTTGAAAGTGGAGAGTAGATAGTGGGAAATCCAACTTCCCACTTCCTACTTCCTACTCCCTGCATTTAGTTACGTACCAAATCCATATCGATACCCAAGGAACGGATTTCCTTGATGACCACGTTGAACGACTCGGGCATGCCGGCATCGATCTTGTGGTCGCCCTTGACGATGTTCTCGTAGACCTTGGTACGGCCGGTCACGTCGTCGGACTTGACGGTCAGCATTTCCTGCAGCGTGTAAGCCGCACCGTATGCCTCCAGCGCCCACACTTCCATCTCACCGAAGCGCTGACCGCCGAACTGTGCCTTGCCGCCCAGCGGTTGCTGGGTCACCAGCGAGTACGGGCCGGTGGAACGAGCGTGCATCTTGTCGTCGACCAGGTGGTGCAGCTTCAGCACATGCTTGTATCCGACCGTGACCTGGCGGTCGAATGCCTCGCCGGTGCGTCCGTCGAACAGCGTGGTCTGTCCGGACTTCGGCAGCTCCGCCAATTCCAGCATGTACTTGATCTCCTCTTCGCTGGCACCGTCGAACACCGGCGTCGCGAACGGCACGCCCTTGGTCAGGTTGCGGCACAACTCGATGATCTCGTCATCGGTGAACGATTCCAGATCCACGGTCTGACCGTTGTGATGGTTGTAGATCTTGCCGAGGAACTTGCGCATCTCGGTGATTTTCGCGTTGGCCTGCAGCATGTCGTCGATCTTCTTGCCCAAGCCCTTGGCGGCCCAGCCCAAGTGCGTTTCGAGAATCTGACCGATGTTCATACGCGACGGCACACCCAGCGGGTTCAGCACGACGTCGACCGGCGTACCGTCCGCCATGTACGGCATGTCTTCCACCGGCACAATGCGCGATACCACACCCTTGTTACCGTGGCGACCCGCCATCTTGTCGCCTGGCTGCAAGCGGCGCTTCACGGCCACATACACCTTGACCATCTTCTGCACGCCGGCTTGCAATTCGTCGCCTTGCGTCAGCTTCTTCTTCTTCAGTTCGAACGCGGCATCGAATTCGATGCGCTTCTGCGCCAGGCTTTCCTTGACCTGCTCCATCTGCGCGGCGATTTCGTCGTCGGCCACGCGGATGTCGAACCAGTGGTGGTGCTCGACGCTGGACAGGTAATCCTTGCTCAGCTTCGTACCCTTGGCCAGCTTCTTCGGACCGCCGTTGGCGACCTTGTTCAGCAGCATCTTCTCCAGACGCGAGAACACGTCGGCCTCGACGATACGCATCTGGTCGCCCAGATCCTTCTTGTAGCGATCCAGTTCGTCGTCGATGATCTGCTGGGCGCGCTTGTCGCGCTGCAGACCTTCGCGGGTGAACACCTGCACGTCGATCACGGTGCCGGAGATGCCGGCGTCAACGCGCAACGAAGTGTCCTTCACGTCGGAAGCCTTCTCGCCGAAGATCGCGCGCAGCAGCTTCTCTTCCGGCGTCAGCTGTGTCTCGCCCTTGGGCGTGACCTTGCCGACCAGCACGTCGCCGGGGCCGACTTCGGCGCCGATGTGCACGATGCCGGACTCGTCCAGACGGGCCAGTTGCGCCTCCGCCAGATTCGGGATGTCGCGGGTGATTTCCTCAGGTCCCAGCTTGGTGTCGCGCGCGGCGACAGTCAGCTCTTCGATGTGGATCGAAGTGAAACGGTCCTGTGCCGAGACGCGCTCGGAGATCAGGATCGAGTCCTCGTAGTTGTAGCCGTTCCACGGCATGAACGCGACCAGCATGTTCTGGCCCAGCGCCAGTTCACCCATATCGGTGGATGCACCGTCGGCGATCACGTCGCCGCGGCCGATCTGGTCGCCCACCTTCACCAGCGGACGCTGGTTGATGTTGGTGTTCTGGTTGGAACGGGTGTACTTGGTCAGGTTGTAGATGTCCACGCCCACTTCGCCCGCGGTGGTTTCGTCATCGTTGACGCGCACCACGATACGGCCCGCATCGACGTAATCGATGCGACCGCCGCGCCATGCCTGCACGGTCGTACCGGAGTCGACCGCCACGGTGCGCTCGATGCCGGTGCCGACCAGCGGCTTTTCGGCGCGCAGACAGGGAACGGCCTGACGTTGCATGTTGGCACCCATCAGCGCGCGGTTCGCGTCGTCATGCTCCAGGAACGGAATCAGCGAGGCAGCGACCGACACCACCTGCGACGGCGACACGTCCATGTATTCCAGCTTGTCCGGCTCGGCCAGCACGAATTCGTTGTGCCGACGCGCAGACACGATGTCGTTGGTGAAGTGGCCCTTCTTGTCCAGTTCGGCGTTGGCCTGAGCGATGGTGAACTTGCCCTCCTCAATCGCGGACAGGTAATCCACGTCATCGGAAACCTTGCTGTTAGTCACCTTGCGGTACGGTGTCTCGATGAAGCCGTACTCGTTGGTGCGCGCATACAGCGCCAGCGAGTTGATCAGGCCGATGTTCGGACCTTCCGGTGTTTCGATAGGGCACACGCGGCCGTAGTGGGTCGGGTGCACGTCGCGCACCTCGAAGCCTGCGCGCTCGCGCGTCAGACCGCCAGGTCCCAGCGCGGAGATACGGCGCTTGTGCGTCACTTCCGACAGCGGGTTGGTCTGGTCCATGAACTGCGACAACTGGCTGGAGCCGAAGAACTCCTTCACCGCAGCCGAGATCGGCTTGGCGTTGATCAGGTCGTGCGGCATCAGGTTGTCGGTCTCGGCCTGGCCCAGACGCTCCTTGACGGCGCGCTCGACGCGCGCCAGACCAGCGCGGAACTGGTTCTCGGCCAGTTCGCCCACGGCGCGCACGCGACGATTACCCAAGTGGTCGATGTCGTCGATCTCGCCGCGACCATTGCGCAACTCGACCAGGATTTTCACCACTTCGACGATGTCTTCGCGGGACAGCACGCCGGCGCCGGTCAGTTCTTCGCGACCAACACGGCGGTTGAACTTCATGCGGCCGACAGCGGACAGGTCATAGCGCTCTTCGCTGAAGAACAGGCCCTGGTACAGGCCTTCGACCGCTTCTTCGGTCGGCGGCTCGCCGGGGCGCATCATGCGGTAGATCGCGACGCGCGCGGTCCACTGATCGACGGTCTCATCTGTGCGCAGCGTCTGCGAAATGAACGCGCCGTGATCCAGGTCGTTGGTGTACAGAGTCTGGATCTTGGCGATACCAGCAGCCTGCAGCTTGCGCAGCAAGGCTTCGGTGATCTCATCGTTGGCGTTGGCGACGACTTCGCCACTGTCCTTGTCGATGATGTTGTTCGCGATCACGCGGCCGATCAGGAAGTCCTCGCCGACCGCCAGCTTGTCGATGCCGGATTCCTGCATCTCGCGGATGTGACGCACGGTGATGCGCTTGTCCTTCGCGACGATGACCTTGCCGGCCTTGCCGACGAT
>MGWR01000011.1 GCA_001801085.1 Gallionellales bacterium GWA2_60_142 | reverse complement strand
GGCATGGAAGTCACGCAGTTCACCTATTTTCAGCAGGTCGGCGGCATCGACTGCAAGCCGATCACCGGCGAGATCACCTACGGCCTCGAACGCCTTGCGATGTATTTGCAGGGCGTGGAGAACGTGTTCGACCTGACCTATTCGCCGGGCGTGAGCTACGGCGACGTGTTCCACCAGAACGAGGTCGAGCAGTCCACCTACAACTTCGAGCACAGTGACGCCGACTTTCTGTTCACCGCGTTCGGCGCGCACGAGAAGCAGGCGAAGCATTTGATGGAACAGCAGCTCGCGTTGCCGGCCTACGAACAAGTCTTGAAGGCGGCGCACAGCTTCAACCTGTTGGACGCGCGCGGCGCGATCTCGGTGACCGAGCGCGCGGCCTACATCGGCCGCATCCGCAACCTCGCGCGCAGCGTCGCGCAGAGCTATTACGACAGCCGCGCGCGCCTGGGCTTCCCGATGGCGCCGAAGGAGTGGGCGGACGAAGTGTTGGCACAAATTGAAAAGAAGGCGGCAGCATGAGTATGAAGAATCTGTTGGTCGAGTTGTTCGTCGAGGAACTGCCGCCGAAGTCGCTGAAGAAGCTGGGCGAGAGTTTTGCGGAGACCCTGTCTGCGAGCCTGAAGGCGCAGGGGCTGGCGACTGCCGAAGCGGCGGTCACCTCCTATGCGTCGCCGCGCCGCCTTGCGGTGCATGTCGCGAACGTCGCGGCGCAGGCCGCAGACAAGCCGGTGTCGCAGAAGCTGATGCCGGTCAGCGTGGGACTGGATGCGAACGGGCAGGCCACGCCCGCGCTGCTGAAGCGCCTCGCCGCGCTGGGTGCGGATGCGTTGGCGGTGCCGGGCCTCAAGCGCGCGCAGGACGGCAAGGCCGAGGCGCTGTTCTACGACAGCGTCGCGAAGGGCATTGCGCTGGCCGACGGATTGCAGAAGGCGCTGGAAGAAGCGCTCGCGAAACTGCCTATCGCCAAGGTGATGACCTACCAGTTGGCCGACGGCTGGAGCAGCGTGAACTTCGTGCGCCCCGCGCACGGGCTGGTCGCGTTGCATGGCGCGGATATCGTGCCGATTTCCACGCTGGGCCTGAACGCCGGGCGCGAGACGCATGGCCACCGCTTCGAGGCCGTTAACGCGACCATGGTGTTGAAGGATGCCGACAGTTACGCGCAGCAACTGGAGACCGAAGGTGCGGTCGTCGCCAGCTTCGCCGCGCGCCGCGCCGAGATCGTCAAGCAATTGACCGCCGCCGCTGCGAAGGAAGGGTTGAAGCCCATCGAGGACGATGCGCTGCTGGACGAAGTGACCGCGCTGGTCGAGCGTCCCAACGTGTTGCTCGGCCAATTCGAAACCGAGTTCCTCGAAGTGCCGCAGGAATGCCTGATCCTGACGATGAAGGCGAACCAGAAATATTTCCCGCTGCTGGATGCTGCGGGAAAGCTGACCAACAAGTTCCTGATCGTGTCGAACATCAGTCCGAAGGATGCGAGCCTTGTGGTCGGCGGCAATGAAAGAGTTGTCCGCCCGCGTCTGGCCGATGCGAAGTTCTTCTTCGATCAGGATAGAAAGAAGCCGCTAGACGCGCGCGTGCTGGGGCTGTCCAAGGTCGTGTACCACAACAAGCTCGGCACGCAGGGCGAGCGCGTGCAGCGTGTGCAGGCCATCGCTCGCGCGATCGGCGCGCAGCTCGGCGGCGATGCGCTGGCGGCGCAGGCCGACCAGGCCGCATTGCTGGCGAAGGCCGACCTGCTGACCGACATGGTCGGCGAGTTCCCCGAGTTGCAAGGCATCATGGGGCGCTATTACGCGCAGCACGACGGCTTGAGCGACGACATCGCATTCGCCATCGAAGACCATTACAAGCCGCGCTTCGCGGGTGATGAGCTGCCGCGCAACATGGCGGGCGTCTGCGTCGCGCTGGCCGACAAGCTGGAGACGCTGGTCGGCATGTTCGGCATCGGCCAGATCCCGACCGGCGACAAGGACCCGTTCGCGCTGCGCCGCCATGCGTTGGGCGTGGTGCGCATGCTGCTCGAAAAGAAGCTGCCGTTGAGCCTGTCCGATCTGGTCAAGATCGCGTTCGCCGGATTCCCGCATGGCTTGCTGGCCGATGCGCATGTCGACGTCGAGACCTTTGTGTCTGAGCGTCTCGGTGGCACGATGCGCGAGCAGGGCTATAGCGCCAACGAGGTCGAGGCGGTGCTGAGCCTGAATCCGCAACAGATATATCTGGTGCCGAAGCAACTGGAGGCCGTGCGTGCCTTCGCCGCATTGCCGGAAGCCGCCGCACTCGCCGCCGCGAACAAGCGAGTCGGCAACATCCTGAAAAAGGTCGAAGGGGCTGTCAGTGACAAGGTCGATGCCGCGTTGCTGCTGGAAGCCGCCGAGCAGGCGTTGCATCAGGCGCTGGGCGTGATTGTGCCGCAGGCCGATGCCGCGTTCGCCGCGGGCGACTACACCGCCTCGCTGCAGGTGCTGGCCGGGTTGCGCGTGCCGGTCGATGTGTTCTTCGACAGCGTGATGGTGAACGCCGAAGACGAGAAACTGCGTGCGAATCGCCTCGCGTTGTTGGCGCAGTTGCATGCGGCGATGAACCGCGTTGCGGATATCTCCAAGCTGGCGGCATGACCGCCGTGAAAAGGGAAACGAGCCGTAGGGTGGGCACGTTGTTTGTGCCCACCGTTCATCCGCGTGGGCACAAAATCGTGCCCACCCTACCAACTAACTAGCGACTGCCACCATGAATCTTGTCATCCTCGACCGCGACGGCGTCATCAACTTCGACTCCGACCAGTTCATCAAGAGCCCGGAGGAGTGGAAACCCATTCCCGGCAGCCTGGAGGCCATCGCGCGGCTGAATCAGGCCGACTATCGCGTCGTCGTCGCGACCAACCAGTCCGGCATCGGGCGCGGGCTGTTCGACATGGCGACGCTGAACGCGATCCACGACAAGATGCACAAGGCCTGCGCGCTGGTCGGCGCGCGCATCGATGCGGTGTTCTTCTGTCCGCATACCAGCGAGCACCAGTGCAACTGCCGCAAGCCGAAGACCGGCATGCTGGAGGAGATCGCGGCGCGTTACAGCGGCAACCTCGCCGGCGTGCCGGTCGTCGGCGATTCCCTGCGCGACCTGCAGCCCGCCGCCGCGCTGGGTGCGCAGCCGTATCTGGTGCTGACCGGCAAGGGCGAGAAGACGCAGGCGGCCGGCAATCTGCCGGAAGGGACCATCGTGCGCGCCGATCTTGCCGCGGTGGTCGCGGAGCTCGTTCGATGACCGTTCTGCGTTCGCTGGTTTTCCTGCTGCTGCAACTGATACTCACGCCGATCTTCTCGACGCTGGCGATATTCACTTTCCCGTTCTCTCCGCTGACGCGTTACCGCCTCATCTCCAACTACGCGCGCACGATGATCTGGCTGCTGCGCGTCGTGTGCGGCATTCGTCACGAGGTGCGCGGCATCGAGAATCTGCCGAAGGAGCCTTGCATCGTGCTGTGCAAGCACCAGTCGGCCTGGGAGACGCTGGCCTTGCAGGTGATCTTCCCGCCGCAAGCGTGGGTGCTGAAGCGCGAGCTGCTGTGGCTGCCGTTCTTCGGCTGGGGGCTGGCGATGACCAGCCCGATTGCGATCGACCGCAGCGACGGCAAGGGCGCGATGAAGCAGTTGCTGAAAAAAGGCAAGGAGCGTCTGGCGCAGGGCTTCTACGTGGTGATCTTCCCCGAGGGCACGCGCGTGCCTTACGGTCAGCGCGGCAAGTACAAGATCGGCGGCGCGCTGCTGGCGGCGAGCAGCGGCACGCCGGTGGTGCCGGTGGCGCACAACGCCGGCCGCCTGTGGGGACGCAACGCGTTCAGCAAGCATCCGGGCGTCGTGACGATGAGCGTAGGCAAGCCCATCGTCACGCAGGGCCGCAAGGCCGACGAGATCAACGCCGAGGTCGAGGCATGGATCGAGAACGAGATAAGACAACTGGCCCACTAGATGTTCAAGCGCCTACGCAATCTGGTTTCCCCTCCCGCCATCGAGCAACGCGCCGCACTCCTCGCCGGCAAGCAAATCACCTACACCCTCAAGCGTAGCAGCAAGCGCCGCAGCATCGGCCTGCGCATCGACGATCGGGGGCTAACCGTGAGTATGCCGTTGCGCGCGTCGGAAAACTGGTTGCACCGCGTGCTGCAGGACAAGGCGAGCTGGGTGGTGGAGAAGCTGGACGGCTGGCAGTCGCGCAAGCGCGAGGAATTGCGCTGGGCGGACGGCGAGACTATCCCCTTCCTTGGCGAGCGGCTGACGTTGCGCATCCGTCCCAGTCTGTTCGCTGGAATTCCGCAACAGCGCGGCAAGGAGCTGTGGCTGTTCGTCGTGGATGAGGATGATGCCGAGCATATCGAGCAACTGGTGTCGCATTGGTATCGTCAGCAGGCCGAGCCGCTGTTCGCCGAACGCATATCGCATTACGCGCCGCTGCTGAACGTCATGCCGCGCGTGCTCAAGCTGTCGTCGGCGAAGACGCAGTGGGGCTGCTGCACCGCGCGCGGCACGATACGGCTCAACGAACAATTGATCCGCCTGCCGCTGCGTTTGATCGACTACGTGGTGGTGCACGAACTCTCGCACCTGCGCGAGATGAATCACTCGGCGGCGTTCTGGGAGGTGGTGATGAGTGCCTGCCCTAACTACGCGAAGCTGCGCCGCGAGTTGAAGGCGATTGCTTTGTAGGGTGGGCTCTGCCCACCATGTCGGGCGGAGCCCGACCTACGGCAGGTCGATGGTTTCGCCCTGTGCCGCGAACAGTTCAATCAATCGGCTGTACAGTTCGCTGTCGTCGCGCTGGCTGTGCCAGATGCCGTCCTTCCAGGCATAGTGAAAGCCGCCTGACTTCGCGGCGACCCATATCTCCTGGTTGATGTCGTGGCGGTTGACGATGATCTTCTGGCCGTTGTCGAACTCGATCTCCAGCACATTGCCGCTACGGTTGCACTCGACATCGCCGCCGCAGTCGTCGATAGCCTTCTCGATGCGCGACAGCGCGGCATCGGCCAGTTGGTTGAATTCGCTTTCGATCATGTTGAGCCTTTATAATCTGCCAAGTTAACGTTCTTAAATTATCTGGTGGACAATCATGCGCCTGAAACTCACGTTGGCCATTATCGTGGCTCTGGCCTTGTCGCTGCAAGGCTGTGGCAAGAAAGGGCCGCTCAAGCTTCCCGCAGCACAATCCTTCGCGGCATCGCAAACAACTTTTTGTACGGACAATCGATCATGAGCAGTCATTTTCAATATCGCAACGACGCGCTGTGCGTCGAGCAGGTTCCACTGGCGGACATCGCTACGCAGTACGGCACGCCCTGTTACGTGTATTCGCGCGCTGCGCTGACCGACGGCTACCGCCAGTTTTCCGATGCGCTGCAAGGGCGCGAGCACCTGATTTGCTATGCGGTGAAAGCGAATTCCAACCTGGCGATCCTGAATGTGTTCGCGCGTCTCGGCGCAGGTTTCGACATCGTCTCCGGCGGTGAGCTGCAGCGCGTGATCGCGGCGGATGGCGATGCAGGCAAGGTGGTGTTCTCCGGCGTCGGCAAGAGTGTCGCCGAAATGCGTATGGCTTTGGATGCGGGCATCCTGTGTTTTAACGTCGAGTCGGCTGCGGAGCTGGAGCGCCTGAACGAAGTCGCCGGCAGCATGGGCAAAGTTGCGCCGATCAGCCTGCGCGTGAATCCGAACGTCGATGCGAAGACGCATCCTTACATCTCCACCGGGTTGAAGCAGAACAAGTTCGGCGTCGCCTACGACGAGGCAATAGCGCTTTACCGCAGGGCGCGCGACTTACCGCATCTGCGCATCACCGGCATGGATTGCCACATCGGTTCGCAACTCACCGAAGTCAGTCCCTTCATTGCGGCGGTGGAAAAAGTGCTGGTGCTGGCGGATGCCTTGGCCGCCGAAGGCATACGCTTCGAGCATCTCGATCTGGGTGGAGGACTGGGCATTTGCTACAGCGACGAAACGCCCCCGGCGATTGCGGATTACGTTGCCGCATTGCTGAAGGCATTGCAGGGCCGCAGCGAAAAACTGATCCTCGAACCGGGCCGTGTGCTGGTCGGAAACGCGGGCGCATTGCTGACGCGAGTCGAATATCTGAAGCATGGGGAAGAAAAAAATTTCGCCATCGTCGATGCGGCGATGAACGATTTGATGCGTCCGGCTTTGTACGATGCGTATCACGAAATTCTTCCGGTGCAGCGCGAAAATCATCCCGCGCAGACTTACGATATCGTCGGCCCGATCTGCGAAACGGGAGACTTTATCGGTCGTGCGCGCGAATTGTCAGTAGCCCCGCAAGCCTTGCTGGCTGTGCTTTCTGCGGGATCGTACGGAATGAGCATGAGCTCGAATTACAACACGCGTCCGCGTGCCGCAGAGGTGATGGTGGACGGTGCGTCTGTGCATCTGGTGAGGGCGCGCGAGACCGTCGCACAACTGTATGCAGGGGAGAGGACGCTTCCGTGAGTGTTGCAATTTTCACAAAACTTTGTTGCGAAATTTGTTGCAGGTTTTTTTAAACGTGGATAGAGTGCCGATGCCGCAAACGTCTACGGTTACAGGACAGGGCGTTTGAGCGAGAAGTTGAGTAGCGAGAATGTCCCCAATTTTTATGGAGAATGAAAATGGCAACATCCGATACAACCGCATCGACCCCTGCAGCAAAAACCGCAGCGAAAAAAGCAGCCGCTAAACCGGTCGCAAAAAAAGTCGCCGCTAAACCCGCAGCAAAAAAAGCAGCAGCAAAACCCGTAGCGAAAAAAGTGGCCGCCAAGCCGGCAGCCAAGAAAGTAGCAGCCAAGCCAGTAGCGAAAAAAGCCGCTGCTAAACCGGCAGCGAAAAAAGCGGTAGCCAAGCCAGCAGCTAAAAAGGCCGCGGCCAAGCCGGCAGCGAAGAAGCCAGTAGCGAAAAAAGTTGTTGCCAAGAAAGTTGTTGCCAAGAAAGTTGCAGCCAAGCCGACAGCGAAAAAGGCAGTAGCGAAGAAGCCGGCAGCGAAGAAGGTTGTCGCCAAGAAGGTTGTCGCCAAGAAGCCAGTCGCCAAGAAGGCAGCAGCAAAGCCGGCAGCGAAGAAGGTTGTTGCCAAGAAGCCGGTTGCCAAGAAAGTTGCAGCAAAGCCGGCAGTGAAGAAGGCAGTGGCGAAGAAGCCGGTCGCCAAAAAAGTCGCAGCAAAGCCAGCAGTGAAGAAGGTCGCCGCCAAGCCGGCAGCCAAGAAGCCTGCAGCGAAGAAGGTCGGCAAGGGCATCCTGGGCGCATAACCCGGATGTGCGCGGGGCGCAAGCCCCGCAGGCCTGCTTTACTTGAAACGCCCCGTGTTTTGCACGGGGCGTTTTCTTTTGTTAGAGACTAAACGGATAAGCCTGATCCAAAAATGTAGGCCGGGCTTTGCCCGGCATGATGGGCCGCGAGTTTCCGCAGGGGGTCGCGGTTTTCGTAGGAGCGGCTTCAGCCGCGATTGGGGATGAGAGATGCCGCGGACCATCGCTATTAAAGCCTAGCCCGAGCCTGCCGAAGGGGCGGGCGGAGCACGAACTAAAGAGTGCAACCGCTAGATCAGGAAGATCGTCGCCAGTCCCAGGAAAATGAAGAAGCCGCCGCTGTCGGTGATCGCGGTGATCATCACGCTGGAGCCTATCGCCGGGTCGCGCCCGAGCTTCTGCATCGTCAGCGGTATCGCCATGCCGACGACGGCGCCCACGATCAGGTTGAGCAGCATCGCGCTGGTCATCACGACGCCGAGCGGTACGCTGTGATACAGGAAGTAGGCGAACAGTCCGGCAATGCCGCCCCACACGATGCCGTTGAAGGCGCTGATCGCCAGTTCCTTGATCAGCAGGCGGCGCGCGTTGCCCTGGGTGATCTGTCCCAAGGCGAGCGAGCGGATGATGATGGTGGTGGTCTGGTTCGCCGAGTTGCCGGCGATACCGACGACGATGGGCATCAGTGCGGCCAGCGCGACGAACTTTTCGATCGTGTCTTCGAATCCGCCGATCACGCGCGAGGCGAAGAATGCGGTGCACAGATTTAATGCCAGCCAAGTCCAGCGGTTTTTCGCCGACTTCCACACTGACGCGAAGATATCCTCTTCCTCGCGCAGGCCGGCCTGGTTCAGCAGGTCGCTTTCCGATTCGGTGCGGATGAAGTCCAGCACCACGTTCACCGTCACGCGCCCGGTCAGTTTCTTGTCTTCGTCGATCACCGGAGCGGAAACCAGATCGTAGCGCTCAAACGCCTGCGCGGCCTGGTCCGCCTTCTCTTCCGGATGCAACTGGATGGTGTCGGTCAGCATCAGGTCGCGAACCAGCATTTCCGGCTCGTTGACCACGATCAGGTTGATCGGCAGCACGCCCTTGAACACGTCGTCGCGGTCCACAACGAATATCTGGTCGGTGTGGTCGGGCAGTTTGTCGAAACGGCGCAGGTAGCGCGACACCACTTCTAGTGTCACGTCCTCGCGCACATGGATCATGTTGAAGTCCATCAGCGCGCCGACCGAGTCTTCCGAATACGACATCGCGGCGCGCAGGTGTTCACGCTCTTCGATGGACAGTGACTTGAACACGTCGCGCATCACGTTCTGCGGCAGGTCCGGCGCCAGGTCGGCGATCTCGTCGGCGTCCAGTTGGCCGGCCGCCGCGCGCAGTTCCTCGCGGTTCATCGTCGCGATCAGCGACTCGCGCACCGAATCGGACACCTCGATCAGAATCTCGCCGTCGCGTTCCGATTTGACCAGATCCCACACCAGCAGACGCTGCTCGATCGGCAGGGCTTCGAGGATATAGGCGATGTCGGCCGGGTGCAGACTCTCCAGCTTGAGCTGAAGTTCGGTGAGGTGTTGCTTGTGCAGCAGAGTATCGACCAAGGCATGGCGATCCTGACGCGGCAGTTCCTGTTTGTGCGCCACCTCTTCCACCAGCGCGTGCCTGTGCAGCAGCGCTTCCACCTGCTTGAGGTGTGCTTGCACGTTTTCGGTATGGTGGTTCTCGTGGCTAGTGTCGGTCATCGCGCGGGCCCTTGAATTCGCGCGCTATTGTAAAGGAATCGCCGCTCGAATGGCGGCGATGCGATGCATGGCAAGGGCACGGCGGTGTCAATTCCACATCCAGCTTGCTGGATAGTGGATTGCCTGACTTTGTTACGCCGTGCCCCTACGGGATTTTGCGATACGTTGTCGCGAAATGCTTCTGCCGCGCCCCTACGGAATTTCTGCGCTGTTCATCCGCGCCATGATGATGCCGGTCTTGCGCAACAGGCCGCGCGCTTCGCGATGCTTGTCGTAGTAGCGCGGGTTGGGCACCATCGCGGCGAGCTTGGCGGCCTGCGGGGCGGACAGGCCCGCCGCGCTGGTGCGGTAGTAATAACGCGAGGCGGCTTCCGCACCGAACACGCCGTTACCCCACTCGATCACGTTGAGATAAATCTCGAAGATGCGGCGCTTGTCCATCACCGCCTCCAGCATCAGCGTGATGATGACTTCCTCGCCCTTGCGCCAAGGCGTGCGCTTGGTCGAGAGAAACAGGTTCTTCGCGAGTTGCTGGCTGATCGTCGAACCGCCCGCGACGATCTTGCCCTTCTTCATGTTCTTCTCGTAAGCCTTCTGTATGCCTTCCCAGTCGAAGCCTTCGTGATCGACGAACTTCGCATCCTCGGAGGCGACCAGTGCGCGCTTCAGGTTGTTGGATATTTTCTCGTAGGGTACCCACTTGTGCTTCAGCTCGGCGTCCGGGTTCTTGTCCTGCATCAGCTCCAGCCGGTCATCCATGAACGAGCTGGTCGAGGGATTGAATTTTATCCACCACAACACATGCGCGAATATCCACAGTTGGTATAGCACCACCAGCGCGAACAGTGCGAGCAGGATGCGCCAGCTCCAGTAGCGGAATTTCTTCATGCTGCGCGCAACTTTTCGAGAACTGGGCTGGTGTCCGGACGCACGCCGCGCCAGATGAAGAATGCCTCGGCGGCCTGTTCGACCAGCATGCCGAGGCCGTCGGCGACGCGCGCGCCGTGTGCTCGGGCGAACGCCATGAACGGCGTCTCGCGTCCGTACATCATGTCGTAGGCGAGTGCGCCGGGGGCGAAGATGGTTTCGGGCAATTCGATTTTGCTATCGCTTAAGCCAGCGGAGGTGGCGTTGATGATTGCGTCGAACTGCTGCTCTCCCAGTTCGTCGTAGCCGCAGCCGGTAACGTTGCCCGAGCCGGCGAACGCGACGGCGAGCTGTCGCGCCTTGCCCGCAGTGCGGTTGGCGACGGCGATATGTGCGCCGGCATGGAGCAGCGGCAAAACCACGCCGTAAGCCGCGCCACCCGCGCCCATGAGCAATACGCGCTTGTTGCGCAGCGAGATGCCGAGATTGTGTTCGATGTCGGCAACCAGTCCCGCACCGTCGGTGTTGTCGCCGAAGATGCCGCTTGCGTCGAACCTCAGCGTGTTTACCGCCTGCGCCGATTGCGCGCGTTCGCTTAACTCGGTGGCAAATTTGAACGCCTCGAACTTGAACGGCACGGTCACGTTGCAGCCCTTGTAGCCTTCGCTGTGCAGGCGTTCTATCGTCGCAATGAAGCCGTCCAGCGGCGCTTCGATCGCCTCGTACGAAATGTCCTCGCCGGTCTGCTCCTTGAACATGCGGTGGATCCGTGGCGACTTGCTGTGCGAAATGGGGTGGCCGATAACGGCGTATTTGTCAGTCATGATGTCATTCGCCTTCCAGCCGATCCGCGCTGGTGAACGTCCAAGTGCGGACGATGGTCAAGATGTCGGTGTCCTTGGTGATCTCGGGCGGCAGCGACGAATAGGGCGCGGCAAGCTTGACGATGCGCATCGCTGCGGCGTCGAGGATGCGATGCCCGGACGAGCGGCTGACTTCGATACTCTCAAGACTGCCGTCGCTGCGGATCGAGACGCTGAGTTGCAACTTGCCGTAGAGTTGCTGGCGGCGCGCCTCTTCGGGATAGTTCAGGTTGCCGATACGTTCGACCTTGATGCGCCAGTCTTCGATGTACTGGGCGAATCGGTATTCCTGGGTGCGCGCGCCGATGAACTTGCGGCGCGGCAGCTTCTGGTAGATATCCATGTTCTTGCTGATCTGCGCCTCCAGCCTGGCGATCTCCAGGCTGCGCTGCACCAGGTCGTCGCCGCTGCGGTTGGCGCTGGTCTGTTCCTTTTTCGGGGCGGGCTGGGCGACGGTGTAGTCGCCCTTCATGCGCGTCATCAGGCGCTTCGATTCCTGCTCCAGTTCGGCGACGCGCCGTGCGACCTGTTCCGGCGTGAACTGCTGATCGTCGCTGATGGTCGGCAACGAAGTCTTGGCCTGACGGTCTTCGGCGGTGTTGCCGCCGCCGTCCAGATTGGCCTGCGCCAGCGCGTCGGCCTTGTCTGGCCGTGTCTTCGACTTGCTGTTGACCAGCACCACCTGCAGCGGCGTCATCATGTTGGCGAGGTTGGCAGGCTCAGGCAGCACCAGCGCGACGCCGAACAACGCGAAGGCATGCAGCGCGACCGAGAGGGTCATCGCTGCGCTCAGTCGCGAGGTCAGGCTTGCGATCAAGCGGCTTCCTCCACGGTCGCGACGTAGCGCGTTTCCACGTTGACATCCAGCAGGTCGATACCGGTGACGGCCAGTTGCACGCGAGTGTTGGCGGGCAGCTCGGGCAACGAAGAGGCGCGGAACACCAGCGGGATGTCGATCAGCTTCACCAGATTCTCGCGCAGCACGGTGGCAGTCACGACAAGCTCATCCTCGCCTTGTTCCTGCTGCAACCAGCGCAAACACCAGTAGCGTTCCATATGGCGCTGGAAGTCGTTATAGATGCCGTACATCGTGTCGAAGTCGCGCATCGCCGCGTACAGCGCGGTGTCGCCCTTGGGATAGGGCGGCTCTGCATCGTTCAGCATCGCGATGATCTGGCGCTGGTTTAGCAGATCCACGTAGCGGCGCAGCGGCGAGCTCGACCACATGTATTGCGCGACGCCCAGTCCCTGATGCGGTGCGGCGACGGTGCTCATTTTGACCTTGCCGCCCTGCTGGGTGCGGTAGATCGCGACGAAGCCGTGCTCGGCGATGTGCTTGCCCCACTCGCTGTTGACCAGGATCATCAGCTCGGACACCACCTTGTCGATGGGCGAGCCGCGGCGGCGGTTGGTGATGCTGACTCTGGCGTGCTCGCTAGACGGATCGTTTTCAACGTGGAAGTTGTAATCGACCTGTTGCGTGCTGTTGTCGGAAGGCTTGCCGCGTCCCGCTTCCAGCTTCTGCGCCAGTTTCCACAACAGCGCCAGTTCGGGCGCATAGGGGTAATCGAGTTTGCCTTCCGCGAGAGTCTGTTCGTTGAACAGCGGCTCCAGCGTGTCGTGGCGCAGGTTCGCGGCGATGTGGATGCGTTCGACGCGGCTCTCGTGGTTTAGCAGTTCCAGCGTCTCCGTGTCTACCTCGTTGTACATCGACAGTGCCGGGCAGACGCGGTCGGCGCACAGCGTGAAAGCTTCGACGATGCTGTCCGGCAGCATGGTGATTTTGTTGCCGGGCATGTACACCGTGGACAGGCGTTCGACCGCGATCTTGTCGCCGTCGGAGTCGCGCGGCATGCCCAGCGCGGGCGCGGCGATATGTACGCCGATGCGCCAGTTTCCGTTCGGCAGTTTCTCTATCGAGAACGCGTCGTCGATCTCGGTCGTCGTCGCGTCGTCGATACTGAAAGCGCTCGCGGTCGCCAGCGGCAGCTCTTCCCAAGTGGCGAGCTCCACTGGTGGGAAGCCTGTGCCCTTGGGGAAGTGTTCTGACAGGAACTGGTTGTAGTGGTAATCGAAGGTGGACGGGATCGCGCCGCAGCGGTGCAGCAGATGCGCCGCGGACAGGTGTGTCGCCGCGCAGGCGGCTTCCAGCGCCTTGACTTCCAGCGTGTTGCGATCCGGCTTGTAGAGCAGCTGCTGCAATTGTGCGGTGAATTCCGGCGGGAGTTCGAAGCCGATCAGTTGCGTCGTTATGCGCTCCTGCAGCGCGAGCTGCTGGCGCTTTTTCTCGGCTCCGGCCAGTGCCGCTTTCAGCACGTCCGGCGGCGCGGCGCGATAGCGCCCCTTGCCCTTCTTGTGGAAGTAGATAGGCGCGCCGTGCAGCCTAATCAGCGCGGCGGCGGCCTCCAGCGAACTGGGTTGGTGGCCGTAATATTCGGCGGCGATCTGCTCGAAGCCGAATTCCTCCTGCGGGCAGCATTCCCACAGGAATTCGGTCTCGATGTCCGCAGACATCGCTTCTGCCTGCGGCAGAAACTCGGACAGCGCGGGCTGGGTGAAGCGCAGCATCACGTTTGCAGCCTTGATCTTGCTGCGTTTGCCGGACAGGCTCTCGACCTGCAGGGAGGTGGTGTTGTCGGTCATGATGCTGCCGACCTTGAAACTGCCGTCTTCTTCGTAGAGGATATTCATTTAAACGTATGCCAAAAATTGGCGCGAATTATATCAGCACCCTCGCCGGACTCCTCGGATAGGCAACAAAAAGCCGACTCGCGTCGGCTTTTTCGGGGAGCAGGAGGAGCTTATTTCTGGCTGAGTATCCATGTCACCATGGCCTTGATATCGGCATCGGCGACGGTCTTCGGGGTGGGAGGCATCGGCATTGAGCCGAACGCGCCGGAGCCGCCGTTGCGAACCTTGGTCTCCAGCTTGGCCGGCGCACCCTTGTCGCCGGCGTATTTGGCGGAGATGTCCTTAAGCGCCGGACCTACCGATTTTTTGTCCAATTGGTGGCATGAAACGCAACTGCTTTTCTTGAATACTGCTTCGCCGTTGTCGGCCGCGAATGCGGTGGCGGACAGGGTCAGGGCTGCTGCGGCTGCGATCAGATAACGAGTCTTCATGTTGCTCTCCTTGGTTGTGAAATCGGGGTGGCTGATCCGTATTCGGTGACAGATATTATGCCGCAATGCGAGCCGAATCAAACTTAAAGTCCCATTGAAGACAGAATATTTTATTTAAAGTTCCCGGAGTGCCAGAAGGGTTCGCATAAACAAAAAAAACTCCAGCATGGGCTGGAGTTTTTTGTCTGTATCGATGCGCTTAAGCCTTGAATAGCTCTTTCAGCATCCACAGAGAAAAGCCAACTGCGAAGATTGCGGTTCCGATTGCGGAAATATCTGCGATGAACGACATTTTTTCTCCTCCCGAGAGATTTAGGTTGAACACGACAACTAACAAGCGAGGCGAATCGTAGCACAATTCTTTGTGTCGGCAAGCCGTTTTCGTTAAAATCTTACATGACCTTTTTGCTCGGATTTTCATGCCGTTGCACCCTTCTGTTTGAACCCGTTTCCCCCTATATGACCAAGAAACTTTATATCAAGACCTTCGGCTGCCAGATGAACGAGTACGACTCGGACAAGATGGCTGATGTGCTGCGCGCCTGCGACGGCATGGAGCAGACCGACAAGCCGGAAGAGGCCGACGTGATCCTGTTCAACACCTGCTCGATCCGCGAGAAGGCCGAGGACAAGGTGTTCTCCGATCTCGGTCGCGCGCGTGCGCTGAAACAGGCCAAGCCGGATCTGCTGATCGGCGTCGGCGGCTGTGTCGCCAGCCAGGAGGGCGAGAGCATCATCAAACGCGCACCCTATGTGGACGTGGTGTTCGGCCCGCAGACGCTGCACCGGCTGCCGCAATTGCTGCAGGCGCGGCGCGACACCGGCCTGCCGCAGGTGGATATCAGCTTCCCCGAGATCGAGAAGTTCGACCACTTGCCGGCTGCGGAAACGGCATCCGGCGCGGCCTTCGTCGCCATCATGGAAGGCTGCAGCAAGTACTGCACCTTCTGCGTGGTGCCCTATACGCGCGGCGAAGAGGTGTCGCGCCCGTTCGCCGACGTGATGCGCGACGTGCAGGAATTGACCGCGCAGGGCGTGAAGGAGATCACGCTGCTGGGGCAGAACGTGAACGCCTACCGCGGCGACACCGACGACGGCGACACGGTGGATTTTGCGTTCCTGCTGCAGGCCATCGCGGCGCTGGAGGGCGTGGAGCGCCTGCGCTACACCACCTCGCATCCCAAGGAGATGTCGCAGCGCCTGATCGATGTGTACGCGACCACGCCCAAGCTGGTGAGTCACCTGCACCTGCCGGTGCAGTCCGGCTCGGACCGCATCCTCGCGGCGATGAAGCGCGGTTACACCGCGCTGGAATACAAGTCTATCGTGCGCAGGCTGCGCGCGGCGCGTCCCGACATCTGCATCTCGTCTGACTTCATCGTCGGTTTCCCCGGCGAGACCGAGCAGGATTTCGAGGCAACGATGAAGCTGATCGACGATGTCGGTTTCGATGTCAGCTTCAGCTTCGTCTACAGCCCGCGTCCCGGCACGCCAGCTGCCGAGTTGCAGGACGACACACCGGCGGAGGTGAAGTCGGCGCGGCTGGCCCGTCTGCAGGCACGCATCGACGAACTGGAGCAGCAGGTCAACCAGTCCATGCTGGGCACCGTGCAGCGCGTGCTGGTGGAAGGCGTGTCGAAGAAGGATGCGCAGGAACTGGCGGCGCGCGCCGACAACAACCGCGTGGTGAATTTCCGCGGCTCGCCCGGCATGATAGGCCGCTTCGTCGACGTGAAAATCACCGAGGTGGTGCGACACACACTGCGCGGTGAACTTTCGATTCCCTCTCCCTTGTCCCCGCAAGGGGGAGGCCGTGGTAGTAAAGCTGCTGAAGCAGCAACAACCACGCACCAGGGAGATAACCAATGACTAACCCGGCGTTTTTTGACGAGTTAGTCAGATGGCTAGTAGTTCCATCAGGGTTAGGGAGAGGGTAGAAGCTATGAATGCACCAACCATCCAATTCGCTCTCGAACCGCTGGACAACCAACGGCTTGCGAACCTGTGCGGCCCGCTGGACGAGAACCTGCGCCAGATCGAGATCGCGCTGGAAGTGACCATCTCTCGGCGTAGCGAGCACTTCAGCGTGCAGGGCGAGCAGGCGGAACTGGCGCGCGAAGTGTTGCAGGATTTCTACCTCGAGGCGAAGAACGACATCACGCTGGAACGGCTGCAACTCGGCCTGATCGAGGCGATGAAGTGGCGCGACGATCCGCAGCCCGCCGACGATTTCGTGCCGCTGCTGATGACGCGCAAGTCCGAGATACGCGGCCGCACGCCGCGCCAGAACACTTACCTGCAGGCGATACAGGAACACGACATCACCTTCGGCATCGGCCCGGCCGGCACCGGCAAGACCTATCTCGCGGTGGCCTGCGCGGTGGACGCGCTGCAACGCGAGACGGTGCGCCGCCTGGTGCTGGTGCGCCCGGCGGTGGAGGCGGGCGAGAAGCTGGGCTTCCTTCCCGGCGACCTCGCGCAGAAGGTCGATCCTTACCTGCGTCCCTTGTACGACGCGCTGTACGACCTGATGGGCGTGGAAAAAGTCGTCAAGGCGTTCGATCGCGGCATGATCGAGATCGCGCCGTTGGCCTACATGCGCGGGCGCACGCTGAACCATTCCTTCATCATCCTCGACGAGGCGCAGAACACCACGCCCGAGCAGATGAAGATGTTCCTGACCCGCATCGGTTTCGGCAGCAAGGCGGTCATCACCGGCGATGTCACGCAGATAGACCTGGCGCGCGGACAGAAGAGCGGCCTCGTCGAGGCGCGCGCCGTGTTGCAGGACATACGCGGCATCGCGTTCAGCGAGTTCCTCGCCGAAGATGTCGTGCGCCATCCGCTGGTGCAGAAGATCGTCACGGCTTACGAACGTTATGAACAACAAAAAAATGCATAAGTTATCGTCCGCCAAACTTCCGCCCGTCAAACTTTCTTTGGCCGTTCAGTACGCCAGCGAGGCACCCAATATTCCGATGCGCGCGCAGTTCCGCCGCTGGGCGAAAGCCGCGCTGCTGGGCGATGTCAGCCTGACGTTGCGCGTCGTTGATGAAGTCGAGGGACGCGAACTGAACAAGGCTTATCGCGGCAAGGACTATCCGACCAACGTGCTGACCTTCGTGCTGGACGACGAGCCGCTCTACGGCGACGTGATTATTTGCGCGCCGGTGGTGGAGCGCGAGGCGCGCGAGCAGCGCAAGGAATTGCTCGCGCACTATGCGCACATGACTATCCATGCGCTGCTGCATCTGCAGGGCTACGATCACGAGAGCGACGACGATGCCGCCGAGATGGAGGCACTGGAAACGAAGCTGATGCTAGAATTGCGCTACCCCGATCCTTATCAGGAATCCTGAATCACCAAATGGACTCACCCGAGAGTAACAAACCCAGCCTCCTGGAACGCCTTTCCGCACTGTTGCTGCGCGAACCCGAAGATCGCGAGCAACTGGTCAAACTACTGCACTCCGCCTACGAACACAATCTGCTCGACGCCGACGCGCTGTCTATGATGGAGGGTGTGTTGCAGGTGTCCGAGCGGCCGGTGCGCGAGATCATGATCCCGCGCGCGCAGATGGACGTGATCGACATCAGCGAGCCGCCCGAGCAGTTTATTCCCTTCGTGGTCGAGACCGCGCACTCGCGCTTCCCGGTCATCGACGGCGACAAGGACAACATCATCGGCATCCTGCTGGCGAAAGATTTGCTGCGCTACTACGCGGGTCATGAATTCGAAGTGCGCGACATGCTGCGCCCCGCGGTGTTCGTGCCAGAGTCCAAACGCCTGAACGTGCTGCTGCGCGACTTCCGCAGCAACCGTAACCACATCGCGCTGGTGGTGGACGAATACGGCGGCGTGTGTGGCATGGTGACCATCGAGGACGTGCTGGAGCAGATCGTCGGCGACATCGAGGACGAATACGATTTCGACGAGGACGAGGACAACATCATCGCGGACGGCTCGGGCAACTGGCGTGTCAAGGCCGATACCGAGATCGCCGACTTCAACGAAGCGCTAAACACGGAGTTCAGCGACGAGGAATGCGACACCGTCGGCGGGCTGGTGCTGAAGGCTGCCGGTCAGCTGCCCAAGCGCGGCGACCGCATCCACATCGGCGATCTGGATTTCATCGTGCTGCGCGCCGACAGCCGCAGGCTGCATTCATTGCTGGTCGAACGCGCAGCAGTCGACACAACGGAAAAGCCTTAACCTCAAAAGCCGCATGGCGGGCAGCGCCCACCATGCGGCTTTCGTGTCTTTCGTGGGTCAATCCGGGTTTCCCAGGATCATGTCGCGAGACGATGCGCAATGGCGTACTGCACCAGTTCCGCATCATCGCGCAGCCCCGTTTTTTCCAGGATGCGGTTGCGGTAGATGCCGATGGTTTCTTCGCTCAAACGCAGGGTCTCGGCGATTTTCGCGATGGTCTTTGTCGAGGCGAGCAGCAGGAAAATCTGGTATTCGCGATTCGACAGGGTTTCATGCGGGAGTTTTGCGCTCGATGCACCGGATTCGGCGGCGGGTATTTCGGTCACCTTCGCGCTAAGGTACTTTTTCCCGCCCACCACGCAGCGCACCGCGGCCACCACATCTTCGGGCGCGCACTCCTTGACCAGATAACCGTTTGCGCCCGCCTTGAGGAAATGCGCGGCGTATTGGTCTTCCGGGTGGGCGCTGATGACCAGCACCGGCAGGGTCGAGTTTGCCTCCCGCAGCCGCTTGAGCAGGTCGATGCCGGTGATGCCGGGCATGGAGACGTCGATCAGCGCGATGTCGCAATCGTTGTTGAGCAGCCAGTCCAGTGCATTGATGCCGTTGGCATGTTCGGCCACGACCTTCATTTCGCCGGTCTTTTCCAGGATCAGCGTCAGCCCCTCGCGCACGATGACGTGATCGTCGACGATCAGGATGCGGATCATGTCTGCGTTCCCTCGTTTTCGTCGGCGGACAGCGGCAATGTCACCACCACGCCCAGCCCGTTGCCCGGCTGGCTGTCGAACCTGACCGTGCCGCCCAGTTGTTCGGCGCGCTCGACCATGCCGAGCATGCCATAGTGGTCGAAGTCGACGTCCTGGCCTTCGGCGAGGCCGCGACCATTGTCGTAGATCGACAGCATGACCTCTCCGCTGCCGTGCAGGAATTCGATCTCCACGCAGGATGCGCCGGCATATTTCATCACGTTGGTGAGCGCTTCCTGAAGGATGCGGAACAGCGCGATCGATCTCGCCTTGTCCAGCTCTCCGCGATTCTCGACGCAGTTGACCCGGCATTCGATGCCGGTGCGCTGCTGGAATTGCGTGCACTGCCATTCGATGGCCGCCAGCAGCCCGAAGTCGTCGAGTATCGCCGGGCGCAGGCCGGTGATGATGCGCCGCGCGGCATCCGCCGCGTTATCGATCAGTTGCGTCATCGACTGGATGCGCATAATGCTCGGCAGGGCTTCCCCGTGCATTTCCCGCATGCCGGCGGACAGTTCGGATTTCAGCCAGTAGGCCTCCATCTTGATGGCGGACAGCGTGCCGCCCAGGTCGTCATGGATTTCGCGCGCGATGCTGACTTTTTCTTCCTCGCGCACGGCCTGCAGGTGCGCGGTGAATTCGCGCAACTGGCTTTCCGCGCGACGGCGTTCGGTGATGTCCTGGACGACAGCCACGAACACGGCCGGTTCCGAAGCGATGAGCTGGAGACGCGCTTCCAGCGGATAGGTCGTGCCATCCTTGCGCCGGTGTATTGTCTCGAAAAGCAGCGTTTGCTGTGCGCCGCCGACGAGGGGGACAAGCAGCTCCCACAATTCCCTGCGGGTAAATGACGGCATCAGGTCTAGCGGCGTGAGCCGTTGCAGTTCGTCGTCGGAATACCCCAAGTTGTTTTTCGCGCCTTCGCTCGCCTGCAGGAAGTGCAGGGAGGCGGCATCGAACAGGTAGATTTCGTTGAACGAGTTTTGCAGCAGGCGGCCGAAGCGTTGCGCCAGGTTTTCGTTCCGCCTGCGCTCGGTGATGTCTTCGATCACGAGGATGAGATATTTGGGTGAGCCATCGGCTTCGCGCAACACGGATACGGTCTGGTTGACCCACACCGATGTCCGGTCCTTGCGCACATAGCGCTTTTCCACGGCAAAGGTGGAGATTTCTTCCGCCAGCAATTGCCGCATGGCTTCGTCGTCATTGCCAAGGTCGTCCGGGAACGTGAGTTCCTGTTCGACCATGTTGAACAGTTCGTCGCGAGAGTAGCCGGTGATGTCGCAGAACTTCTTGTTGGCCTGCTGGAACAGGCCTCGCGGCGAGGCATGCGCGAGGCCGACCGCGGCTTGTTCCAGCGTGCCGAGGAATCGCTCGTCGCTTTCGCGCAATTTCTGTTCCTCGACCTGTTTGCGCACTGTGATGTCGCTGAATATGACCACATAGCGGATGATTTCGAATTGCTCGTTGCGCACCGCGGTTATCGTCAGCCATTTCGGATAAATCTGGCCGTTTTTGCGCCGGTCCCAGATCTCTCCGGCCCATGTGCCGTTGGCGATCGAGTGCCGCAATATCTCGATGCAGGCGTCGTCGCTGTGCCGCGCCGAATCGATGATGCTGTAGTGCTTGCCCAGCACTTCTTCCGGACTGTAACCGGTGATGTACTGGAACGCCTGGTTGACCCGGGTGATGTTCCAGCCGGCATCGGCAATTACGATGGCATCCTGCGTCTCGAAGGTCGCCGCAGCGACGCGCAATTCCTCTTCGTTCTGCTTGCGTTCGGTGATGTCACGGGCGAAGCCGACGGTGCCCTGCACATTGCCCTGCGCATCGGTGATGGGGGTCTTGAACGTCTCCACCCAGTGAACATTGCTGCCGTCGAACGCCGCTTCCTCGACATGCTTCTGTCGTCGAGCCGCCATCACCTCGGCATCGTCGGCGCGGCATTTTTCCGCCAGCTCCCGCGGTTGCAGATCCATGTCGGTCTTGCCGGCGGCCTGGCTGGCATCGTCCAGTCGCAGATAATCGGCGAACACCTTGTTGACCGTGATGTAGCGACCCTCGGCATCTTTCAGCCAGGTCAGGTAGGGCGAGTTGTCCAGCATCGCGCGCAGGTTGGCTTCGCTCTTCTGCAAAGCCTCCTCGGCCAGCTTGCGTCCGGAGATGTCGCGGCTGGCGGAGAAGCACAGATGCTGCCCGTCTATCTCCACGCCGGCAGTGCTGACCTCGACATCGATCAGCGTGCCGTCCTTGCGCCGGTGTCGGGTCTCGAACACGGCGCTCTTTCCGGTCATGCTTGTGAATCTGGCGCGCAGCTCGTCGGTTGTCCATTGCGCATCCCAGTCGGCCACGTTGAGGCCGGTCGCCTCCTCCGGTGCGTAGCCTAGCATGCGACAGAACGCATCGTTGGCTTCCAGCAGATTGCCCGCGACATCCATCACATGGATGCCGTCCTTGGAGCTTTTCATCAACGCCCGATTGCGGCGCAGCAGCGCCGCGGTTTCCTGTTGCAGGCGCCGGGTCTCTTCGCGTTGCGCAGCGGCGGTCAATACGCGCTCGATCACCGTCGGCAGCAGGCGCAGGTAGACTCCGGCCGTGTCCTTGACCAGGTAATCGGCGGCGCCGTGCTTCATCAGCTCGACGGCAACTTCTGCGTTGCCTTCGCCGGTCAGCACGACGATGGGCAAGGGCGGGCACGGATATTTTCCCAGCAGCTTGATGAAGCCGAGACCGTCCATATCCGGCAGGTTGTAATCGAGCAGGATCAGGTCTGGCTTCAGGTGGGTTGCGCTGGCGAATCCGTCCTCGCCTGTCGAGGTCAGCACCAGACGGCAGTCGATGTCTTTGAGCGCGCGCTGATAGAAGCGCTGGTCGTCCGCGCTGTCGTCGATCACCAGTATGGTCGCGGTCATATTCCGCCCTTGGGCAGGATGGATATGCCCAGCCAAAATTCTGAGAGGCGCGAGATCGCCCGGATGAAGCCCTCGAAATCCACCGGTTTCTGCACATAGGAATTCGCCCCGGCGGCATAGCACTGTTCGATGTCCTGCTCGGCATTGGAAGTCGTCAGCACGATGACCGGGATCTTCTGCAGGTCCGGCGTTTTCTTGATAGCGTGAAGCACGCTCCGGCCATCCGTGCCGGGCAGGTTCAGGTCGAGCAGGACGATGCCCGGACGGGGCGCCGCGTCGGCGGCAGAGAACTCGCCTCGCCGGAGCAGATAGTCCAGTGCCTGATCGCCGTTGGTGCAGCGTCGGACCGGGTTGGCCAGATTGGCCTTTTTGAAGGCGCGCATGGTGGCGAAGAAGTCGTCGTCGTTGTCTTCGACGATCAGAATAAGTTGCGTCTCGTTACCCGCCATCATGTTTCCCCGTTCCCATTATGCTTCGCCGTTCAAAGTGAAATAAAACACTGTTCCCTCTCCCGGTACGGATTCCAGCCAGATGCGCCCACCATAACGCTCGACGATTTTCTTGACGATGGTCAGCCCGGCGCCGGTGCCGCCGCCGTATTTGTTCTGTTCATGCAGCCGTTTGAATATCCGGAAGACGTTCTCGTGATGTTGCGGCGGAATGCCGATGCCGTTGTCGCGCACGTAGAAAACCGGCTGGTCGCTGCTGCGGTCGCAGCCGACTTCTATCCATCTTTCCGTCTTGTCGTTGTATTTCGCCGCATTGGAGATCAGGTTCTGGAACACCTCGCCGATGCGGGCGGCGTCGCCCTGCACCATGCCGAGGCGGCCGATGCGGCGCAGGGTTATGCCTTCCTTCGTCCACAAACGATCCAGGTCTGCCGCCACCGCGTCGACGACGGCATCCACATCGACCGGAGCCTTGACCAGTTCGGCGACGCCCAGGCGGGAGTAGGTCATCAGGCTGTCGATCAGCGTGGATAGCCGTTCGGCCAGGCGCTGGATGCTGTCGATGTATTGCTTGCCGCTCTCGTCCAACTGCGGGGCGTGGTCTTCCTTGAGGAAGCTGGCGTAATTGTGGATGCCGCGCAGCGGCTCCTTGAGATCGTGCGCGGCGATGTAGGTGAATTCGTCCAGCGACTTGTTGATCGCCGCCACCCGCGCCTCCTGGCGCTTGGCTTCCTTCAGTTCCTCGGCGTACTTGGCGCGGTAGCGATGCATGCCCTCGATGGATGCGCACACGATGAGCCCGTCCAGCAGGAACACCATGTTCGACCAGAAACTCGCATGCAAGGCCTCACTGGAAAACGAGTAGAACGGCGGGGTGAAGAAATACGTGGCCAGCGTCAAGCCGATGAACGTCGCGAAGATACCCGGCCAGAATCCGCCGATCACCACCGCAAGCGTGACTGCGGGGAAGAAGGTCACATACTGCAGGCCCGCATCTACCGGCGCCATCGCCAGCCGCACCAGCAGGGCCACGCCCATCAGCGCGAACACGATCGCATAGGAGGAGATGTCGCCGCGCTTGGGAT
Source organism: Gallionellales bacterium GWA2_60_142 (assembly GCA_001801085.1). Classification (GTDB taxonomy): domain Bacteria; phylum Pseudomonadota; class Gammaproteobacteria; order Burkholderiales; family Gallionellaceae; genus Gallionella. The sequence continues at coordinate 41,011 of MGWR01000011.1, read as the reverse complement.
GCGCCTCGACGAACCGCTGTTTCAGGTAATGAGCGAACGCGATGAGAGGTCGGGCAATGCTCAATTTAATCCCATGGGGAAGGGGAGTCGGGGCGGGGATTATCGGCGCATTAACCGCGCCACGGCAACCCCCGTCCCGGCTCGGTCCTTCAGCGGCGCAATTTTGCAAAGTCGGCGGGCTCCCATTGCCGCATCGCCAGCAGCAATCCGACGCCGCTACGCTTGCCCAGCGGCGCGGACAAGCTGGCCTCGTGCAATTCGGCGAACTTCTGGCGCAAGCGCCGCAGTTCTTCCTGTATCTGCGCCTGCGCCTGTTCGGTGAACATCCCGTTCGCGAAAGCCATGGATTCGTTCTCGTTCGAGAAACCGCTCTTCAGGAAATCGCCCAGTCCGCGCCCCTGAAAATATTGCCTGATCGGGCCGTTCGGCAGCCAGTCGAAATCGCGCGACACGTTGATGCGGATGCGGTTGCCCGGCAGCAGGTCGATGATGCGCAGCTTGTCCAGCCGCAGCAGGAGCTTGATGCACTCCGCATGGCTCACCCGGTAGAACGCGACGATCTCGTCCTGCGTCCAGTGGTTGAGCGCGCAGACCGCGACGACCAACAGCTTGGTGTCGGACACCACTTCACGTTCCTGTTTTTCGGTGAGCGTGCTCAGGCGCGGCTGCCCCGCCTGCGCTTCCTTAGCCAGCTCCGCCAGCGTGTAGCCCAGTAAATCGCTGACTTGCACCAGCCGGTCGATGGTGAAGCGTTCGGATGCGAATAATCGTTTGACGCTGGGCTCGGATAACTTGAGTGCGCGGGCGACATCGCGGTAGGTCATGCCCTGGCTTTTCAACTGTTTCTTGATCGTCGCGATCAACTGGGTGGCTTCGGTCATGGCTAAAAGTATTGGATAGCGATACCGCGCAGTCTATTTTTCGACGCTGGTTCGGTCAATAGTTTCGTTTTTCGCTTCCTGCGATTAATGTGACGCCACGTCAACCAAACGGAGGAAAACGAAATGTCATATTTATCAGATAGCCGCATCAATCGCGTCGTACGTTTGTGCGGCGCGCTCATCGCGGCAGCATGCATGCTGGGTGCGGCTTATGCGCAGCCAGCCGCACACGCGAATCTCCATGAACTCGGCAAGCAACTGGCCGTCGGCGATGTGGTGTTCATACGCATTCCGTCGCAGCCGTTCACCCAGGTGTCCGACACCACATCGAGCTGGACCAACCATGTCGGCATCGTGTCGGATGTGTCCGGCATGGAGCCGGTGATCGCGGAAAGCCGGGTGCCGCTTTCCGGGGAAACGGCATGGTCAGATTTCGTCAAGCGCTCGGAGTCCGGCAGGGTGGCTGTGATGCGGTTGAGCGCGCCGCTAGCCGCAGGGCAGCAGCGCAAACTCAAGCAGGCAGTGGCCGCGCGCAGCGGCGTCCTGTACGACACCGGCTTCGATTTGCATTCGCCGAGGCAATTCTGTTCGCGCTTCGTGCGCGAGGTTTTGCATGAGGCGACGGGAGTAGAAATCGGCGAAGTGGAGACTTTCGCCACACTGTTGCAGCGCAATCCGCAGGCCGACCAGCGCTTCTGGCGGATGTGGTATTTTGGCGACATTCCATGGCAGCGCGAGACGGTGACACCGGCCAGTCTGTTGCGGGACGACAGGCTGGTGAGGCACTTCGACGGCTACGCAGAGAGCCCCGCCGGTTCGCATGCATTGGGAAAGTCGCATACAAAAACAGGGAGCACCAAATGAAGAGCCTCATTCGCATCGTTCTGCGAAACGTGTTGCAACTGCTGTTTCGCGTTCGCGTCACCGGGCTGGACAAGAACATCGACACCTCGCGGTTGCTGATCGTCGCCAACCACGAGTCGTTCCTCGATGGCCTGCTGCTCGGCCTGTTCCTCCCCTACGATCCGGTGTTCGTGGTGCATACCGGCGTGACGCGCAGCTGGTTCTTCCGTCTGGTGCTGAGCCTGGCCGACTATCTCGCGGTCGATCCCACCAGCCCGATGGCGATCAAAAAAGTAATTAAGCTGGTCGATGGCGGCAGGCCGGTGGTGATCTTTCCCGAGGGCCGCATCACCGTGACGGGCTCGCTGATGAAGGTGTACGAAGGCCCGGCGTTTGTCGCCGCGAAGACCGGTGCGACGATATTGCCGGTGCGCCTGGACGGCCCGGCGCGTTCCTATTTCAGTCGCATCTCCGGCAAGTATCCGCGCCGCCTGTTTCCGCGCGTGACCATCTCCGTGCTGGCGACGACCAGTATTGCGATGCCGGAAGCGGATACCGCGAAGCAGCGCCGCCGCATGGCCGGCGAGGCGATGCGCAGGCTGATGCAGAAGATGCTGTTCGAGTCGCATCCCAAGCAGACGCTGTATTCCGGCCTGCTCGACGCGATGTCCATCTATGGCCGCAACCGCCGTCTGGTCGAAGACGTGAAGCAGATCGAATACTCCTACGGCGACCTGCTCAAGATGACGCTGGCGCTGGGCCGACTCGTAGCGAAACACAGCGGGCCGGGCGAGTGCGTCGGCATATTGATGCCGAACATGGCGGCGACGGTCTGCATGATGATAGGCACGAGCGCGCAGGGCCGTGTGCCCGCGATGCTGAACTACAAGGCCGGCGCGGGCGGCATGCAGGACGCCTGTACCGCCGCAAAAATCCGCACCATCTTCGCCTCGCGCGCCTTCATCGAGCAGGCGAAGTTGCAAGACGATGTGGCGGCGCTCAGCGGTATAGCGGTGCTGTATCTGGAAGACCTGCGCCCGACCATGGGGCTGGGCGACAAGCTTTGGGTGATGTTCGGCATGCTGTTCCCGCGCCTGATGGAACAGAACCGCGATCCGGAAAGCGCCGCCGTCGTGCTGTTCACCTCCGGCTCCGAGGGCAAGCCCAAGGGCGTGGTGCTGTCGCATCGCGCGCTGCTTTCCAACATCGCGCAGATACGTTCCATCATCGACTTTTCGTCGGAAGACAAGGTGCTGAACGCGCTGCCTATCTTCCACTCCTTTGGCCTGACCGGCGGCGCGCTGCTACCCATCATGACCGGGATGAATCTGTTCCTGTATCCCACGCCGCTGCACTACCGCGTGATCCCCGAGGTCGCCTACGACCGCAATTGCAGCGTGCTGTTCGGCACCAGCACCTTCCTCGCCAACTACGCGAAGTTCGCGCATCCCTACGACTTCTATCGTCTGCGCTACGTGATCGCGGGCGCGGAAAAATTGTCCACCGCGGTGCGCGAACTGTGGTTCGAAAAATTCGGCCTGCGCATCATGGAAGGTTATGGCGCGACCGAAACCGCACCCGTACTCGCGGTGAATACGCCCATGGCCTACCGCAGCGGCACCGTCGGCCAGTTGCTGCCGTGCATCGAGCATCGATTGATTCCCGTGCCCGGCATCGACAAGGGCGGCATGCTGCATGTGCGCGGCCCCAACGTGATGTCCGGCTATTACCGCTTTGACGCGCCGGGCCAGTTGCAGCCGCCGTCATCCGAAGCAGGCGAGGGCTGGTACGAGACCGGCGACGTGGTCGCGATAGATAACGACGGCTTCGTCTCCATCGTCGGCCGCGTCAAACGCTTCGCCAAAGTCGCGGGCGAGATGGTGTCGCTGGAAGTGGTGGAGAAGCTCGCGGTGCAGGCCTCGCCCACAGCGATGCACGGCGCATCGAGCCAGGCCGACGGCGCACGTGGCGAAGCCATCGTGCTGTTCACCACCGACGCCGCACTGACGCGCGATGCGCTGTCCGCATCCGCCAAGACCTTCGGCGTCCCCGAGATCGCCGTGCCGCGCAAGATCCTGCATGTGGATGCGCTGCCGTTGCTGGGCACGGGCAAGACCGATTACGTCGCGTTGAAGAAAATGGCGGAGGCGCTGTGATGATCGCAATCCTTTGCAGGATGCCACGCGCCGCATGCCCCTTTGCAAAATGGGGATGGAGGGGGATTTTCGACTCGGTGCGTCGCCTTTCAAATCCCCCCTGGCCCCCCTTTTCCAAAGGGGGATGTTCCCGAAACTCAACTCGTGGCGAAGGAGTAATCCGTGAGTAACGAAAGAATCACCCTGAACCTGCCGCTGTTGTCCTCGGGCATGATGGCAGTGCTGGTCGCGCAGTTCTTGTCCGCGCTGGCCGACAACGCCATTTTGATCGCGGCCATCGCCATCGTGAAATCGCAGGGGCTGCCCAACCTCGTGCCGCTGCTGCAGGAGTCCTTCGTCGTGCCCTTCATCCTGCTCGCGCCTTTCGTCGGGCAGTTCGCGGACGCATTCCCCAAGGGCCGCGTGATGCTGATCGCGAACCTGCTCAAGCTCTCGGGCGCGCTCGCGATGCTGTTCGGCGTCAACCCGCTGACGGCCTACGCCATCATCGGCATAGGCGCTGCGATGTATTCGCCCGCCAAGTACGGCATCCTGTCGCAGATGTTCGGCCCCGCCTCGCTGGTGCGCGCGAACGGCATGATGGAAGGTTCGACCATCGTCGCGATCCTGCTCGGCGTGCTGCTCGGCGGCTGGCTGGCAGACCAGTCGCTGAGCTGGGCGTTCGCCGGCGTCGTGGGGGCATACAGTTTGGCCGCATTCGCCAACCTGTTCATCCCGTCGCTGCCCGCAGAGAATCCCGGCGTGAGTTTCCATCCAGCACTGCTCGTCAAAAAATTCGGGACGTCGCTGTCGCTGATGTTCAAGAACAAAGACGCCCGTTTCAGCCTGTTGGGCACCAGCGTGTTCTGGGGCAGCGGAACCACCCTGCGCCTGATGCTGTTCGCCTGGGTTCCTGCGGCCTTGCTGATCACCGACAACCAGACCCCGGCGAACCTAATGGGCGCGGTGTCCATCGGCATCGTGCTGGGCGCGGCGGGCGCGGGCCTGTGGATCTCGCTGGCGAAGGTCAATCGCGCACTCATCGGCGGACTGCTGCTCGGCCCGGTGATCCTCGCACTCGCCTCGGTACACGACCTCACACTCGCCGCCGTGCTGATGGTGGTTATCGGCATCTGCGGCGGCATGTTCGTCGTCCCCCTCAACGCCCTGCTGCAAGAGCGCGGCCACGAAACCATAGGCGCAGGCAACGCGCTGGCGGTGCAGAACTTCGCCGAGAACATCGCGATGCTGTCGTTCGTGGGCGCTTATAGCTGGGCGGCTGCGGCGGGTGTGCCGATTGCGACGACCGTCGTGGGATTCGGTTTGGTGTTGCTGGCGATCATCGGGGGGCTGGCGGTGTTCAGGTTACGGGGGCGATGACGGAGCGTGGTGCGCGTTCGCTTGATAGCTTCCAATCCGGAATCCGGCAGCACGGCATACTCACTGTGATGCTAGGCTTGAAACGGCCCGTCTGATAGTCTTCGCTTTTTCATAAGCGATAGTATTTCTACATCTTGTCTTGCAAGCGGACATTTCGATCCGTTGCCTTCAATCATAAAAATGGAATCACTTAGTTATCAATGAACATCCTCCAGTACGAATCTAAAATCTGGGCGACGGCGGACTTGTTGCGCGGTTGCGGCATCAAGGAATCGGAATGGCCGTCTTTCATGATGCCGTTTTTTGCGCTGGTGATGATCGAGAGCCGCTTGATGCGGATGTTCGACAATCTCAAGGCCGATATCGGCGAAAAGAAATTTGCCGGGATCAAGAAAGACGATCTGTACGACCTGATCAAGGATGAAGGCCAAGGCTACAACATCTTCATTTTTGAAAAGAGCCAGTCGCTAACCGACATCTGCAAGAACGACAAATCGTTCGATATCGACTTTGAAGCCTACCTCAAAGGTTTCGACGGCGAGACCAAAGACCTGCTCGGCGTGGACGCGACCGAGGGCGAGAAATTCCTCGACATCAAGGGCGTGGTCACCAAGCTCAAGGCCAAAAAAATCCTGCTGGGCTACACCAAGCTGTGGGCGGAGATCGACCTTAAGCCTTTCAACAACTCCGAAATCACCACGCTGGAAGAGCACATCAAACGCAAGTGGGCGGACATCTCTGCCGAAACGGCGGGGGAGCAATACACGCCGGACGACGTGATCGCGCTGATCGCCGAAATTATCGCCTCCAAGATCGAAGAATCCGACACCCTACTGAAAATCTACGACTGTACCTGCGGCGGCGGCAACATGCTGTTCGGCGTGGAAGACCGCATCAACCAGAAATTCAAACGGCTGACGCAAACCTTCGGCCAGGACTGGAACGACGCGCTGTACGCGCTGGCGAAGATCGAAAGTCGCTTTCGCCCCGATTCCAAAATCGAACACGGCAACACGCTGGTGGACGATAAGTTTTACAACGAAGAATTCGATGTGGTCGTCGCCAATCCGCCCTATGGCGTGAGCTGGAAAGGCTATGAAAAAGACATCACCCACGACAAGACCGGGCGCTTCAAATTTGTGCCATCGATCTCGGACGGGCAACTGCTGTTCATGCAGCACCTCATCTCCAAGCTCGACAGCGTCGGCATGGGCGTGGTGGTGCACAACGGCTCGACGCTGTTCAGCGGCGATGCCGGTTCGGCGGAAAGCAACATCCGCAAATGGATGCTGGACAGCGACGTGGTCGAAGCGGTAATCCAGTTGCCGACCGACGAATTTTTCAACACCGGCATTTACACCTATCTGTGGGTGTTGAACAAAAACAAACAGCCGCACCACAAAGACAAAGTGATGCTGATAAACGCCCGCGAAAAATCCAAGCCGATAAAACCGAGTAAAGGCTCCAAGCGCAAGGAAGTCGATGAAGCCAGTCGCCTCGACATCGTCGCCACGCTTACCGCCTACAAGGACAACGACTATGCCCGCGTGTTCGACAAGGAGTTTTTCTACTTCAACAAACAGGCAATCATGCTCACCAACGTGGATGAGCAGGGCAACAGCTTTGCGGTCAAACTGAAGGAAGGAAAGTGCAGCGAGAAACTTACACCGATTAGCCTGAGCAACGGCGAGCGTGAAATCACAAAATTCGTCATTACCAGCAGCGATTTCGAGAATAGTGGCGGGCAGCCCACCCTACAGGAATATTTTGAGCAATACCTCAAACCCTTCATTGCCAGCCTGGATTACAAGGAACAGCCGCTGGTCGTCGTCACCAGCCAAGGGAAATACTTTTTCGATAACGAGCGCGAAACCCTGATCAAGGAAACCGTCGGGAAGAATGAAGCACTGGGCTGCGGCAAAATTGTCGTCAAATCCGCTCTGAAAAAAGCCAGCAAGACCCAGCCCGAACGCATCGAAATCAGCGTGGAACTCACGCCAGACTATCAGAAGGATTACGAGATCATTCCTTTCCACAAGGACACGGCCGCCAACCAGACCGCCATTGCCGCCTTCATGGCGAAGTACATCAGCAAGCCGTTCCAGTTTCTGGAAAACGTCGTGGGCGTGGAGATAAACTTCAACAAGATTTTTTACCAACCGGAGAAGCTGCGCGAAGTGGGCGCGATACTGGGCGAGATTGCCGCACTGGATAAAGAGTTGCAGGCGCTGGAAGCGGGGATGACGCTGTGAGTTACGCCCATGCCCGCTATGGCACTTATAAAGACAGCGGCGTGGAGTGGCTGGGCGAAGTGCCAGCGCACTGGGAAGTCACAAGGAATAAAGATATTTTTGAGGAGCGAGGTGACTTGAGTATTTCTGGTGATGAAACTTTACTCACCGTATCTCATATAACCGGGGTTACTCGCCGCACTGAGAAAAATGTAAACATGTTTATGGCCGAGACTATGGAGGGCTATAAACTTTGCCAAACAGGTGACCTGATTATCAACACTATGTGGGCCTGGATGGGTGCATTGGGGACAGCCAACGAAGCTGGCATTTGCAGCCCCGCTTATGGTGTTTATCGACCGAAAAAACATGCGCATTACGATCATAGATATTTCGACTATTTATATCGAACGCCCCATGCAATAACGGAAATGACGAGAAATTCGAAGGGAATTGTGTCTTCTCGATTAAGACTATACCCCAAGGATTTTTTTCAAATACAAACAGCATTGCCGGATGGAACAGAACAAACCGCCATCGCAACCTACCTCGACGAAAAAACCGCGCAGCTTGATCGCAAAATAGAGCTGCTAGTCCAGAAGGCGGAAAAATACGGCAAGCTCAAACAATCTCTGATCAACGAGACCGTCACCCGTGGGCTGGATAAAACCGTGGCGATGAAAGATAGCGGGGTCGAGTGGATAGGTGAAGTGCCAGCGCATTGGGAGGTGAAGCGCATTAAAGATTTATCTTCACTTCAAAGTGGCAACACAATTGTGTCAGAGCAAATTGAAAAGGCAGGGCTATATCCCGTTTATGGAGGCAATGGCTTACGAGGATATTTTTCAATATACACAAACAATGGCGACTACATTCTAATAGGACGACAAGGAGCTTTGTGTGGGAATATCAATTACGTGTCTGGAAAATTTTGGGCATCTGAGCACGCAGTCGTTGTGTACCTAAATCGCTCCATCAATATGAAATGGTACGGAGAAATGCTCCGAGTAATGAACCTCAATCAATATTCTGTATCCGCCGCTCAACCAGGTTTGGCGGTTGATCGAATAAAGCGGTTATTACTTCCTGTGCCGCCATTTGAAGAGCAACAAACCATCGCCGCCTACCTCGACTCAAAAACCACCCACATCGACCGCATCGTCGCCGCCCTCAACACCCAGATCGACAAACTCCGGGAACTGCGCAAGACGCTGATCAACGATGTAGTCACGGGCAAAATCAAGGTGGCGTGATGCAGGAATCCAACCGTATCGAACTCAAGCGCGAACTGACCGACTTTCTGGAAAAGGAGGTGGTCGCTTTCCTCAATTATCGGGATGGTGGGGTGATTTATATCGGCATCGACGATCAATCTCAAGCGACCATCGGCGTTGAGGATGCCGATGCGCTGCAACTGAAAATCAAGGATCGCATCAAGAACAATATCAGCCCATCGACCATGGGGCTGTTCGACGTGATTGCCGAAACTCGCGATGGAAAGAAGATCGTCAAGATCACGGTGGCCAGCGGTTCCGAGAAGCCGTATTACCTTTCCAGAATGGGCATGTCCGCCAAGGGCTGCTACATCCGCATCGGCAGCGCCTCTGAGCCTATGCCGGTCAGGATGATCGAGGATTTGTTCGGGCGCAGAATCCGCAATTCCATCGGCACCATCAAGTCGCGCAAACAGACGCTGAGCTTCGAGCAGTTAAAAATCTATTACAACGAAACACCGTTAAAACTGAATGAGCAGTTCGCGCACAATCTGGAGTTGCTCACCGAGGACAACGCATACAATTACGCCGCGTATTTGCTCTCGGACGTAAACGGGCTGTCGATCAAGGTTGCCAAGTATGCGGGCGCCGACAGGGTGAATCTGGTCGAAAACGAAGAGTACGGCTATTGCTCGCTGGTAAAGGCCACCAAGGCGGTGCTGGAAAAGCTCAAGGTCGAGAACAAAACCTTTGCGCGCATTACGCCGGGGATGCGCGAACAGCGCAAACTGTTGAACCCGGTGGCGCTGCGCGAGGCGGTTATCAACGCCATCATCCACAACAATTACAGCAATGAAGTGCCGCCAAAGTTCGAGCTGTTTTCTGACCGCCTGGAGATTACCTCTGCCGGTGGACTGCCTGCCGGGTTCGATGAAGAAGAATTCTTCATGGGCTATTCGGTTCCGCAAAACAAGGAGCTCATGCGCGTGTTTCGGGATCTGGACATGGTTGAGCAGCTCGGCTCGGGTGTACCGCGAATTCTGGAGTATTACCCGCGCAGCATTTACCATTTCACCCCCAACTTTATTCGGCTGGTGTTGCCTTATGCGGAGGGGTTTGACCAAGCTAGTGACCAAGCTAGTGACCAAGCTAGTGACCAAGCTGACAAATTGTTACGATTTTGTGCAACTCCGCGTTCGGTCAGCGAAATGATGCAATATCTAGGCTTGAGTCATCGCACGTATTTTCGCAAAACGTTTTTACAGCCTCTCATTGACTCCGGCAAATTAGAGCTCACTTTCCCGGATAAGCCTAAAAGCCCCAAGCAGCGCTATATTACCGTCAAGCCAGAGGTTTTATAAAACATGGCAACGACTAAGCTGCTGAGCGGGGAGTTGATTGACGCGGATACTTTTGTCTCACGCGGAGTCGCGGAGATCGCGGAGGAAAAACATTGAAAGAACTGGATGAAATTACAGGAGCAATCGTCGATACCTCGGTGAAGATTCATATGGAACTGGGGCCGGGGTTGTTGGAGTCTGTCTATGAGGTGGTGTTGGCTCGGGTACTCGAACAGCGGGGATTTCAAGTCGAGCGGCAAAAGGCTATTTGCTTTGAATACGATGGGATGGTTTTTGAGGAAGGGTTCCGCATAGACCTCCTCGTTGAAAACCGTGTGCTCGTGGAGCTCAAGTCTGTGGAGAAACTCGCCCCCGTCCACAGCAAACAACTTCTCACCTATCTTCGTTTGATGAACCTTTCCGTTGGTTTGCTCATCAACTTTGGAGCCGCGACGCTTAAGGAAGGCCTCCAGCGCATCGTCAACAAACTTCCATCCTCCGCGTCTCCGCGCCTCCGCGTGAACCGACCTCAATCATGAACGAACTGCACCTGCAAGATAAATTCCTGATTCCGTTTTTTCGGGATGGGCTGGGCTATAAGGAAGTCAAAGCCAACACCGTCACGCAAGTGCTGATTATCGAGGAAGACTTGCAGGCGTTTATCTCGGACACCGAGCTGAATAAAAAGCCTTATGAGGCCCTGCTGAAGAAATACCACGGCGATGCAAAGCTGTTGCTGCAAGAACTGATCGCGCTGATCCAGGAGCGTATCGCCAGCAGCCGCAACATGGCTTTGTTCATCAATGCCAACAAGTCCATTAACTTGCAGGGCATCAAGCTGCATCTGTTTTACACCAGCGACAGCGTGATTCACGACAATGCGCTGTTCGACGAGAACATCTTCTCCGTGGTGCAGGAGCTGCCGTATAAATACAGTTTTCAGGGCAAGCAGGTGTTTTCTTTCCGCCCGGATGTGGTGCTGTTTGTGAACGGCATTTATCTGGGCTACAGCGAATTAAAGTCCAATTACACCAACCAGAGCGCCAGCAAGAATGGCCGTGGCAAGGTCATCAAGGATTACTTCGAAGCGGTGAAGGTCTATCACCAGCATATCGACAACAACGCCATGCTGAGCGACGGCGAAAAACTGGGGTATCGCAAGGACTTCTTGAAGATTTTCGAGAAGGCGATTCATATCACCACCACCGATATCGGCGAGACCTTTGTGATCCGCACTATCGCGGATTATTTCGACGAGATTTTAGCAACCTGCCGCGAGGGTAAGTTCGACCGCGAAGAGATCGAGAAAAAAGCTCACGGCGTGTTCAAGCCTTATCCGCTGCTGAAGCCCGATGCCGACAAGCCGGAAAATAATAAGCAGGCAAAGCTGAAAGAGCTGTTCTCCGCGCTGTATGGCAAGTTTTACATCGAAAAAGAGATTCTGTATTACAACTTCATCGAGCGCGATGTGGTTGTCATCAAGGGTGTGAAAGAGGTCAAGAATGAAACCGGTCATTTGATCTCACCGCGCCCCAAGCAGAAATTTGGCACCGACAAGATCATGTCTAAGATCGATGAGTTTCTGGTGCATGAGCAGGAGCCCGATTACTTTGAAAAGCTGCTGGAGAAGCAACTGGCGGGCGTAGGCGAAGCCAAGAAAAAAGAGCTGCTGGAAAAGCGCAAAGCCTATTCCAATAACAAAAACGTGTATTCCCTGCTGATGCAGTACGCGGCGGGGTTCGGCAAATCAAACATCATCGGCTGGTCTGCCTTGCAGTTGAAAGACCTGCGGCGCAATGGCGAATATGTTTACGACAAGATCATGATCGTTGTTGACAGGTTGCAACTGCGCGGACAGATCGATTCGTTGATGCTGAACATGAACATCGATAACCGCATGGTCATGGAGGCGAAGGACAAGAAATCCTTTCAGGAGGCGCTGGCCTCCGATACCCGGTTGGTGATCGTGAACTTGCAGAAATTCGGCGCGGTGCGCGAGATGCTGGATGCAGACGTACTCAAGAAGCTCGCCAATATGCGCATCGCGTTCCTGATCGACGAGATACACCGCTCCAACAGCGGCGACCAGCACGAGGATATGGTAAGCATATTCGACGAGCTGCAAAGCCCGTTTGACAATGCCGCGTATGCCGCAGCCCACACCAAGAAGAATCTGATTGTCGGTTTTACCGCCACCCCGGATGATCATACGCTGGCGCGTTTCGGTGAATTCAGCGGCTATGCCGAAAGCGAGAAGCTGTGGCGGCCTTTTGATAGCTACACCATGAAAGAGGCGATTGAAGACGGATTTATCCTGAACCCGCTAAAAAACATTGTGCCTGTGGCTTCCAAAATGTTGTTCGACTTGCCCAGCAACCCGCTGGAAGGCTTCACCGAGAAGGAATACAAGGACGCGCAGAAAAAGCAGGTTTATGAGAATCGCGAGCGCATCGACGCCATCGCCAAATACGTGGCAGATTTATTGGTGAAAGATGTGTATCGCCAGATTCGCGGCACGGGCAAGGCGATGCTGGCGGTTTATTCCATCAAGGCTGCGATTGCCTACCAGCAAGCTGTGACCAAACACTTCAATGTGTTGGTGCAAGAACCCAAGTATGCGAAATATGCCGACGCGCCCATTCATGTGGTGTATTCGAGCAATCAGGACGAGCAGAGCGCATCGGGGATGAATGGTGGCCTGTCGGAGGAAAAAGTACTGGAGAATTTTGCGCGCCCCAACAATAACGGCCTGATGATCGTGGTGGCCAAGCTGCAAACCGGTTTCGATGAGAAAAAATTGCACACCTTGTTTCTGGACAAGGAGATCACGGGTATCAGCGCCATTCAAACCATTTCCCGCGTCAACCGCACGGCCAAACACAAGAACGACTGCAAGATCGTGGATTTCTCCTACAACAATGTGAACGTGCAAAACATCAAAGATGCGTTCGAGCATTACTCCGATGTGGTGGTGAGCGACTTCGATCCGTTTGGCGACAAGAAGGTGCTGGATATTCTGCTGGCCGATCTGAAAAAATCGGATACTTACGATAAGTTCTTCGACGTATTCATGGCGATCTACAAGGACCGCGTGAAGCGAGACGCACCGGAAAGCTTTCTGGATTTTGAAAGCAGTTTGAAGAAGTACATCGATGCCAACCCTCAGCGCACTGCCGACACCAAAGCCAAGGTCGCCCAGTATTTTACGATCCTCAATCGCATCGAGTATGTGATCGATCTGGATGCGAAATATAGCGAACCCGGCCTGCTATTTTTCTGGCGCAAGTTCAATACGCTCTACAACATGATGCATCGCAGCGAGGATGTGAAAGACCCGATTGAGGTGTATTTCGATAACCAGATCGGGATTATTGAAGTCGCAGCTTATACCCCGACTGAAACAAAAAAGAAGCCACTCAAAGTGGCTGAGGGTAAGCCGCCCGGCGGAGGTTACCAATTCGATATTCTCGAAATCATCGCCGCGCGGAACGAGCATGAAGCTCTGACGGGAACGCTGATCCAGGAGTTCGACGCCAAAATTCAAGAATTTTTTCAGCACGTGCGTAACGCCACTGAGGGTGAGCGACTGATTGTAAAGATCAAGTCGCATGTGTCAGAGGATGAGATTTACGATGACTTTGCGAAGATATTCCGCCGTTACAAGGCGCTCAATCGCCAGGCTGTTGGAGATTATTTCTTTAAGGAAACCGAAGACTTGGTTGATAAGCTCTGTGATGATTTTGAGGTGACGGTACGTGATGCCAATAAATGAAATTGGCTTGGTATCAAACTCTTGCGAGTTGTTAATCATTGAGTGCCCATTTTGCAGGATTGATCTTCCTGTTTGTAGCGTGATGCAGTCACTCGATAAGCGTGAAACGTGATTCCCAATATCTCCTTTGGGCGATAGCGCCTACTTGGCGCTATCGCTGCATTCGGGTAGCGAGATTAAAAATATCCGACAATCCAACTTATGAGGGGCAACAGGCTCGCCGCGAACGGAATACGTCCGTGTCCTTTTAAAGCTTTTCCGCCAGCGTCTTTTCCAGTTTGATCTGATCCACCGTGAAGCCGCGGATGCCGTCCGCCAGTTTCTCGGTGGCCATCGCGTCCTGATTCATTTCCCAGCGGAACTCGGCTTCGGTCATCGAGGCGGGGCGCGGTTTGACTGTGCCGGTGTATTGCAGGCGGCGCGGCAGCGGTTCTTCTCTGCGTTCCAATTCTTCCAGCAGCGAGGGGCTGATGGTTAGGCGGTCGCAGCCGGCGAGGGCGATGATCTCGCCGCTGTTGCGGAACGATGCGCCCATCACCGTGGTCGGGTAGCCGTGTTGCTTGTAGTACTCATAGATGCGGCGCACCGAGAGCACGCCCATGTCTTCTTCTGCGGGAATGTCGCTGCGGCCTTCTCGCGCCTTCTGCCAATCGAAGATGCGGCCGACGAAAGGCGAGATCAGCGTCACGCCCGCCTCGGCGCAGGCGCGCGCCTGGGCGAAGCCGAACATCAGAGTGAGGTTGCAGTGAATGCCTTCGTGTTCGAGGATTTCGCCGGCGCGTATGCCTTCCCAGGTGGAGGCGATCTTGATCAGCACGCGCTCGTTGGCGATGCCCGCTTCGTTGTACAACCGGATCAGTTTGCGTGCCTTGGCCAGCGTTGCTTGCGTATCGAAAGATAGGCGCGCATCCACTTCGGTGGAGATGCGGCCGGGCACGATCTTCAGCACTTCGAGGCCGACATCCACCGCGAGCTTGTCCATCGCATCATGCGCTTGCTGTTCGCGGTCGTTGCTCTGCGCTTTCGCCCATGCGATGGCATCTTCGATCAGCGGTGCGTATTCCGGCAGCGACGCGGCTTTCAGCAGCAGGGAGGGATTGGTGGTCGCATCCTCCGGACGGTGACGGCGGATCGCCTCGATGTCGCCGGTGTCGGCGACGATGGCAGTCATGGACTTCAGTTGGGCTAGCAGCGTGGTCATGGTTGATGCCTCCTTTGGATGGGGGTACACATGCGGATAGAGTAAGGCAATTGTGTTTCAGGTGGATGAAATTTATTGGGAGCCTTTGGGTTAAAGCAGATTGAGCATTCGGCTAAGACCCCTCCCAGCCTCCCACTTATCAGGGGGAGGCTGGGAGGGGTTCGGTTCTAATGGGTTATCTGGGGCTGCTTCGATGCGACTCTTGCACTGTGGCGCACAAAAATTAGCCCTGTCCGGCAGCGTTGGGTAAAATGCCCTCCCTTTCGCTGGCAGGAACAGTCATGGCGGGTAAATCGCAGAAAACACCGGGTTTCGAGGCGGCAATGGCCGAACTGGAGCAGATCGTCGCCGACATGGAGGCAGGCAAACTGTCGCTGGAAGATTCGCTGGCGGCGTACAAACGTGGCGCTGAACTGTTGGCGTTCTGCCGCACCCGGCTGGAGGATGCTCAGCAGCAGGTGCGCATGCTGGAAGACGGCGTGTTGAAAGATTTCGCCGCAGGCGGCGAGAGCGGAGCGAACTGAGATGAATGCCGATTTCCAAAGCTGGGTCGCGGCCCGGCAGTCCCGCTTCGAAGACGTGCTGCGCGGGCTGTTGCCGCGCGCGGATGTCGCGCCGCAGCGGCTGCACGAGGCGATGCGCTACGCGGTGCTGGACGGCGGCAAGCGCGTGCGTCCGCTGCTGGCGTTCGCCGCCGGCGAACTGGCCGGAGCCGATGCGGCGCGGGTCGAGATCGCCGGTGCGGCGGTCGAGCTGATTCACGCCTATTCGCTGGTACACGACGACATGCCCTGCATGGACGATGATGTGCTGCGTCGCGGCAAGCCGACCTGCCATGTGCAATACGACGAGGCGACCGCGCTGCTGGTCGGCGACGCTTTGCAGACGCTGGCGTTCCAGTTGCTCGCGGAACATCGGCTTGCCGACGAAGGGATGCGCCAGCTGGAGATGGTCAAGCTGCTCGCGGTTGCCTCCGGTTCGCGCGGCATGGCGGGCGGTCAGGCGATAGATCTGGATAGTGTGGGCAAGGCGCTGACGCTGCCCGAGCTGGAGAACATGCATATCCACAAGACCGGCGCGCTGATCCGCGCGGCGATCCTGCTGGGAGCCCGGTGTGGAAATCATTTGAATGCGGAGCAACTGGAAAAACTGGACCGCTTCGGCAAGCTGATTGGCCTGGCATTTCAGGTCGTGGACGATGTGCTCGACTGCGAGGCGGACACCGCGACGCTGGGCAAGACCGCCGGCAAGGACGCCGACAACGACAAGCCGACTTATGTCAGCCTGCTCGGACTTGAGCCCGCGCGCGACATGGCGCAGCGGCTACACCGCGAGGCGCTGGATGCGCTGGCCGGATTCGGCGATGGCGCGCAGCGCCTGCGCGAACTGGCCGACTTCATCGTGTTGAGAAAGTATTAATGTCCACGCTGCTCAATTCCATCAACGATCCGGAAGACCTGCGCAAGCTGGATCGCGCGCAATTGCCGCAACTGGCGGAAGAGCTGCGTGCCTTCCTGGTCGAGTCGGTCAGCAAGACCGGTGGACATCTGTCCTCCAATCTCGGCACGGTCGAGCTGACTATCGCGCTGCATTACATTTTCAATACGCCGGACGATAAACTGGTGTGGGACGTCGGCCACCAGACCTACGCGCACAAGATACTGACCGGGCGGCGCGAGGCGATGAGCCGCTTGCGCATGGCCGGCGGCATCGCCGGCTTCCCCAAGCGCGAGGAGAGTCCCTACGACACCTTCGGCACCGGGCATTCCAGCACCTCGATCTCCGCCGCGCTGGGCATGGCGGTCGCGGCGCGGCTGGCCGGGAAAGACAACCGTTCCGTGGCGATCATCGGCGACGGTGCGATGACCGGCGGCATGGCGTTCGAGGCGCTGAACAACGCCGGTGCGATAGACGCCAATCTGCTGGTGATCCTGAACGACAACGACATGTCGATCTCGCGTCCGGTCGGCGCGCTGAACAACTACCTCGCGAAGCTGATGTCGGGACGCTTCTACGCGGCGATGCGGCGCGGTAGCGAGAAGATGCTCAAGGGCATGCCGCCGGTGCTGGAATTCGCCAAGCGCGCCGAGGAGCACGTCAAGGGTATGGTCACGCCGGGCACGCTGTTCGAAGAATTCGGCTTCAATTACATCGGGCCTATCGACGGTCACGACATCAATGTCCTGCTCGATACGCTGAGCAACATCCGCCAGCTCGAAGGCCCGCAGTTCCTGCATGTCGTCACGCAGAAGGGCAAAGGCTACGCGCATGCCGAGGAAGATTGCACGTTGTACCACGGCGTTTCCAAGTTCGACCCAGTCAACGGCATCGCGCAGCAGCAACCGAATAACAAGCCCACTTACACCGAGGTGTTCGGCGACTGGCTGTGCGATATGGGGGCGCAGGACGAGAAGCTGGTCGGCATCACGCCGGCGATGTGCGAAGGCTCGGGCATGGTCGAGTTCGCGGAGAAGTTTCCAGAACGCTATTTCGATGTCGGCATCGCCGAGCAGCATGCGCTGACCTTTGCGGCTGGCTTGGCGTGCGACGGCTACAAGCCGGTGATCGCGATCTACTCGACTTTCTTGCAGCGCGCCTACGATCAGTTGATCCACGACATCGCGATCCAGAATCTGCCTGTCGTGCTGGCGATAGATCGCGGCGGACTGGTTGGTGCGGACGGCGCGACGCATGCGGGCAGCTTCGATCTGTCTTATCTGCGCTGCATCCCGAACATGACGGTGATGGCGCCGGCCGACGAGAACGAATGCCGTCAGATGCTGTACACCGCTTTTCAGTTGAATACGCCGAGCGCGGTGCGTTATCCGCGCGGACGCGGGCCGGGTGTCGCGGTCGATCAAACGATGCAGGCTTTGCCTGTAGGCAAGGCTGAGCTGCGCCGCAGCGGCAAACGAGTCGCGATTCTCGCGTTCGGTTCCATGCTCGCACCCGCGCTGGCGGCGGGCGAAAAGCTGGATGCGACCGTTGCCAATATGCGCTTTGTCAAACCGCTGGATGCCGAATTGGTGATGCAGTTGGCGCGCGAACACGAGCTGCTGGTGACGGTGGAAGAGAACGTGGTGCAGGGCGGCGCGGGGAGCGCGGTTGCGGAATGTCTGCACCAGCAGGGTCTCGCCGTGCCGCTGCTGCAGCTCGGCCTGCCGGACAGTTTCATCGAGCAGGGCGAACATATGCAGATGCTGGCCGACTGCGGTCTGGATGCGGACGGCATCGTTGCCGCGATCCGTAACAGGTTGGCTGAGTGAATTTGTCGGGATTGGTTATAATCCCACCACAGAGTATTCGAGAAAGACAGCCATGAGCGACCAGAAACATTCCATCCCCGACGTGCAAAGCTCCGCCGACATTCGCCAGTTGGCGATCAACAAGGTCGGCATCAAGGGCATACGCCATCCGATCAAGGTGAAGGACAAGAGCGTCGGCGTGCAGCACACCGTCGCCACGTTCAACATGTACGTGCACTTGCCGCACAATTTCAAGGGCACGCACATGTCGCGCTTCGTCGAGATACTCAACGAGCACGAGCGCGAGATTTCGGTGGAGTCGTTCGAGGCCATCCTGCGCGACATGGCGATCAGGCTGGAGGCGCAGTCCGGCTACATCGAGATGAACTTCCCGTATTTCGTCAACAAGACCGCGCCGGTGTCGGGCGTGCAGAGCCTGCTCGACTACGACGTGACCTTCATCGGTGAAGTGGTCGAGGGCCGTGCTCGCGTTACGATGAAAGTGGTCGTGCCGGTCACCAGCCTGTGTCCCTGCTCGAAGAAAATATCCGACCGTGGTGCACACAACCAGCGTTCGCATGTGACGCTGACGCTACGCACCAACCAGTTCGTCTGGATCGAGGACGTGATTCGCATCGCCGAAGAGCAGGCATCCTGCGAGCTGTTCGGCCTGCTGAAGCGTCCGGACGAGAAGTTCGTCACCGAACGCGCCTACGACAATCCAAAGTTCGTCGAGGACATGGTGCGCGACGTCGCCGCCGCGCTGAATATCGACAAACGCATCGACGCTTATATCGTCGAGTCGGAGAACTTCGAGTCGATACACAATCACTCGGCCTACGCGCTGATCGAGCGCGATAAGACGGTATCGTAGGGGCACGGCGCGCCGTGCCCAATACCGCTCCGATGACATGAATCCCATCGCCATCTTCCGCCACGCTCCAACCGAAGGCCCCGGCTATCTCGCTGAATTCCTCGATTCGCGCCGTATCCCTTGGCAGTTGATCGCCATCGATGCGGGCGATGCCGTGCCTGATTCTGCGGAAGGCTACTCCGGACTGGCATTCATGGGCGGACCGATGAGCGTCAACGACGATCTGACGTGGATCGCTCAAGTCGAGGTGCTGATCCGCGATGCCGTGGCGTGTGACATTCCGGTGCTGGGCCATTGCCTCGGCGGACAGTTGATGTCCAAGGCGCTGGGCGGCAAGGTGTCGCGCAACCCGGTCAAGGAGATCGGTTGGGGCGAGGTCGCGGTGGACGACAGCGATACCGCGCGTGCATGGTTCGGCGATACTAAAAAATTTAACGCATTCCACTGGCACGGTGAGACCTTCACGTTGCCGCAGGGGGCAATACCCCTGCTCTCCAGCGCGCATTGTGTCAATCAAGGTTGGGCCATCGGCAAACACCTCGCGCTGCAATGTCATGTCGAAATGACTGCGGAGATGATTGCATCCTGGTGCGAAGTCGGAGCTGACGAAGTGGTCGCTGCCGGCTGCAGTCCTGCGGTGCAGCCAGTGAGCGGGATATTGCAGCGAACCGCGGCAGAATTGCCGCAACTCCATGAGGTGGCGGCGCGACTTTACCTCAGATGGATAACGGGGCTGAGATAACTGTTCGAGTCCAACCGGCCGCACTTTGTCTTGCGGGAGCCAAAAATGAAACAGGGCGGTGATTCCGCCCTGTTTTTTTAACCTGCAGACTGCTATGCAATTTCGTTGAGCAACTGCCCCGTCACCTGTCCTTGCGTATTGACGACCGGCTTGGGCGGCTCACTCTGTTGAGCCTGCTGAGTCTGCTGATCGCGTTGGGCTTGTTCGGCCTGACGTTGTTCCGCAACTTTTTGCGTTTGAGCCGCCTGTTCGGCGGACTTTTTTGCATCGGTCGCAACACGGTTTTCGCTGGGTTGCTGCACCGGGCGACTTGCGCTGTTCGCTGTGTTTACTGAGTCAACGGCCATAATCCACCCTCCTGTCGCTAAATTGAATGTTACGCGGTCACATCAATGACTGTGCCGATTGTTTCGCCTTGGGTATTAACCGTCGGCGCGGTCTGTGGTTGTGTTGCTACGGTCGCTTCTACGGTTACTGGGGTTACTGGTCTTTCGGCCGCTTGGGTGACTCTCGCCATAACCTCAGTGCCGACTTGTCCGTATGATTCTGAACTGCGCACATCACGATTAGCCTGTACCGCGATGCCTTGTGCCTGATCCGCCTTCACGCTGAGCGATTGGGCGTTTGCCTGAGCGCGATTAGCTTCGCTTTGCGCCGCGCTGGCTCTCGCTTGCAGTGTGCGCGCACTCATTGCGGCACGCTCGGCGAACTGTTTGGCCTGCTCTACTTGAAGCGATTTCCACGCCGATTGCGTGACTGCTTGCGCTCCAGATGTCGGGGTAACGGCCATGATCTGCATACTCCTGCTTATCACTTCATCTGACTGCAATATACGCCTTGAACTCATTGGAATACAAGAGTTTTTTTGTTTTTTGCGGTATGAGGCGCAGCAAGGCCGCTTTCGGGGGCAGGGCTGCCGATGATAGTTGTATAGGCCGAATTATCTATGCATTTCGGTCTATTGACTGGGTAAGGCCAGATGGTTACGGTGTGGTGCGGGGTGGCCGTTCTGTTGGCTGGTTCGTCCCCGTGTTTGCCGTCAACATTAACTCAAGGAGGTTTCCATGAAAAAAATGATTGCGCTGGTTGGTTTGGGGTTCGCTTTTGTTGTTTCGTCTCCCGCTTTTGCTTCGGGGCAGCAGGACAAGATGAGGGGCTGCAACAAGGAGGCGAAGGATGGCGGAATGAAGGGCGATGAACGCAAGGCCTTCATGAAGAAATGTCTGTCCAAGGACTATACGCTGAAGGCGAATGGCGCTGCAGCGGCTGCGACGCCAGCCGTACCTGCCGAGCCTGCGGCGGCGGCATCGACGCAGCAGGGCAAGATGAAAGCGTGCAACGCCGATGCCAAGGGCAAGGGGCTGAGGGGCGAGGAGCGCAAGACTTTCATGAGTTCCTGTCTGAAGGGATGAGATGTTGGCACTTCCCGAAAAGCGCGCCGCAAGGCGCGCTTTTTCGTTGGAGGGCGAAAAATCGATGCAGTGTATAATCCGCGCTCTTTTGCGCCCGAGTCGCGCGATATCCAAATCAATAACGCATGATCAAAAAATTTCTCAAGCGCGTATTCAGCAAGTCGGCCAAGGTCAAGTCCGTGGGCAATGCGCAGGTGATTCCATTCGAACTGCATGGCGTGCCGCGCGAACAGATCAGCTTCGGCGCGAAGAAGGTGACCGACGGGCTGCAGGCTGCCGGCTATCAGGCTTACATCGTCGGCGGCGCGGTGCGCGACCTGTTGCTGGACCGCATCCCCAAGGATTTCGACGTCGCGACCGATGCCACGCCGGAGGAGGTCAAGCGCGTGTTCCGCCGCTCGCGCATCATCGGGCGGCGCTTCCGGCTGGTGCATGTGATGTTCGGCGAGGAAGTGGTGGAGGTCTCGACTTTTCGCAGCATGATCGAGGCCGAAGACGCCGAGACCGACGAACATGGCCGTTTGCTGCGCGACAACCAGTTCGGCGACATGGAGCAGGACGCGGCGCGGCGCGATTTCACCGCGAACGCGCTGTTCTACGATCCGACCACGCAGGAGATACACGACTATCATCGCGGCTACGACGACACGCGCAATCACTTGTTGCGCATGATCGGCGATCCGGCGACGCGTTATCGCGAAGACCCGGTGCGTATGCTGCGCGCGGTGAGGCTGTCGGCCAAGCTTGGCATCAAGCTGGATGCGGCGACTGCAGCGCCTATCGGCAAGATGAAGGATCTGCTCGATAACGTGCCTGAGGCGCGTCTGCTCGACGAGGTGTTGAAGATGTTGTTGTCCGGTCACTCGGTCGAGTGCATTCAGCATTTGCGCAAGATGCATCTGCATCACGGTTTGTTGCCGCTGCTGGACGTGATCCTGGAGCAGCCGGTGGGCGAGAAGTTTGTGATGTTGGCGTTGCGCAACACCGACGAACGCCTCAGTCAGGAAAAGCCGGTTTCGCCCGCGTTTCTGTTCGCCGCGCTGTTGTGGCACGAGGTGCTGGCGGCATGGCTGCAATATCAGAAGCAGGGCGAACGCCCGATTCCGGCGATGCATACGGCGATGGACGACGTACTGGCGAAACAGAAGAAGCAGCTTGCGATTCCGCATCGCCACGATGCGGTGATGAAAGAAATCTGGCTGATGCAGATACGCTTCGACCAGCGTTCCGCCCAACGGCCGTTCCGCTTGCTGGAGCAGCCGCGCTTCCGCGCCGGTTTCGACTTCCTGCTATTGCGCTGCGCCAGCGGCGAAGTGGATCAGGAACTCGGACTGTGGTGGGACGAATTCCAGGATGCCAGCGCCGAGCGCCGCGACGAGATGTTGCAGCCGGAAGGCGCGGGTGACAAGAAACGTCGCCGTCGCAAGCCGCGCAAGAAGCCGGCGGCAACGAACGAGCCTGCAGCCTGATGCTGCATACCGCCTTCATCGGGCTGGGCAGCAATTTGGAAGATCCACGCAGCCAATTGCAGCGAGCCTTTGCCGATCTCGATGCCTTGCCGGACACGCGTCTGGTTGCGCGCTCGTCGCTCTATCGAAGCGCACCGGTGGGCTATCTGGATCAGCCGGACTTCGTCAACGCGGTGGCGCAGCTTGAAACCAGCATTGCGCCGCATGACTTGCTGAATTCCCTGCTGGACATCGAGCATCGCCATGGGCGCGAACGCACCTTCCGCAACGCCCCGCGCACGCTGGACCTCGATGTGCTGTTGTATGACGAGCTGCAGTTGCACGAGCATGGCTTGACCATCCCGCATCCGCAGATGCATCTGCGCGCCTTCGTGTTGCAGCCATTGCTGGAGCTTGCGCCGGATTGCGCGATACCGGGTGTCGGTAGCGCCGCCCAGGCGCTGGAGGGGTGCGCAGACCAATCGCTGGAGCGAATGCAGGATGCCGCTGGCTAAGTATCGTTACGTGGTCGTCGAAGGGCCGATCGGCGTGGGCAAGACCAGCCTCGCGCGCCGGCTCGCGCAACACCTGGGCGCCTCGACGTTGCTGGAAAAGCCGGACGAGAATCCTTTCCTCGCAAAGTTCTACCAGGACCCGGTGCGTCATGCGCTGGCGACGCAGTTGTTCTTCTTGTTCCAGCGTGGCGACGAGGTGCGCGAGCTGGCGCAGATGGACCTGTTTCAGACCAGTGCCGTATCGGATTACCTGCTCGACAAGGATATGCTGTTTGCGCGGCTGAACCTGAACGAGGAGGAGTTCGCGCTGTACCAGCAGATATACCGCACGCTGCAGTTGCAGGCTCCCGCGCCTGATCTGGTGATCTATCTGCAGGCTGAGCCGCAGACGCTGATCGATCGCGTGCGCCGCCGCGCCAATAGCTATGAGCAGACGATCTCCGAAGCCTACTTGCAGCGTCTGACGCAAAGCTATAGCGATTTCTTCTATCATTACGACGCGGCCCCGGTGCTGATGGTGAATAGCGAGCACCTCAACTTTGTCGATGGCGACGAGGATTTCGGCATGCTGTTGCGGCGTATCGGCGAGATGCGCGGGCCGCGCGAATTTTTTAGTCAGGGGGGATGATGCGAACCACGTTGACTGCATTGCAAGCGATGCGCGGCAAGGGCGAGAAGATCGCCGTGCTGACCTGTTACGACTCCAGCTTCGCCGCGCTGCTCGAAGCGCAGGGCGTGGATGTGCTGCTGGTGGGCGATTCGCTCGGCATGGTGTTGCAGGGACATGAAACCACGCTGCCGGTCACGCAGCGCGACATGATCTACCACACCGAATGCGTGGCTCGGGGTGCTGCGCAGGCGTTCATCGTCAGCGACATGCCGTTCGGCACGTCGCAGGTCAGCCCGCAGGAAACCTTTGCTCACGCCGCGCAACTGATGGCGGCGGGCGCGCAAATGGTCAAACTGGAGGGCGGCGCGGCGATGGTCGAGACGGTGCGCTTCCTGACCGAACGCGGCATCCCGGTATGCGCTCATATCGGATTGACCCCGCAATCGGTGCACCAGTTGGGCGGCTATCGCGTGCAGGGCAAGGAAGCCGCTGCCGCGCAGCAGTTGTTGCGGGATGCGGCAGCGCTCGAACAGGCCGGTGCGGGCATGGTGGTGCTGGAGGCGGTTCCTGCCGTACTGGCGGCCGAGGTCACCGCGCAGCTTTCGATTCCGACCATAGGCATAGGCGCGGGCGCAGCCTGTTCCGGGCAGGTGCTGGTGCTGCACGACATGCTGGATATTTTCCCCGGCAAGAAGGCGCGCTTCGTGAAGAACTATATGCAGGGGGCGACCTCGATCGCCGACGCGATCGCGCGCTACGTCGCCGAAGTGAAGGCGGGAACGTTTCCGGCGCAGGAGCACAGTTTCTGATGCAGCTCATCTCTACCACCGCCGATCTCCGCGCCCGTCTGGCGGGCGAGAAGTCCGTCGCCTTCGTGCCGACGATGGGCAACCTGCACGAGGGCCATCTCGATCTGGTGCGCATCGCGCGCGAACAGGGTAGTTGTGTCGTGGTAAGTATTTTCGTCAATCCACTGCAATTCGGGCCGAGCGAAGATTTCGACAAGTATCCGCGTACGCTGGAGGCGGATTGCGCGAAATTGCAGGGGCTGGCCGACGTGGTGTTCGCACCGGCTATCAACGACATGTATCCCTCGCAGCAGACGATTTTCGTCGAGCCGCCGCCGATTGCGAACGAACTATGCGGCGCGGCCCGTCCCGGCCATTTTCGCGGCATGGCGACCGTGGTGCTGAAGCTGCTGAACATCGTGCAGCCGCAGGTCGCGGTGTTCGGCAAGAAGGATTACCAGCAGCTGCACATCATCCGTCGCATGGTCGCCGAGCTGAACCTGCCGGTGCGCATCGTCGGCGGGGAAACGGTGCGTGCGCCGGACGGTCTCGCGTTGAGTTCGCGCAATCAGTATCTGAACGCGGACGAGCGCGCCGAGGCGGCGTTCCTGTCGCGGACGCTGCGAGGGATGCGCGACGCGATTCTGCGGGGTGAGCGGGATGTTGAACGTTTTCAGCGAGATGCGGTCACAGCCCTGTCTGCGAGAGGGTGGGCGGTGGACTATGTTGCAGTGCGCAACCAGTCGGATCTGCTGCCGGCCAGCCTTGCGCAGCGCGAATGGGTGATATTGGCGGCGGCCAGACTGGGCAATACCCGGTTGCTGGACAACGTCGAGGTCGCTTTAGCCGGATGATGCCGGGGGCGGTTCGAGTGCGATATAATCCGCGCTCGTCGAAATTGGAGAGATTTAATGCAAAGAATCATGCTTAAGGCCAAGTTGCACCGGGTGCGCACCACGCAATCCGAGTTGCATTATGAGGGCTCATGCGCGATCGACGACGATTTGCTGGATGCGGCGGATATCAAGGAATACCAGCAGATCGATATCTACAACGTCACCAACGGCGAGCGCTTCACCACCTATGCGATCCGCGCGCAACGCGGCTCTGGCACCATCTCGGTGAACGGCGCGGCGGCGCACAAGGCTAATCCGGGCGACATCCTGATCATCGCGACCTATGCGATGTATTCCGAGCTGGAATTGCAGAAGTTCCAGCCGCAACTCGTCTATGTCGACGAGCACAACCGCATCGTTGCGCAACGCGATCGGATACCGGTGCAGGCTGCCTAGGGCGGCATGAAGCGGTATCTCATCAGGTATTTCCACCGGCCTCTCATCGAGGCCGTTTTCTCGTGCAGAGAGCCGGCATGAGCGAGCGCGAAAAATTTCCCTCCTGGTCCGTGCTGCAGCAGACCGATATGTCGCTGCAGGAGCCCGACAGCCTGGTTGCCCGCGGCCTGTCGGCGTTGCTGGAGCGCAAGCGCAGCGAACTGGTGCTGAACAGCCAGGACGGTCGTTACCGGCAGGCGCGCAGCGTGTTCGACCGGCAGGTGTGCAATATCCGCAAGAAGGGCTGGACCGAGGAAGAGCGCGAGGCCCTGTTTTTCGCATTCAAGTCACTAGGCCGGATGGCGGCCGAGAAATACGGCAAGGCCTATTTCCCGTTGGCCTGGTTCTACAACTCCGGCTGGCGCATTCTCCCTTCCGGGCAAGATGCGGCCGACGAGGCCGGATTCTCCTTGCTGAACGATCTCGGGCAGACCGAGCGTTACGAGCAGCTCGCATTCGAGTGGTGCGTCCGCAATCGGCATGCCGAAGATCCCGAGCTATGGTTCGATCTGGCCGCCTGTTACCTGCGCGGCATCGCGGTCGAGCCGGACGTCGAGCAATCCATGCACTGGCTGAGAAAATCCGCCGAACACGGACATGAACTGGCGCAGAACCAGTTGGGCCGTATGTACGAGACCGGGCGCGGCAGCGCGCGGGACGATGCGCAAGCGGCGTACTGGTACGGTCGGGCCGCCGAGCAGGGCAATGCTTGGGCGCTGGCCGAACTGGGCTCGATGCATATGAAGGGCCGGGGCGTCGAGCAGGATTACGAACAGGCCGTGAACCGTTTTTGCAAGGCCGCCGAACGCGGCAACGTTGCCGCACAATGTTTCCTTGCCTGGCTGTACCGCGACGGCCGCGGTGTAGCGCCGAGTTATGAGAAATCCGCATTCTGGTTTCGCAAGGCCGCCGAGCAGGGCGACGAGCTGGCGCAGTATTTTCTCGGCGGCCTGTGCGAGGAACATCCGGAGTTGGGGTTGGGCGAGGAGCTGGCGGTGTTCTGGTATCGCAAGGCAGCAGAGCAGGGACATGCCGGCAGCCAGAAGCAACTGGGCAAGATGTATCGCGATGGTCGCGGCGTGGTGCGCGACGATGCGCAGGCCGCGTATTGGTTCAGAAAGTCGGCGCTGCAGGGCAACGACTGGGGGCAATATTATCTGGGCATGATGTACTGCGATGGGCGCGGCGTCGGACGCGACGAAGAGCTTGCGCTCTACTGGCTGCACAAGGCGGCGGAGCAGGGGCTGGAGTTGGCGCGGGAACAGGTGGCGCAGCTACGCGGCGGTGTGCAGGCGCGAGCGGATGAGGCGGCTGCGCCGGAGGTGCAGCAAGCCGAGTTGTTCGTTGCGCCGCAGGCCAGGGTCAGGCGTTTTCCGGTGGCCGGCCGCGTGCGTGCGAATACGAGGAAGCGGAGTGCTGACGAAGCGAGGCTGCGGCATACTCATTCCGGCAGGTGCGGTGCGCAGTTCAGACGCAGCGCTACGCGGAAGATGCGGCGCACCCGTTCGGGCAGGGGGAATGGGTTATGAGTGCTTCGATGCTTCCGGAGGAGCGCGAGCTTGTTCGTCTGGAGGGCGAGCAGGCCGAGCTGGAGGAACTGGTGATCCAGAGCGAGTTGGCGCTGGAGACCTGCAAGACCGAGACTGCGCAGTTTCAGCATCGCTACTACCTGGCGGTGGGGCGGTTGTACGCTCAACTCGACGACCTGGATGCGCAGACCGCCATGCTGCAGGCGCGGTTGCATCCGTCCGATCCGAGCGCGCAGGAATATGCCCGCGCCGCCGAGCGGCAGGCCAGGAGGTCGGCAGCGGAGGCCGGTTTGATCGAGTCGCAGCCCGTGCCGCCGCAGCCGCTGACCGCGGATATCAAACAGGCCTATCGGCGCGCCGCCAGGCTGATGCACCCGGACCGCGCCACCACCGAGGCCGAGCGGCAGCGTCGCACCGACTTGATGTCGCAGGTGAATCGCGCCTACGAGAACGGCGATCAGCGCACTATCGAAAGATTGATCGAGGAATACGGTCGCGATCCGGAGGCGATCGCCGGAGACGACATCGGGTCGCGCATCGTCAAGGCGATCCGCCGCATCGCGCAATTGCGCCGCCGTCTGGAAGAGGTGCGGCATGATCTGGAGGCGCTGCAGCAGAGCGAATTGTTCCAGCTCCGGGAAGGCATCGAGGATGGCGAGGCGTCGGGTGGCGATCCGCTGGGTGACTTGGCGCAACAGCTGGAGCGCGAACTGGCAGAGCGCAGGGTTAGGCTCGAAATGCTGCGCCATCTGTGAATGTCATTGTCGCTGCAGCCACATGGTTCTTCGTCATGCTGCGTGCGGCGAATTTTCGCCCGGGTTTCATTGACCTTGCGGACGTTCGCGGGTACGATTGCGCGCTTTAATGCCTAGCGGATTGACTACGATGCGTCGAAAACTTGTCGTTGGGAACTGGAAAATGTACGGCAGCTTGGCGGGCAACAAAACGTTGCTGGATGGTGTGCTGGCGGGGGTCAGGGGGCTGGATAAGGCCGACTATGGCGTCTGCGTGCCCTATCCTTATTTGGCTCAGGCGCAAGCTATGCTGCAAGGCAGCAATGTCGCATGGGGCGCGCAGAACCTGAGCCAGCATGAGCAGGGCGCATTCACCGGTGCGGTGGCACCGGGAATGCTGACTGACTTCGGTTGCCGTTATGTGCTTATCGGGCATTCCGAACGTCGCGCCTTGTTCCACGAGAGCAACGATATCGCTGCGGCCAAGTTCGATACCGCGATCAAGTTCGGTATGACTCCGATCTTTTGTGTCGGGGAGACGCTGGCGGAGCGTGAAAGTGGCGTGACCGAGCAGGTGATTGCTCGACAGCTGGAAGTGGTGCTGAATCACGTCGGTGTGGCGGCTGTCGCGAAAGCGGTAATTGCATATGAGCCGGTCTGGGCGATCGGCACCGGGAAGACGGCGACTCCTGAGCAGGCGCAGGCGGTGCATGCCTTTATCCGTCAACAGGTTGCGCAATTGGACGGACAGACGGCGCAAGGCTTGTGTATACTTTACGGCGGTAGCGTCAAGGCGAACAATGCGGATCAGTTGTTTGCGATGCCCGATATCGATGGCGGTCTGATCGGTGGGGCTTCCCTGGTGGCGGACGATTTTGTGGCGATCTGCCGTGCTGCGCATGCGGCTGCGGTGTAGTTGCTGGCAACAGTATTTGGAGTGAAGTGTGGAAACATTGGTTTGGGTGGTGCATGTAGTGACGGCGGTGGTGCTGGTCGGCCTGGTATTGATCCAGCACGGCAAGGGTGCCGATATGGGCGCGGCGTTCGGCACCGGTTCGGCGGGTAGTCTGTTCGGCTCCAGCGGTTCCGCGAATTTTCTGAGCCGCAGCACGGCAGTTGCTGCGACGGTGTTTTTCATCACCAGCTTGTCGCTAACCTATATCTATTCGCATCCCGCACAGCAGCAAGGTGTGATGGATCGAGTGGATCCGGCTGCGGTTCAGCCGGTCGCGCCTGCGGCCAATCCGGCCGACGGCACGAAGTCTGGAGAAATTCCAAAATAATTTTGCGGTAGCATGCGGTTGTGGTGGAATTGGTAGACACGCAAGCTTGAGGTGCTTGTGCCCGAAAGGGCGTGGGAGTTCGAGTCTCCCCATCCGCACCAGATAATAAGCCGGCACGTAAACGTGCCGGCAATATAAAACGATTAAAAATGTGTTCCGGGCAAGCCGCGGACACGACTAGCAGAGAGGGGGAAGCTCAATGTTGGAAAATTATTTTCCGGTGCTGTTGTTCATCTGCATCGGTGTCGTTATGGGTGTCGTGCCTATCCTGTTAGGGCGATTCGTTGCGCCCCATCGTCCCGATAGCGCAAAAAATTCTCCTTACGAGTGCGGATTCGAGGCATTCGAAGATGCGCGCATGAAGTTCGATGTGCGTTTCTATCTTGTTGCTATCCTGTTCATTCTCTTCGATCTCGAGATCGCATTCCTTTTCCCTTGGGCGATTGTGCTCAAGGAGCTCGGTACCTTCGGATTCTTGTCTATGATGGTCTTTCTGGCCATCCTCGTGGTTGGTTTTGTCTATGAATGGATGAAAGGGGCTTTGGAATGGGAATAGAAGGCGTTCTGGAGAAGGGCGTCGTCACGACGTCGCTTGATACCGTCATCAATTATGCCCGTACCGGCTCTCTGTGGCCGATGACTTTCGGTCTGGCCTGCTGCGCCGTCGAGATGATGCACGCGGCCTTGTCCCGTTACGATCTGGATCGTTTCGGCGCAGGCGCCTTCCGTCCCAGTCCGCGTCAGTCCGATGTGATGATTATCGCGGGTACGCTGTGCAACAAAATGGCGCCGGCCTTGCGCAAGGTGTATGACCAGATGGCCGAGCCGCGCTGGGTGATCTCCATGGGCTCCTGCGCCAATGGCGGCGGCTACTATCACTATTCCTATTCTGTGGTGCGCGGCTGCGATCGCATCGTTCCGGTCGATGTGTATGTGCCGGGCTGCCCCCCGACGGCCGAGGCGCTGCTCTACGGTGTCATTCAGCTGCAGAACAAGATCAAACGCACCAACACGATTGCACGATAGACAGCCATGACTACTGATTTGAACGTGCTCGCCTCGAAGCTGACCGAGGTGCTTTCGGGCAAGATGGTGGCGCTGGAAGAGCGCCTTGGCGAATTGACGCTGGTGGCGAAGGCGTCTGACATGGCCGAAGTGCTCACCCGGCTGCGCGACGATGCCGGCTTGCGTTTCGAGCTGCTGATCGATCTGTGCGGGATAGACTACTCCGCCTACGGCAGCGATATTTCCGAAGAGGGGCGCTATCTGCCGGACGAAGAGGCCGCGGCCTCCTATCCCAAGCGTTTTGCGGCGATATACCACCTGCTGTCAGTTACCCATAACGCGCGTCTGCGTGTTCGTATATTCGCCGAGGACGATACCATGCCGGTGCTGGATACCGTTACCGGGATCTGGCCTGTCGCCAACTGGTTCGAGCGCGAGGCCTTCGATCTGTACGGAATCGTCTTCGTCGGTCATCCGGACCTGCGCCGCATCCTTACCGACTACGGTTTCGTCGGCAATCCGTTCCGCAAGGATTTTCCGCTTTCCGGTCATGTCGAGATGCGTTACGACCCGGAGCAGAAACGTGTGGTGTACCAGCCGGTGACGGTCGAGCCGCGCGAGGTGACGCCGCGCATCGTGCGCGAAGAAACCTTCGGTCAGAACTGAGGAAGTCGTCATGGCAGAAATCAAGAATTACACAATGAACTTTGGCCCGCAGCACCCGGCCGCGCACGGTGTGCTGCGTCTGGTGCTGGAACTGGATGGCGAAGTAGTGGAACGCGCCGATCCGCATATTGGTCTGCTGCATCGCGCGACCGAGAAGCTGGCCGAGCATAAGACCTTCCTGCAGGCGCTGCCCTATATGGACCGTCTCGATTACGTGTCGATGATGTGCAACGAGCATGCCTACGTGATGGCGGTCGAGAAGCTGGCGGGCATCGAGGTGCCAATTCGCGCACAGTACATCCGCGTGATGTACGACGAGATCACTCGTGTGCTGAACCACCTGCTGTGGCTGGGCGCGGTGGGCATCGACCTCGGCGCGATGACGATGTTCTTCTACACCTTCCGCGATCGCGAAGACCTGGTGGATTGCTACGAAGCGGTGTCCGGTGCGCGTATGCATGCCGCTTATTACCGTCCGGGCGGCGTATACCGCGATCTGCCGGATTCCATGCCGCAGTACCAGCCGTCCAAGGTTCACAGCGCCGCCGCAGTCAAGCAGATGAACGAGAACCGCCAAGGCTCGCTGCTGGACTTCCTCGAAGATTTCACCAACCGATTCCCCAAGCATATCGACGAATTCGAGACGCTGCTGACCGACAACCGTATCTGGAAGCAGCGCACGGTCGGCATTGGCGTAGTGTCGCCGGAACGTGCCATGGCGCTGGGCTTCACCGGCCCGATGCTGCGCGGTTCCGGCATCGAATGGGATCTACGCAAGAAGCAGCCGTACGAGGTTTACGACCGTATCGATTTCGATATCCCGGTCGGCGTCGAGGGCGATTGCTACGACCGCTATCTGGTGCGCGTCGAGGAGATGC
This sequence comes from Gallionellales bacterium GWA2_60_142, assembly GCA_001801085.1. Lineage (GTDB taxonomy): Bacteria > Pseudomonadota > Gammaproteobacteria > Burkholderiales > Gallionellaceae > Gallionella. Next base: position 8,954 of record MGWR01000011.1, on the reverse strand, counting down.
GCCAGTCCAACCGTATCATCAAGCAGTGCATAGACTGGCTGCGCAAGAATCCCGGCCCGGTGATGGCAGTCGGCAACAAGTATGCGCCGCCGAAGCGCGAGGCGATGAAGCAGAACATGGAAGAGCTGATCCATCACTTCAAGCTGTTCACCGAGGGCATGCATGTTCCCGCCGGCGAAGTGTATTCCGCGGTGGAGCATCCCAAGGGCGAGTTCGGCATCTATCTGGTGTCGGACGGAGCGAACAAGCCCTATCGTATGAAGATCCGTGCGCCTGGTTTCGCCCATCTGTCCAGTCTGGACGAGATGTCGCGCGGGCACATGATCGCCGACGTGGTCGCGCTGATCGGCACGCAGGACATCGTTTTTGGAGAGGTGGACCGCTGATGTTATCCGAACAAATACAAGCGCAGGTCGACCGCGAGCTGAAGAAGTATCCGGCTGACCAGAAGCAATCTGCGGTGATGGCCGCATTGCGTTTCGTGCAGGACGAGAAGGGCTGGATTTCCAACGACGACATGGCCGACGTCGCCGACTATCTCGGCATGCCGAAGATGGCAGTGTGCGAAGTCGCGACCTTCTACCACATGTACAACCTCAAGCCGATGGGCAAGCACACGATCACCGTGTGCACCAACCTGTCCTGCACGCTGTGCGGCGCGCTGGATACCGTTGCCTACATCGAATCCAAGCTCGGCATCAAGATGGGCGAAGTCACCGCGGACGGCAAATACGGCCTGCGCGAGGGCGAGTGCATGGGGGCCTGCAAGGATGCGCCGGTGCTGACACTGAACAACAAGAAGATCTGCGCCCGCATGAGCAAGGAAAAAATCGATAAAGTTTTTGCGGAGCTCGACAAATCATGAGAGGCCCGGTGATCTATACCACGATGGAGTTCGACCAGCCCTGGACGCTGGAGAACTATCTCAAGGTCGGCGGCTACCAGGCCTTGCGCAAAGTGCTGACCGAGAAGATGTCGCCGGATGCGATCATCTCCGAGGTCAAGCTGTCGGCGCTGCGCGGACGCGGCGGCGCGGGCTTCCCGACCGGCTTGAAGTGGAGCTTCATGCCGAAGAACTACGAAGGCGACAAGTACATCGTCTGCAACACCGACGAGGGCGAACCCGGCACCTGCAAGGACTGGGACATCCTGCTGTACAACCCGCACCTGCTGATCGAGGGCATGGCCATCGCCGCCTACACGATGGGCGTGAAGACCGGCTACAACTATGTGCACGGCGAGATCTTCGAGGCCTACGAGCGCATGGAAGAAGCCTGCGAGCACGCCCGTGCCGCCGGGTTCCTCGGCGACGACATCCTCGGCACTGGTTTCAGTTTCGACCTGCACAATCATCTGGGTTACGGCGCCTATGTCTGCGGCGAAGAGACTGCGTTGCTGGAGTCTATCGAGGGCAAGAAGGGGCAGCCGCGCTACAAGCCGCCGTTCCCGGCCAGCTTCGGCCTGTACGGCAAGCCGACCACGATCAACAACACCGAGACCTTCGCGAGCATTCCGTACATCATCAACAACGGCGGCCAGAAGTTCCTGGAACTGGGCAAGCCCAACAACGGCGGCACCAAGCTGTTTTCGGTGTCCGGCCATGTGAACAACCCGGGCAACTTCGAAGTGCCGATGGGCACGCCGTTCAGCGAGTTGCTGAAGATGGCGGGCGGCGTGCGCAACGGGCACACGCTCAAGGCGGTGATCCCCGGCGGCTCGTCGATGCCGGTGATCCCCGGCGCGGTCATGATGGATCTGACGATGGACTACGACTCGATCCAGAAAGCCGGTTCCGGCCTGGGCAGCGGCGCGGTGATCGTGATGGATGAGACGACTTGCATGGTGCGCGCGCTGGAACGGTTGTCCTACTTCTACCATGAGGAGTCCTGCGGGCAGTGCACGCCTTGCCGCGAAGGCACTGGCTGGCTGTACCGCATCGTGCACCGCATCGAGCACGGCGAAGGCCGTCCGGAAGATCTGGATTTGCTGCTGAGCATCGGCGAGAACATTGCGGGCCGCACGATCTGCGCGTTGGGCGAGGCCGCGGTCTGGCCGGTGCAGGGCATGCTGAAAAATTTCCGCGACGAATTCGAATACCATATCGAACACAAGCGTTGCTTGGTGTAAAGCTGACGGGTGAGCAATGATCAATATCGAAATTGATGGCAAGTTAGTCGAGACCGAGCGCGGTTCCACGGTGATGGACGCGGCGCGCAAGGCCGGTGTCCATATCCCGCATTTCTGCTACCACAAGAAACTGTCGATCGCGGCGAACTGCCGCATGTGTCTGGTCGAAGTGGAGAAAGCGCCCAAGCCGTTGCCTGCCTGTGCGACACCGGCTGCCGAAGGCATGAAGGTGAAGACTCATTCCGAAATGGCGGTCAAGGCGCAGAAGGGCGTGATGGAGTTCCTGCTGATCAATCATCCGCTGGACTGTCCGATCTGCGATCAGGGCGGCGAATGCATGCTGCAGGACGTCGCGATGGGCTATGGCGGCGTCGCCTCGCGTTATGCCGAAGAAAAGCGCGAAGTGCAGCCCAAGGATGTCGGCGCGTTGATCTCCACTCAGGAAATGACCCGCTGCATCCAGTGCACTCGTTGCGTGCGCTTCGGACAGGAAGTCGCCGACCTGATGGAGCTGGGCATGGCGTTCCGTACCGAACACGCCGAAATCATGACCTTCGTGAACAGCACGGTGGATTCCGAATTGTCCGGCAACATGATCGACCTGTGTCCGGTCGGCGCGCTGACCAGCAAGCCGTTCCGCTACACCGCGCGCAACTGGGAGTTGTCGCGCCGCCGTTCGGTCAGCCCGCACGACGGTCTGGGTTCCAATCTTGCGGTGCACATCAAGAACAACAAGGTGCTGCGCGTCACCCCGGTCGAGAACGAAGACATCAACGAGTGCTGGATCTCCGACAAGGATAGATTCAGTTACGAAGGCTTGAATTCTGCCGAGCGTCTGACCAAGCCGATGATCAAGCAGGACGGCAAGTGGCAGGAAGTCGAATGGCAGGCCGCGCTGGAATATGTCGCGAACGGGCTGCGTCAAGTCGCCAACGGCGCCGGCGCGGATCAGGTCGCTGCACTGGCAACGCCGCACAGTACGCTGGAAGAACTCTACCTGTTGCAGAAACTGATGCGCGGCATCGGCAGCGACAACATCGATTTCCGCCTGCGCCAGTCCGACTTCAGCGCCGACGGCAAGCTGGCCGGCGCACCTTGGTTGGGCATGTCGGTTGCCGACATCAACAGTCGCGACCGTTTCCTGATCGTCGGCAGCTTTTTGCGCAAGGATCATCCGCTGCTGGCACATCGCATCCGTCAGGCAGTCAAGAAGGGCGCGCAGGCGAACATCGTTCATTCCAGCGACGACAACCTGCTGATGAAGATCGCCAACAAGGCCATCGTCGCCCCAGGCGACATGGTCAGCCTGCTGGCGCAAATCCTGAAGGCGTTGGCTGACGAGATGCAGGCCAGTACGCAAGGCGTGGAAAATGTCGTCGTCGGCAACGAAGCTGCCGCGATTGCGAAGAGCCTGGCTGGCGGCGAACGCGCCGCGGTGTTGCTCGGCAACTTCGCGCAACAGCATCCGCAAGCGGCGCAGATCGCCGTGCTGGCGGAGAAGATCGCCGCGCTGTGCGGCGTGAAATTCGGCTACCTCGGCGAGGCGGCGAACAGCGTCGGCGGCTATCTGGCCGGTGCGGTACCGGGCGCGAAGGGCATGAACGCCGCGCAGATGCTGAGCAGCCCGCGCAAGGCCTATGTGCTGCTGAACGTCGAACCGGAACTGGATTGCGCCAATCCGCAGCAGGCGATGGCCGCGATGCAGGCCGCCGACCTGGTGGTTGCGATGTCCGCGTTCAAGCATAAGGCTGTCGATTACGCCGACGTGCTGCTGCCGATTGCGCCGTTCACCGAGACTTCCGGCACGTTTGTGAATACCGAAGGTCATGCGCAGAGTTTCAAGGGCGCGGTCAAGCCGTTGGGCGAAGCGCGTCCGGCGTGGAAGGTGCTGCGCGTGTTGGGTAATCTGCTCGACGTGGATGGTTTCGATTACGACACCAGCGAAGCGGTGCGCGACGAAGCGGTCGATACCACCAATATTTTGGGCGCTCTGGACAATCATCTGGATGTCGCGCTGCAAGCAGTATCCGGCGCTGCGACGCAGGGTTTGCAGCGCGTAGCCGATGTGCCTATCTATGCGACCGATGTGCTGGTGCGTCGCGCAGCGTCGTTGCAGCAGACTCGCGATGCCGCGACGCCTTGCGTGGCGATGCGCGGCGACGAGTTGAAGAAGCTGGGCGTGAAATCCGGCGACACTGTGAAGGTAACGCAGGGTAACGCGAGCGTGCGTCTGGCGGCCTGCGCGGATGACGGCCTGCCGGCCGGCGTCGCGCGCGTTGCGGCGGGGCATGCTGCGACGGCGGAACTCGGTGCGATGTTCGGAACGATTACAGTGCAACCGATAACTGGGGAACGGGCATGATGGAATTGCTGCAAATCCTGCAACAGGCCGGGCAAGATCTGCTCGGTCCGGCTTGGCTGCCGGTCTGGACGATAGTCAAAATCATGGTCATCGTATTGCCGATCATGGGCGGCGTGGCCTACCTGACGCTGGCCGAGCGCAAGGTGCTGGGCTGGATGCAGGTGCGTCCCGGTCCTAACCGCGTGGGCTACTGGGGTTTGCTGCAACCTATCGCCGACGGCATCAAGCTGCTGATGAAGGAAGTCATCATCCCGGAAAAGTCGAACAAGTTCTTGTTCCTCGCCGCGCCGGTGCTGGCCTTGGCTCCCGCGCTGGCGGCTTGGGCGGTGATCCCGTTCTTCGATGGCGGGGCGCTGGCGAATGTGAATGCCGGTCTGCTCTATATTCTCGCGATGACCTCGCTGGGCGTGTACGGCATCATCATCGCGGGCTGGGCGTCCAACTCCAAGTATGCGTTCCTCGGTGCACTGCGCTCTTCGGCACAGATCGTTTCCTACGAACTGGCAATGGGCTTTGCGTTGGTGTGCGTGTTGCTGGCCGCGCAGAGCATGAACCTTGGCGACATCGTGCGCGGACAGCAGAGCGAATACGGTTTGCTCGGCTGGTACTTCATTCCGCTGTTCCCGATGTTCGTGGTGTATTTCCTCGCCGGTGTGGCCGAGACTAACCGCGCGCCGTTCGACCTGGCCGAAGACGAATCGGCGATCGTTGCGGGTTTCCACACCGAATATTCCGGCATGGGGTTCGCGCTGTTCTTCCTGGCCGAATACGCCAACATGATCCTGATCGCGGCGCTGACTTCGGTGATGTTCCTCGGCGGCTGGCTCAATCCTTTCCACGGCTGGCCGCTGATCGGCGGATTGACGGACGCCGTCCCCGGCCTGCTCTGGATGCTGGGCAAGATGTCCATCTTCCTGTTCCTGTTTCTGTGGTTCCGCGCGACTTTCCCGCGCTATCGCTATGACCAGTTGATGCGTCTGGGCTGGAAGGTGTTTATCCCGCTGACGCTGATCTGGGTCGTAGTGGTTGCCGCGTGGATGCAGACCCCGCTCTGGGTCTGGTAAGGGGCGGAGGAGATTACTATGCAAATGATCAAGAATTTCTTCAAGACCTTCATGCTGGTCGAGCTGCTCAAAGGCATGTCGGTGACCGGGCGTTACATGTTCACGCGCCATATCACTGTCGAATATCCGGAAGAGAGAACGCCGCAGAGCTTCCGCTTTCGCGGCCTGCATGCGCAGCGCCGCTACGCCAACGGCGAAGAGCGCTGCATCGGCTGCAAACTGTGCGAAGCGGTCTGCCCGGCTCTGGCGATCAAGATCGAAATCGCCGAGCGCGACGACGGTACCCGCCGCACCACGCTGTATGACATTGATTTGACCAAGTGCATCTTCTGCGGTTTCTGCGAAGAGTCCTGCCCGGTCGATGCGATTGTCGAGACTCGCGTGTTCGAGTATCACGGCGAGACGCGCGGCGACCTCTATTACACCAAGAGCATGCTGCTGGCCAACGGCGACAGGCTCGAAGAGCAGATCGCCAAGGATAGAGCGGCGGATGCCAAGTACCGATAAAGAGGATTAGCAGATGAATTTCGAAACCATCCTGTTTTATATATTCGCCGCATTGACCGTGCTCGCGGCCTTGCGCGTGATCACCGCGCGCAACCCGATGCACGCGGTGCTGTTCCTGGTGCTGGCCTTCATCAGTTCTTCCGGCATCTGGCTGCTGCTGGAGGCCGAGTTCCTAGCGATGACGCTGGTGCTGGTCTATGTCGGCGCGGTGATGGTGCTGTTCCTGTTCGTCGTGATGATGCTGGACATCAATCTCGAACGGCTACGCGAGGGCTTCTGGCGCTGGCTGCCCTTCGGCGCGGTGTTGGCCGGACTGATGGTGTTCCAGATGGTGTGGGTGCTGGGCGGCATCGATTCCATCGGCGGCATCGAGGCGGTCAAACATGCCGCCGATTACAGCAACACCAAGGAGCTGGGACGGTTGATCTACACCGACTATGTGTATGCGTTCGAACTGGCCGCTGTGCTGCTGCTGATCGCGATGGTGGCAGCGATTGCGCTGACGCTGCGCCGCCGCAAGGATGCAAGGTCGCAGAACGTGGGCGATCAGGTCGCGGTCAAGAGGGACGACCGCGTGCGCATCGTGAAGATGCAGAGCGAAAAGCCTGTGGGCGGCCACCCGTCCGCAAGCAAAGAATAAAACTAATCCAGGGAGCGAGAAGAGCGACATGTTGACCCTTTCCCATTATCTGGTGCTAAGCGCCGTGCTGTTTGCGATCAGCGTGGTCGGCATCTTCCTGAACCGCAAGAACCTGATCGTGCTGCTGATGGCGATCGAGCTGATGCTGCTGGCGGTGAACACCAACTTCGTGGCGTTCTCGCATTACCTGAACGACGCCGCCGGCCAGGTCTTCGTGTTCTTCATCCTGACCGTCGCCGCCGCCGAGGCCGCGATTGGTCTGGCGATCCTGGTGGTGCTGTTCCGCAACCTGAACACCATCAACGTCGAAGACCTCGACAGCCTGAAGGGGTAATGGGCATGAGTATGCTGAATCTGTATCTGTTGGTTCCCTTGGCCCCGCTGGTCGGCGCGATTGCCGCCGGGCTGTTCGGCAAGTGGCTGGGCCGCACTTGGTCGCACCGCATCACCATCGCGCTGGTGGCGGTGGCGTTCGGCGCGTCGGTCGTGATCTTCAACGACGTGCAGGCGGGCAACACTTTCAATGGCCCGGTCTACACCTGGCTGACTTCGGGCGACACCAGCTTCCAGGTAGGCTTCCTGATTGACAAGCTGACCGTGATGATGATGCTGGTGGTGACTTTCGTGTCGCTGATGGTGCACATCTACACCATCGGCTATATGCAGGAAGATCCCGGCTACCAGCGTTTCTTCAGCTACATCTCGCTGTTCACCTTCTCGATGCTGATGCTGGTGATGGCCAACAACTTCATGCAGCTGTTCTTCGGCTGGGAGGCTGTGGGCTTGGTCTCGTATCTGCTGATCGGTTTCTGGTATACCCGCCCGACGGCGATCTACGCCAACCTGAAAGCCTTCCTGGTCAACCGCGTCGGCGACTTCGGCTTCCTGCTCGGCATCGGTCTGGTGCTGATGGTGTTCGGTACGCTGGATTACGCTGCGGTGTTCGCCAATGCGTCCGCCCATGTGGACGACATCGCGCCTATTCCGGGCATGACGGTCAGCTTGCTGAGCGCGATCTGCATCTTGCTGTTCATCGGTGCGATGGGCAAGTCGGCGCAGTTTCCGCTGCATGTGTGGCTGCCGGATTCGATGGAAGGCCCGACCCCGATCTCCGCGCTGATCCACGCCGCGACCATGGTGACCGCCGGTATTTTCATGGTGGCGCGCATGTCGCCGCTGTATGAGCTGTCCGAGACCGCGCTGTCCTTCGTGATGGTCATCGGCGCGATCACCGCGCTGTTCATGGGCTTCCTCGGCATCATCCAGAACGACATCAAGCGCGTCGTGGCGTATTCCACGCTGTCGCAGCTGGGCTACATGACTGTCGCACTGGGCGCATCGGCCTACTCGGTCGCGGTGTTCCACCTGATGACGCACGCGTTCTTCAAGGCGCTGCTGTTCCTTGCCGCAGGCTCCGTGATTATCGCGATGCACCACGATCAGGACATCCGCAACATGGGTGGCCTGAAGAAATACATGCCCATCACCTGGATCACCTCGCTGATCGGTTCGCTGGCGCTGATCGGCACGCCGTTCTTCTCGGGCTTCTATTCCAAGGACAGCATTATCGAGGCGGTCGCGCTGTCGAATCTGCCCGGTTCAGGCTTCGCCTACTTCGCGGTTGTCGCGGGCGTGTTCGTCACCGCGTTCTACTCGTTCCGCATGTATTTCCTGGTGTTCCACGGCGAGGAGCGCTTCGGCAAGGCGCACCACGGCAAGGGCAAGGCGCACCACAAGGACCATCACGATGCGCACCACGATGCCAACGATGAAGTTCACGAGACGCATCGGGGCGATCACGACGACGAGGAAGTGTCGCCGGATCACCACCATGGGCTGGTGCCGGGACAGAAGCCGCACGAGACCTCATGGGTCGTGACGCTGCCGCTGATCCTGTTGGCGATTCCTTCGGTGTTGATCGGCTACGTCGCGATCGAGCCCATGCTGTACGGCGGTTATTTCGGCGACGCAATTTTCATCTCCGAGCACCATCCGGCGATGCATGAACTGCAGGAGGAGTTCCACGGCGCAGCCGCGATGGCGCTGCATGCGCTGACCACGCTGCCGTTCTGGCTAGCGGTGGCCGGCGTCGGCAGTGCGGCGTTCTTCTACCTGAAGCGTCCGGATATTCCCGCGGCGATCCAGAAACGTTTCCAATTCATCTATGTGGTGCTGGACAACAAGTACTACTTCGATCGCTTCAACGACTGGTTCTTCGCCGGCGGTGCTCGCGGCGCCAGCAGCTTCCTGTGGC
>MGWR01000010.1:6810-16919 GCA_001801085.1 Gallionellales bacterium GWA2_60_142 | reverse complement strand
GGGTGGCACAGAATTATTCAGCAACATGAAATAACGGAGAGCAAGCATGCCAGTTTCCAATTATCTCGATACGACTCCTGCCATCGGCGAGCGCGTCTACCTGCATTCATCCTGCCAGATCATCGGTGACGTGCAGATAGGCGACGACAGTTCCGTCTGGTGCAACACCGTGCTGCGCGGCGACGTGAATCGCATCGTGATCGGGCGCGGCAGCAATGTGCAGGATCTAACCATGGGCCATGTGTCGCACAAGACGCCGGCGAAGCCGGAGGGTTCTCCGCTGATCATCGGCGACTATGTGACGGTGGGGCATTCGGTGATTCTGCATGGTTGCACGATAGGCAACGATTGCTTGATAGGCATGGGTTCCATCGTGATGGACGATGTGGTGATCCCGGATTACGTGATGATAGGCGCGGGCAGTCTGATTTCGCCGGGCAAGGTGCTGGAGAGCGGCATGCTCTACATGGGCCGTCCGGCCAAGGCGGTGCGCAAACTCACGGACGAGGAGATCGCCTATCTGCGTTATTCCGCCGAGCATTACATCCGGGTGAAGAACAATTACCTGGACGGAACAAAAGCTTAATCATTAGAAAATCAGTTGAACATGACTACACTCAGCCAGCAGGACATCGACCGCATCAACATCAATCTGGAAACCTCGCGTATTGCCTGGAAGGAGTTGCAGGTCTTCTTCGCCAGCGGTGCGACGATCTTTGTGGGCGGGGGACTGGACCTCGTCGAGGTGGCGGTGCAGATATCCAAAGACAACAAGGCGCAGGTGGCGCAGTGGCTGGAGTCGGGGCAGATCGCCCGCGTTTCCGATGAACAGGCGCTGGCGTGGTATGAGGCGGATGCCGACGTGTGGGCGGTGGTGGCCAGGCCTTATGTGCTGGTACAGGCTGCGGAAAGTCTGCACTGATGGAACTACTGGCCATCTGACTATTTGAGTCGGCCATTAAATAGATTGAAATGAACGCTCCGCTGTAGGCTGGTGGTGAACAACGCGAACACCAGCATAGGTGAGGTCGGTACATGCTGGGGTTCGTTCCTCACCACCAGCCTACGAAACTATTTACTGGCCGAATCTGACTATTTCATAGCAGGCTATTTTTTCTTCTTGCTAACGATGCCCATCGCGTCTTCGATGCGCTGGCACAGCGTCTTCAGGACCTTGATGCGCGCGAAGTTCTTGTCGTTGGCTTCGACCAGCGTCCATGGCGCGATCTCGGTGCTGGTGCGATCCACCATGTCGCATACGGCGTGTTCGTATTCCTTCCACTTTTTGCGGTTGCGCCAGTCTTCCTCGGTGATCTTGAAGCGCTTGAAACCGATCTTTTCGCGCTCCTTGAATCGGTGCAACTGTTCTGCTTCGCTGATGGCGAGCCAGAATTTGACCACGATGATCTTGTGTCGATCCAGTTGCGCCTCGAAGTCGTTGATCTCGCTGTAGGCGCGCATCCAGTCGGCCTTGGAGCAGAAGCCTTCGACGCGTTCGACCAACACGCGGCCATACCATGAACGGTCGAAAATCGTCACCCGCCCGCGGCGCGGGATGTGGCGCCAGAAACGCCACAGATACGGCTGCGCGCGCTCTTCCTCGGTGGGGGCGGCGATCGGCACGATGTTGTAGTGGCGCGCGTCCAGCGCTGCGGTGATGCGGCGGATCGCGCCGCCCTTGCCGGCGGCATCGTTGCCCTCGAACAGCGCGACGACCGTGATGTCCCTGAATTTCGGGTCGCGCGTCAGTATCGCCAGCTTGCCCTGGTATTTTTCCAGTTCGGTTGCGAAATCCTTCTTGTCGAGTTTCTGGGTCAGATCCAGTGTTTTCAGCACGGTGAGCTGATCGATAGAAGGCAGCGGCGGCGGCGCGGAAACCTCGGCGGCCTTCTTCTTGCCGGCCTCGTCCACGCGTTTGCGTACTGCATCGAGGATGGTCTTGCCGACCGTCAGGGCGCGGTAGCGCGGGTCGTAGCCTTCAACGATGGTCCACGGCGCTTCGGCGGTGCTGGTGTGGCGAATCACGCTTTCGTTGACGACGCGGAACTTGTCGTACAGCTTGTAGTGTTCCCAGTCGCGGCCGGTGACGCGCCAGCGCGTCTTCGGGTCTTTTTCCAGTATCTTGAGGCGCTTTTCCTGTTTTTCCTTGGACAGGTGCATCCAGAACTTGAGCACCAACGCGCCTTCATCCACCAGCATCTTTTCCATGCGCCTTGCTCGTTCCAGGCTCTGGTCGAGTTCGGCAGTCTTGGTGCGGCCCATCACCCGGTTGAGTATCGGCCAGGTGTACCAGGAGCCGAGGAACACGCCTATCCTGCCCTTGGGCGGCAGCGCGCGCCAGAAGCGCCACATCATTGGTCTATCCAGCTCCTCGTCGGAGGGTTCGCCCATGCCGTGGGTCTGCACGAAGCGCGGGTCCAGCCATTCGTTGAGCAGGTTGACGATCTCGCCGCGTCCCGCGCCGTCCACGCCGCCGATCAGGATGATGACCGGAAATTTGGCTAGTTTTGCCAGATCCATCTGCACATCGAGCAAAGCTTCGCGCAGCTTGGGCACTTCCGCATCGTAGGTGGATTTATCTATTTTGTGACCGAGTTCTGCCGATTCGAACATGATGTTCTCCTTACAAAAATTCTGGGGCGAAGGCCAGGCGCAATGTGGTCTGCGCCGTACCTTCGCGTTCGCGGCGGCTGAACCACCATACGCCGCCCTTTTTGATGCTCAACGAGCCGTGGCTGCCCAGCAACTGTGCGGCCACCTCGCCCAGCGTCGGCTGGTGGCCGACGATCAGCACCGTGCCGCCGGCATCCGGCCAGCGCGCGGCTTGCAGCACGGCTTGCGCAAAAGCACCGGGAGCGATGGTCGGGGCGAGGGTGAAGTGGTGGGTGAGTGCGGCGATGGTTTGCTGCGTGCGTTTGGCTGGGCTGACGAGAATGCGGGTGTCGCTGGGCAGATACTGCTGCAGGAATGCGGCGACTTTTTCGGCTTGTTTGATGCCTTTGGGAGTCAACTCGCGGTCGAGATCGGGAACGCCGTCTTCAGCTTCCGCATGTCGCCACAAAATCAGGTCCATCTATTCCTCCCGAATATTTCAGTTGCCGGTTTTTCGATACGGTATACACTGTTTTCGCCACTTTACTCTGGGGTATATGACATGACAACCAAAAAGACAGCAAGCGTTGTACCGACGACGGCAAGGAAGGCTTCCGTAAGGAAGGCGGTCTCGCCAGCGGCGAATGAGGTCGCAAAGCCCGTAGCCAAGATGCCTCGCACTGAACCGGCGGCAAAGAAGCCGAAGAAGGAGCAGAAGATCAAGGTGGTGCGCGACAGCTTTACGATGCCGGAAGGCGAATACCTCAAGATCGCGGAGATCAAGGATATTTGCGCGAAGGCAGGGCAGCCGGTGAAGAAGAGCGAAGTATTGCGCGCGGGTTTGAAGGCACTTGCCGCAATGACTCCCGCGCAATTGAAGCGGGCGCTGGCCGGGCTTGAAAAGATCAAGACAGGCCGCCCGAAGAAACCCTAAGCGACCGGCTTGACCGGCGAACTGGCGAGCTGTTCGAGCAGCTCGCGTTGTGCGCAACGGACGGTGCCCCGGCGCGCGACCTTGCGCCGATATTGCCCGTTGCCGTCCATCTCCCAAGCCTGGCAGTTGTCCTGCAGGTAGACCTTCAGCCCTTCGTCGATCACGCGTTTCTTCAGCTTCTTGTCGAGCAGCGGGAAGCACACTTCGATGCGGCGGAAGAAGTTGCGATCCATCCAGTCCGCGCTGGCCAGATAAGTATCGTGCTTCAGGTCGTTGCGGAAATAGAAGATGCGCGAGTGTTCCAGGAAGCGGCCGATCACCGAACGCACGCGGATGTTGTCCGACAGTCCCTTCACGCCGGGACGCAGCGCGCACACCCCGCGCACGATCAGATCCACCTTCACGCCGGCCTGAGAGGCTTCATACAGCGCCTCGATGATCTCCGGCTCCAGCAGCGCGTTCATCTTGGCGATGATGAGGGCGGGCTTGCCTGCCTTGGCGAGCGCGGTCTCGTTGCGGATCGCGGCCAGCACTTGGCTGTGCAGCGTGAACGGCGACTGCCACAGGTGGTTCAGCTTGCGCGCCTTGCCCAGGCTGGTGAGCTGGCTGAACACCTCGTTTACATCGGTGCAAATCTCCTCGTTCGCGGTGAACAGGCCGAAGTCGGTGTAAAGCCGCGCGGTGCGCGGGTGATAGTTGCCGGTGCCGAGGTGCACGTAGCGGCGCAGCCGGCCTTCCTCGCGGCGCACCACCATCAGCATTTTGGCGTGGGTCTTGTGGCCGACGACGCCGTACACCACATGCGCGCCGACCTGCTCCAGCCGCGTCGCCCAGTTGATGTTGGCTTCTTCGTCGAAACGCGCCAGCAATTCCACGACGACAGTGACTTCCTTGCCGCGCTGCGCCGCGCCGATCAGTGCTTCCATCAGCGCCGAGTCGGTGCCGGTGCGGTACACAGTCTGCTTGATCGCGACCACGGCGGGGTCGCTGGCGGCCTGCTGGATGAAATCGACCACCGGCTTGAACGACTGGAAGGGATGGTGCAGCAGCACGTCGCTCTTGCGGATCGCCTTGAACATGTCCGCCCCCTTCTTTTGCAGCAGGCTCGGGATGCTGGGGATGAACGGCGGGAACTTGAGGTCGTCGCGTTCGACCAGTCCGGGGATTTCCATCAGCCGCACCAGATTGACCGGGCCGTGTACGCGGTAAAGATCGTCCGGCGACAGCGCGAACTCCTTTAGCAGCAGCTCGGTGATCTGCGGCGAGCAGTTGTCGGCGATCTCCAGCCGCACCGCGTCGCCGAAGTGGCGCTGCGGCAATTCGCCCTGCAGGCTGAGGCGCAGATTCTTGACTTCTTCCTCGTCGACGAACAGGTCGCTGTTGCGCGTGACGCGGAACTGGTAGCAGCCCAGCACCTCCATGCCGGCGAACAGTTCGCCGACATGCGCATGCAGGATGGAGGACAGGAACACGAAGCCGTGTTCGCAGCCGCTGATCTCAGGCGGCAGCGGGATCGTGCGCGGCAGCACGCGCGGCGCCTGCACGATTGCGCGCGCCGAATTGCGGCCGAAGGCGTCCTTGCCCTGCAATTCGACGGCGAAATTCAGGCTCTTGTTGAGCACGCGCGGGAAAGGGTGGGCCGGATCGAGGCCGATCGGCGTCAGCACCGGCATTACCTCGCGGAAGAAGAAATCCTTTACCCAGGCTTGTTGCGCCTCGTTCCAGTGGGTGCGGCGGATGAACTTGATGCCTTGTCCGGCAAGCGCCGGAGTGATCTCGGTGTTGAACAGTTGATACTGCCGTTCGATCATCCGGTGCGTTTGTTCGCGCACAAGTTTCAGCGTCTGCGCGGCGGTCATGCCGTCCACACTGGTGGCGAGGCTGCCTAGCTTGATCTGTTCCATCAGGCCGGCGACCCGGATTTCGAAGAACTCGTCGAGGTTGCTGCTGACGATGCACAGGTATTTCAACCGCTCCAGCAACGGCACGGCGGCATCCTCCGCCTGGGCGAGGACGCGCCAGTTGAATTCGAGCAGTCCGAGTTCGCGGTTCAGGAATTGTTGCGGGGGATATTTCTTGGCCATATGTAGGGGTGCGATTTGTCGCGCCCTGATCTGTTTATGTTCACGAGTGGGCGCGATGAATCGAGCCCCTACAATAACTGCCGACCGAAAACGACTCAGTTCTTCGGCGGCGTGTAACCCTCGGGCATCTGTGTTTCCGCACCGAAGAAATAGTTTTCCATCTGGGTCGCCAGATACTTGCGCGCTGCGGCATCGGCCAGGTTCAGGCGGTTCTCGTTCACCAGCATGGTCTGGAATTTGATCCAGCCCTGCCAGGCTTCCTTCGACACGTTGTCGAAAATCTTCTGGCCCAGCGGGCCGGGATAGGGCTGGCGATCCAGTCCTTCCGCTTCGCGTCCGAGTTTTACGCATTGCACCATTCTTGTCATGTGAGTCTCTCCGGGTGGGTGATTATGTTGCGGGATTATGACACCGCGATGACATTTTTGCTCGGTGCATGTAGTGCAAGGCCCGTGAATAGGGGGGGTGCGACAATATGACGCATTCCCAGACGGATGCGCCGCGTCGATAATCGCGCAGCAATTTTCATCGGGAGATCGAGCAATGCAATTCAAACGTATAACCCTGTGCGTGGCGCTGGCCGCAGCACCCAACGCTTTTGCCGCCGAGACGGCGACACTGGACGAGGTCGTGGTCACCGCCCCGGCGATGGAGCAGCCGCTGGTCGTGACGACCGATCCGCGCAAGCCGCGCCAGCCGGTGCCGGCGCACGACGGCGCCGACTACCTGAAGACGATCCCCGGCTTTTCGGTGATCCGCAAGGGCGGCACCGACGGCGATCCGGTGCTGCGCGGCATGGCCGGTTCGCGCCTGAACATCCTGCTGGACGGCGAACATATCCTCGGCGGTTGCGGCAACCGCATGGATCCGCCCACGGCGTATGTATTCCCTTCTTCCTATGACAAGATCACGGTGCTGAAAGGCCCGCAGACCGTGCTGCACGGTCCGGGCAACTCGGCTGGTACGGTGCTGTTCGAGCGTGAGATCAAGCGCGCTGAGCAGGTCGGCACCCGTTTCAAGGGCGCACTGACGCTGGGCAGTTTCGGTCGCAACGACGAGATGCTGGATGTAAGCAGCGGCAGCGAGCAGGTCTATGCACAGGGCACACTTACCCGTTCCGATGCGAACGATTACAGCGACGGCAATGGTCAGGCGGTTCATTCCTCCTACACCCGCTGGAGCGGCAACGCGGCGTTCGGCTATACGCCGGACGACAACACCCGCGTCGAGTTGACCGCTGCAAAGAGCGACGGCAAGGCAGCCTATGCCGACCGCGCGATGGACGGGGTGAAGTTCGCGCGCGACAACGTCGGTCTGAAATTCGAGAAGCGGCGGATGGGTGGCACGCTGGATAGCATCGAGACGCAGCTCTACTACAACTACGTCGATCACGTGATGGACAACTACAGTCTGCGCACGCAGGCCGGCATGAAGATGGTCAGCAACCCGGATCGCGAAACTGCCGGGGCGCGTGCGGTGGCCGGACTAAGCTTGAGCGATGCCACCTACGCCAAGGTGGGCGTGGATTATCAGAGCAACAAGCATACGTTGCGCTCGACCATGAATCAGGCGACGACGCCCTATGAATTGCTGCCGCGTGCCGAAGACGCCAACTTCCGCAACTACGGGCTGTTCGGCGAGATGACGCACGACATGGCGGAAGACAGCCGGGTGATCGGCGGCCTGCGCATGGACAACTGGCATGCCGAGGACAGGCGAGCAGCCATGCTGGCGGCGCGCGACGCAAACAACGTGATGTACATGGTCGCCAACCCGACTTCCGGGCAGAGCCGGGACAAGACGCTGAGCAGCGGCTTCGCCCGTTATGAGCGCGACTACGATGCCTCTACCTTCTATGCCGGCATCGGTCACACCCAGCGTTTTCCGGACTACTGGGAACTGCTTTCCGCCAACAAGGAAAGCCTGACTAGCACCAGCGCCTTCAATACCAATCCGGAAAAGACCACCCAGCTCGATATCGGTACGATCTACAAAGCCGGACAATGGTCGGCCTCGGTCTCGGGTTTCTACAGCAAGGTCAATGATTTCATCCTGATCGAGTCGGGTGTTGCCAAAGCCGGACCGGTGCGAACCATCACGGTTACCCGCAACGTCAACGCAACGACCTGGGGTGCGGAAGCGGGCTTGGCCTACCAGCTGGCGAGCGACTGGAAGCTGGATGGCAGCCTGGCCTATGTGCATGGCACGAACGACACCGACGGCGTAGCGCTCGGCCAGATGCCGCCGCTGGAAGGGCGCGTGGGCGCAACCTACGACAACCGCGTCTGGTCGGTGGGCGGCCTGCTGCGCATGGCCTCCGCCCAGGACCGTTTCGCGGTGAATCAGGGCAACATCGTCGGCCAGGACATCGGACGCACCGGCGGCTTCGGCGTGTTCTCGCTGAACGGCGCCTACCGCGTCGGCAAGAGCGCGCAGATCAGCGCCGGTATTGACAACCTGTTCGACAAGAACTATGCCGAGCACATCAGCCGCCGCGGCAGCGCAGTGACCGGTTTTACCACCACGGCGCGTATCAACGAGGTGGGGCGCAACCTGTGGGTTAAGGCGAACGTCGAGTTCTGAGTCGCGTCCGCAGGAAGTTGCAAGAGAAAACCGCCGGAGACCCCGGCGGTTTTTTTATGGGTGCGACCAGCTCACCGCGCCGGTGTAAGCTGTGCCCAGCACGATCACGCCGAACACGATGCGGTACCAGGCGAACACCACGAAGGTGTGGTTGGAGATGAACTTGATGAAGCTCTTCACCGCCCACATCGCGGCGATAAAGGAGGCGACGAAGCCGACCGCGAACACCGGCAGATCTTCGGCGCGCAGCAGCGCCCAGTTCTTGTACAGGTCGTAGGCGGTCGCCGCGAACATCGTCGGGATCGCGAGGAAGAACGAGAACTCCGCGGCCGTCTTGCGCGACAGGCCGAAGATCAGCCCGCCCATGATGGTCGCGCCCGAACGCGAGGTGCCGGGGATCATCGCCATCGCCTGCGCGAAGCCGACCTTGAGCGCGTCCTGCCAGCGCATCTCGTCCACCGAGTTGATGCGCGGATGGTAGGCGCGCTTCTCCACGTACAGGATGACGAAGCCGCCGACGATCAGCGCGGTGGCGACGGTGATCGGGTTGAACAGCAGTTCCTTGATCGTGGAGTGGAACATCAGCCCCAACACCGCCGCCGGCAGGAAGGCGATGAAGACCAGGCTCGCGAAACGCTGTTCGGCAGGTTCGCTGGTCAGACCGAGCGCCATCTTCTTCAGGCGCTCGCGATAGTCCCAGCACACCGCGAGGATCGCCGCGAGCTGGATCACGATCTTGAACACCTTGCTGGTCTCGTCGTTGTAGTTCAGCAGATCGCCGAGGATGATCAGGTGGCCGGTCGAAGAGATCGGCAGGAATTCGGTCAGTCCTTCGACCACGCCGAGAATGGCGGCCTTGAGCAGCAGGGTGATATCCATAGTTTCGTCATTCCCGCGCGGGCGGGAAGCCAGGGTATTTAACGGGCTTGTTGTTCGGTGGCGATGCGCAGGTTGACCACGCGGCGTTCGTCGTCATTCATCTCCACCCAGCGCGTAATCTCGTCGAAGGTGCGCAGGCAACTGCGGCAAATGTCGTCGCCCAGCGCGGTGGAACAATGCCCGGTGCAGGGTGTGTCGGCGTTGACGGTCGCAGGGGAGAGGGGCTTTAGTCGTTGTTGCATGGCGCGATTATACCTGCGGGGAGTTGTCGCGGATCGTGTTGCATATGCCCTTTCGTTTCTCACACCTCGCATGTGGTCCGATTTCGTGCATCGCGGCGATTACGCTTGCATGCAGGCACAGCCTTGGTGCACTCCGGCATATAAGCTTCTGCTAACTAACTGAGCAAGCGATGATTCTGTTCTCTGGCATCGCTCTTGCTTTGATGTTGTCTTTAGCACAAATTGGAGCAATTGAATGTTGAAAAGCCAACAAATGAATCTGTCCGACAGCGAGAGGGCATGGCTGCCCTGGTCTGGCCGGACGGGTCGATTGGCGATGGGTTGGGCCTGTCATCTGAACAAATGGCGTTATTCCATACTCGAGGAGATATTCGAGACGATAGCCACCACGCGGGTGCGCATCCTGACCGAATGGACCGAACAGCAGTGGTCATTCCTGTCCGGGATGTCGCAGCAGATCGCGCACGACTGGCCGAAGTTCGATGCGGAGATGCTCGCGGAGAATCTGCGTCTCGCGGGAGATTTCTCGGAACTGTTCGTGATTGACGCCAAGGGAAAGACGCTGCATTCGACCTTTCGGGGCCGGGTGGGGAAAACGGATCTCGATGCCAAGGCGGTGGTCAAGGGACTGGAGCAGCAGTTCCTGCATGGTCCCTATGTCGATGCGGCGACGCAGCCCATCGGGGCTTCCAGCTCGCGCTTCCACGATGCGGTCACGCTGATGTTTTATTTGCCGTTGCGCAAGGATGGGGTGTTGCTGGGCGCGGTCTGCGGGCGCGTGCCTAACGATGTGCT
>MGWR01000010.1:0-6801 GCA_001801085.1 Gallionellales bacterium GWA2_60_142 | reverse complement strand
CAGCATGGGCGACAACCTGAAGCAGGGCGTGCGCACGGAGTTCGGCACCGTCTCGGTCAGGAACCATACCGAATTCGAGCTGGTGTTCAACGACCCGGCCACCCGTCAGCTACATCCCGGCGTGCGCGAGACCATCAGGCGCGGACAGAACACCTTCGTCACCTATCCGGGCTATTCCGACTACCGCCATATTCCGGTGATAGGCAAGGGCATCACCTTCGCGCTGCCCGGCTCGCCGGATGTCTGGGGCATGATGTGCGAGGCCGACCTCGAAGAGGTGTACCGCTTCCGCACGTTGAACTTCAGGATGCTCTCGGTCTACCTGACCATGGTCGCCGTGTTCGTGGCGGTGAGCTTCGGCGTCGCGCTGGCGTTCCAGCCGGGCGCGCTGACTATGGCCGCGCTGTGCTGCGCGCTGTTCCTGACCGGCAGCGTCGCGTTGCAGCGCTATGCCATCCAGCCGGTCTCCTCGCGCTTGCGCAACATGGTCATGGTGATACGCAACATCGCCGAGGGTCACGGCAATCTGTCGCAGCGTCTGGAGCGCCATGATGCCAGCCGCGACGAGGCCGGGGTGTTGGCGCAATGGATCAACAGCCTGATCGACAATATCGACCGCACCGTCGGCAACGTCCGCCACGGCACCGACGAGATGGCGAACAACCAGTCGCATATGGACACGCGAAACGGGCAGGCGACCGCCGCGACGAACGAGGTGCTGGCCGCAGTGCAGGACATTTTGCAAGCGCTGGAAAAGCAGATGAGCGACATCGACCAGGCGACGCTGACCACCAGCGAGATGCGCGGGGCGATGCAACAGGCGACGGATCGCGCGCAGGCGCAGCTGCTCATGGTGCAGAAACGCACCCAGGTCATCCGCGAGTCGATAGGCCAGTCTTCCTCGACGATACGCTCGCTGAGCGAAAGCACCGAGAAGATCGGTGAGATCGCGCAGGTGATCAACGGCATCGCCGACCAGACCAACCTGCTGGCGTTGAATGCGGCCATCGAGGCGGCGCGGGCGGGCGAGTTCGGCCGCGGCTTTTCGGTGGTCGCGGACGAGGTGCGCAAGCTGGCCGAACGCACCAGCGCGGCGACCCACGAGATCAACCGGATGATTTCCGCAGTGCAGGGCAAGGCCCGCGAAGCTGTAGCCATCATGGAGAGCGGCGCGAGCGGAATGGAGGAAGGGTTGCGTCTGGCGGAGGCTTCTGCCTCGGACAACTCCGGGTCGCAGGAGATCGTCGAGCGCATGTTCGCGACCATACAGCAGATCGCCGCGAGTGCGTCCGGCAGCGGCAGCAAGGTGCAGGGCGTGGCCGGGGCTGCGGACCGGATGAGCGCATCACTGGGCGAACTGAATTTTGCGATCGCGGGCAGCCGCGAGGCCGCGCAGAAGCTGCGCCTGCTGGTCAACCAGTTCCAGACTACGAAAGCCGGGAGCTAGCATGATGGATCGCCATGACTTCGGCGGAGTGAATGACCGGACTCGCGCGGGCGGCGCGGGTGTCGTCGGCACGTTCCGGGACTGCACTCTCGGCAGCGCCTTCCAGCCTATATTCAGTCTCTCGCACCGCAACCCCGTGGGCTACGAGGCGCTGTGTCGCGCAAAAAATCCGGACGGTTCGGCCTTGTCGCCGCTCACATTGTTCGGACAGTCGTACGGCGAATCCGACGACGTGCTGCTAGACCGTTTGTGCCGCGCAGTGCATGTCCAGAATTTCGCCGCTTATGCGGACGACAAGTCCTGGCTGTTCCTGAACGTCAATCCGCTGGTCACCGTGGTGGGCAAGAACTACGGCTCGTTCTTCAGCGAGATGCTGGCGCATCACGGCATTGCGCCTGGCCAGGTGGTGATAGAAATTCTCGAACAGAATATACGCGACGAAGCCATCCTTTCCGCCGCGGTGAGTTACTACAAGGAGCTCGGCTGTCTGGTCGCCATCGACGACTTCGGCGCGTCCCACTCCAACTTCGACCGGGTCTGGCATATCCAGCCGGACATCGTGAAATTCGACCGCTCCATCATCGTGCAGGCCGAGGCCGACCGCGTGGTGCGCAAGGCTTTGCCCAGCCTGGTGAGCCTGATACAGGAACTGGATTGCATCGCGCTGATGGAGGGCGTCGAAACGGAACAGCAGGCGCTGATCGCCATCGATTCGAACGTCGATCTGGTGCAGGGATACTACTTCGGACATCCGCAAGCCGCGCTGGTCGATCCGTCGGATCGGGACGACAAGCTGGCGCAGTTGTGCGGCAAGCACGCCGAATTTTCTGCCGGGAACACCGCGCGCTACCGCGAGACGGTGGGTCACTGCCTGGCCGAATTCAAGGCGATGCTGCGTCGCATCAAGGCCGGGTACGCAACGAACGAAGAGGCATGCGCCAAATTGCTGATGCTGCCCGACGTGATGCGCATTTATTTTCTTGACGAGGGCGGACGCCAGATCGGCAGCAACATCGCCGGCGGACAGGCCGACGAAATTGCCGATCCGCGCTATAAAGCCCTGGCCGAGGCGACCGATGCAAACTGGTCGCGCCGCGATTATTTCAAGCAAGCCCTGCTGCATCCCGGGGAGATACAGCTCACCCGCCCCTACCGTTCGTTGGCCGGCAAGACTCAATGCATCACGCTTTCCGTATTGGTCGACACACCCTCCGGGAAGCGGGTCGCTTGTCTGGACCTGGACTGCTCGTGATTTTTGCGGGCGAACACGGGTAGGGGCACGGCGCGCCGTGCCCCTACAGTTAATCGGGCGCAGGCATTGACTCATCGCGCAAGGGCGGAGAAACTGCCTTGCATGATCCGTCCTTTGCCCTATCGTTCCTTAGTGCTTGTCTTTGCCCTCGTGCTGTCGGCATGTGCGTCGAACGACCAGACGCGGGTGACGGATGCGGCCACTTCGCCGTTGAATGACCTGAATCTGATCCGAACCAAAATACCGCAGGTGCTGTTGGACGCGCGCAAGCAGCCCTATGCGATCCCGCCGGAAACGGACTGCGCGGAGTTGCTGGTCAAGGTGCAGGAACTCGACGTTGTGCTGGGCCCCGATCTCGATACCTCGTCTCCAAGTCAAGATCCCAGCTTGGCCGATCAGGGAGCAGACCTCGCCAAAAATGCCGCCATCGGCGCCCTGCGCAGCACATCGGAGAACATCATTCCCTTTCGCGGATGGGTGCGCAGACTCAGCGGCGCAGAGCGCCATTCGCAAGAAGTCGCCGCCGCCATCGTGGCCGGCACAGTCCGTCGCGCCTTCATCAAGGGACTCATGGCCGCCAAGCCGTGCGCGCATCCCTGTTCGATTGATAAATAGGCCGGAATATATAGATATTTCGGTCTATTGACGTTGTGCGGCGGGGCGGGGAAACTGCCGGGCGGTTCGGGGGCCGGTATTGATTTGCCTCCAAACTTGCAAAGTTTCAGGGAGGGTTTGTTGTGGTGCTTTTATCGGAAGAATTAGGGTGCACCACAATTTTCCCCTTAATAAAAAACAAGGCATTGCAGCATGGATGCCAGATTGCACACCTCGAAGGTGCCTTTCACGGCATTTTTTAGGGTGTCTACTTTACGTTAGGCTTTTAAATACATATGAACGATATAATTAAAAGATTCCCTGCAGGTAAAGCTAGAAGGGAGAGACTCAATCTTCGAAAGCACAGAGTCGCATGTGAGGTATCTGGGCGATGGTTGCAGTTCCCGGATAAAGCCCAACAAGTGGGCGACCGAGATTTTATGTTTATTGAAGTAATGACTCTGGGAAATGATGATAAAGAAAAGAAATTGTGCGAGCTTGTTTTATCACGACAAGACATTCTCCAAATGGAGGGTGTCCCGGATTTTGTGTAAACGGGTTTTCTCTACTGCTGCGGCATCCGGTCTTCGAACTGGATAGTAAACCGGTTTAGCGCAGCCTTCCAATCGCGAATCGGCATTGTCCATTTCTTGCGGATGTTGTTCAGCGCCAAGTAAAACAATTTCAGTAACGCATCATCGCTGGGGAATGAACCCCGATTTTTGGTGATCTTGCGCAGGCTCATGTTCACCGACTCAATCGCATTGGTGGTATAGATCACCTTCCTGATCTCCGGCGGGTAGTCGAAGAACGGGATGAGGCGTGGCCAGTTGCTGCGCCATGATTTGACGATGGGCGGGTAAGCCTCACCCCATTTGGCTTCGAACTCGTCCAGTCGCTGCTCGGCCTCTTCGACCGTGACGGCGGTGTAGATAGTGCGCAAATCGGCGGCGATCTCCTTGCGCAGCTTCCAACTCACATAGTTCAGACTGTAGCGCACCATGTGCACGATACAGAGCTGCACGGCGGTCTTCGGATAGACGGTCTCGATGGCTTCCGGGAATCCCTTCAGCCCGTCCACGCAGGCGATGAAGATGTCCTGCACGCCACGGTTCTTGAGTTCGGTCACGACTTGCAGCCAGAACTTGGCACCCTCAGTCTGGGCGATCCAGATGCCCAGCAATTCCTTCTCGCCCGCCATATTGATGCCCAATGCCAGGTACACCGCCTTGGCGCGCACCGCACCCGCATCGCGCACCTTCACATGGATACAGTCCAGATAGACAATGGGATATAGCGCATCCAGCGGGCGGGATTGCCAGGTCTTGACCTCGTCGATCACCGCGTCCGTGACGGTCGAGATTAGCGTCGGCGAAACCTCGGTGCCGTACATTTCTTCCAGGTGCCCTTGTATCTCGCGTACCGTCATGCCGCGCGCATAGAGCGACAGTATCTTCTCGTCGAAGCCGTTCCAGCGGGTTTGGTGCTTGGGAATAAGCTGCGGCTCGAAGCTGCCGTGCCGGTCACGGGGTATCTCGACGGGCAGCTCGCCAAACTCGCCTTTGAGCGTCTTGCGGCTCTTGCCGTTGCGGGTGTTGCCGGCGGCGTTGGCGACCGACTCATGCTTGGCGTGGCCCAGGTGCGCTTCCATTTCTGCTTCCAGAGCGCGCTCGACCAGCGCTTTGGTGAGCTGCTTGAGCAAGCCGTGTTCACCAATCAGGTCTTCCGGTTTTTTATATCCAGACAGCAGGCTGTCGATCAGTTCTGCGGGTAGGGCTTTTGCTACGGTCATTGCGACTCCTTTCAAAGTGGCGGCAGTTTCCTGCCTAATGACCGTTTACACAAAATTTCTTACACCCTCTGAATGCGGCATTGGCCGTGTTCCGTTACAAGCAGATTCGCAGATTTTACGCGGGGCCAGCACACTCAAATCAATTGCTTTTAACGCTGGACAACCTTTCACTATTGGCTCCCGATGAAAATTGATCGCATACGATTAGAACTCGTTGAGTTCATGCCTTCGACACTTGAATCTGGTGTGCTTTACGTCTCTGAGAAATACCAGACGGCTGCACATCTGTGTGCCTGTGGCTGCGGCGAGAAGATACGAACGCAGCTCGGCCCGCTGGGGTGGACGTTTAACAACCAGCTCCAAGGCCCTAGTCTCGATCCCTCAATAGGAAACTGGCAAAAGCCATGTCGTTCGCACTATTTCATAAAAAGAGGCCGAGTGGTTTGGGCTGGTGCTTGGACGGAAGCTGAGGTGATCCACGGGCGCCAAGCTGAGTTGGAGCGGCGCGATGCCTATTTCTGCGAGCAAAATGCTGGCTGGTGGACAAAGCTGAAGCGCTGGTGGAAAGGCGGTCGTTAAACGAGATTTCGGTCAGTTATCTGGCATATACCGGACGCCCATCTGACTCAATACCGATGTCAGTTCAGGCCGAGGACTAGACCATCAGCCTAATCACTCTGACTGGCTGTATCTGGCCGATTTCGCAATGATACCCAGCCAGCAGTCTGCTTAAAGTCGCCGAAAAAACCACGAGCTTGGCAGTCATTACTTGCACGACCTCACCTGCTTGGTTGTGCGTCTTGTTGCGGATGGTCACGATGCCGCGCTCGGGACGCGAACGTGAAGCCGATACCTGTAGCACTTCGCTGGCGGCGCTCCCGGTGATGGCGGACTTAACCCAAGCGGTTGTCCGCCGGATGGTAGTGCGGGTCTTCCAGC
Source organism: Gallionellales bacterium GWA2_60_142 (assembly GCA_001801085.1). Taxonomy (GTDB): domain Bacteria; phylum Pseudomonadota; class Gammaproteobacteria; order Burkholderiales; family Gallionellaceae; genus Gallionella. The sequence goes on along the minus strand of MGWR01000010.1, from coordinate 777 downwards.
ACGTTCACTTCTATCATGCCCTTCGCCTTGTCCAGCAACTCCAGGCAGTCCGGGCTCAGGTGGCGCAGGTGCAGTTTCTTGCCCAGTTGCGTGTAGCGCTCGGCCAGTTGGTCGATGGCTTCCAGGCCGGAATGATCCTTCACGCGCGCATTCTTGAAGTCGATCACCACCTCGGCAGGATCGTCCTTGGGCGTGAACAGGTTCAAGAAGCTCTGCGACGAGGCGAAGAACAGCGAGCCGTGCAGGTCGTACACCTTCCAGCCGTGTTCCTCGGTGGTGACGCGCACTTCCATGCTTTTCGCGTGCTCCCAGGCGAAGGCCAGCGCGGAGATGATGATGCCGACGATCACCGCGACTGCGAGGTCGGTCAGCACGGTCACCACGGCGACGGTGATGCCGACCACGATGTCGGTCTTGGGCACTTTGCCGAACAGGTTGAAGCTGCCCCATTCGAAGGTCTTCTCCGACACCACGAACATCAGGCCGATCAGCGCGGCCAGCGGGATCATCTCTATCCACTCCGATGCGAACAAAATGAAACTCAGCAGGAACAGCGCGGCGGCGATGCCGGACAAGTTTTTCAGCGCGCCGTTGGTGACGTTAATCATGCTCTGGCCGATCATCGCGCAGCCGCCCATGCCACCGAAGAAGCCGGTGACCACATTGGCCACGCCCTGGCCGACGCAGGCGCGATTGGGTTTGCCGCGCGTGTCGGTCATGGTGTCGATCAGGTTCAGCGTCAGCAGCGATTCGATCAGGCCGATGGCGGCGAGGATC
>MGWR01000009.1 GCA_001801085.1 Gallionellales bacterium GWA2_60_142 | reverse complement strand
GCCGAGGATGCGGTCGGAGTCGCGCACCGACGACACTTCCGGGTTGGTCACCACCAGCGCCTCGTCGGCGAAATACATCGCCGTGAACGCGCCGGATTCGATGCCCGCCGGGGAATCGCACACGATGCAGTCGAAGCTTTCCTTCAGCTCGTTCAGAATCTTCTCGACGCCTTCGAGGTTGAGCGCATCCTTGTCGCGCGTCTGCGAGGCGGGCAGGATGTAGAGGTTGTCGCAGTTCTTGTCCTTGATCAGCGCCTGCTTCAGCGACACTTCGCCGTTGATGACGTTGATGATGTCGTACACCACGCGCCGTTCGCAGCCCATGATGAGGTCCAGATTGCGCAGGCCCACATCGAAGTCGATGACAACGGTCTTGTTGCCGCGCAGGGCGAGACCGCTGGAAAAACTGGCGCTGGTGGTGGTCTTGCCCACACCGCCTTTGCCGGAGGTAACTACAATAACTTTAGCCACGTTTCTATCCTTCAAAAAAGATGCGCGATTTTACGTCGGCAAGAAGCTTGAGGAAGAGTCGAATAGCGCGGGTTTACCTGCTTTATTCCGGCAACGGCTCGAAAATCAGGCGCGTGCCGTCGAGACGTATCTGGGCCGGTTTGCCGCGCACGTTTTCCGGTACCCCGTTTTCGAACACCTGGAAGCAGCCGGCGATGGAAATCAGTTCCGCCTCCAGCTTGTGCACGAAGATGCGCGCGTTCTCGTTGCCTTGTGCACCGGCGATGGCCCGGCCGCGAAACGGGGCGTAGATGTGGATGTCGCCGTCGGCGATCACCTCGGCTCCGGCATTGACGATGGCGAGCACGACCAGGTTTCCGCCTCTGGCGTAGATGCGCTGGCCGGTGCGCACCGGCTTGTCGACGATCATGGTCGTCGGCTGGGGCGCTGCCGGCTGCGGTGTTTCCCTTCCGCTTCCCGTTGCCTCCTTGCGGGGCTCATCCTCGATCGCCGTTGCATCCAGTCCCGGCAGTTCGGGCTGCTTGGTCGGCGGGGGCAGGGGAGTCTCTGGCTGCGTTTTGGCCAGCTGCGTTTCGGCTTGCGGAACTTCCGGCTGAGGCTGCGCGCGGCGCGACGGCGCGTCGGGGAACAGTCCGAGACCGGCCTGCATGGCAGCCTGGCGCTGTTCCGCCGAGCCGCCCAGCACGCCCGCGGCCCACATGCCGTGGGTGCGCATGAATGTCACCAGGTCGGCCAGGTCCGGCGTGACGCCGGAATCGGCGATGGCGGCGAGCGCCAGCACGACCGGTGTGTTGGTGAAGAAATCGGGCGTCTGGGTCAGGCGCGTTTCCAGTTCGCTCTTGAGCTTGTCCATGTCGGTGGTATGGACGTGGAGCACGAACAAGGGAAAGTTGCCGTTTTTGATTTTGAATGCAGGTTCTTCGCGGATCATTTTTCGAGTGGCGGAATGGGCGGATTGTTCATGCCGCGCGGTTTGAAAGAAGGACGGGAGTCTAACGATGCGCTCCCCGGTTTTCAATCGGTACATACGGCGGCTGCGGGAAGACTTGATTATCGGGCGGCGCGGATACCGATGCGGCAAGGCGCGCTTCAGTACTCCGAGTACTTTTTCGAACTGCCGCGCACCCGGTCCGTCGGGTACTTTGCAGCGTTCTTCTCCAGCTTGTGCAGTGCGGCGGCTTTCAGGTCCACGCCCAGCCGGTCGGACAGGCGCACGAGATACAGCAGGCAGTCGGCCAGTTCCTCGCTGACCTCCTGCTGCGTTTTCGGCGGAAGTTCGGACGACTGCGCTTCGGTCAGCCACTGGAAGTGTTCCATCAGTTCGGCGACTTCCACCATCAGCGCCATGCTCAGGTTCTTGGGCGAGTGGAACTGTTCCCAGTCGCGTTCGGCGGCAAAGGCGCGAAGGCGGTCGCGCAGCATGGTCAGGTCGGATTGTTCTCTCATCATGTTCATCACAGCAGTGCGTTCTGGTTTTCGCCCTTCTCGTACACGACATGGGCGCGGCCGACCAGCAGCGGGTCGAGCGGGGCGATGTGGTGGATATCCTTCTTCTCGTACGGAAGCTTGTGCAGCACGTAGCGCATCGCGTTCAGGCGCGCGCGTTTCTTGCAGTCCGACTTGATCACGGTCCACGGCGCATCGGCGGTGTCGGTGTAGAAGAACATCGCCTCCTTGGACTTGGTGTAATCGTTCCATTTGTCCAGCGAGGCGAGGTCGATCGGGCTGAGCTTCCATTGCTTCAGGGGATGCACCTTGCGCTCCTCGAAACGGCGATGCTGTTCCTTGCGGCTGACCGAGAACCAGAACTTGATCAGGTGGATGCCGCTGCGCGCCAAGTTGCGCTCGAACTCCGGCGTCTGGCGCATGAATTCGTTGTATTCGTCCGGCGTGCAGAAGCTCATCACGCGCTCGACGCCGGCGCGGTTGTACCAGGAGCGGTCGAACAGCACGATCTCGCCGGCGGTGGGGAGGTGTTCCACATAGCGCTGAAAATACCACTGGCCGCGCTCGACCTCGGAGGGCTTCTCCAGCGCGACCACGCGCGCGCCGCGCGGATTCAGGTGTTCCATGAAGCGCTTGATGGTGCCGCCCTTGCCGGCGGCGTCGCGGCCCTCGAACACGATGACGACCTTCTGGCCGGTCTCCTTGACCCAGGCCTGAAGTTTCAGCAACTCGACCTGCAGCACATATTTTTGCTTTTCATAAGTCCTGCGCGACATCAGGTTCTTGTAGGGGTAGCCGCCTTCGCGCCAGTCTGTCGCGAGCTCGTCGTCGGGATGGACGGCGCCCTTCGTTATCGGCTGTTGCAACAGCGCCTTGCGCAGCACGGCGGCGTCTTCCGGCGAAGCGCCTGCCATGATCGCTTCCAGCGACCTCGCGAGAATGGGAGTGTCGGCTTGGCCAAGCGTGGCGACGATGTCCTCGACGGCGACGGTTTTGGCGAGCGTGGCGGCATCGACCGCTTCGTTCACGACGAAGTTATCTATGCCTTCGCGGCTCTGTTCTGGCGAGATGTCGCCCTGCGAGACCTGTCTTGCCGCGCCTTTGGGCGCGCGCGGTTTGCGGGGGGCTTTATCGGGTGGTGTGGCCATGTTCGTTCTCTTCTAATTTCGGTAATGGCGCAGGATGTTCCATATCTCCTGTGCGCTGCGATCCTTGAAACGTTCCTGTTCGCCGACGAAGTGGTAATCCCGGCCGTCGCTGGCCTTGATGTGCAGCAGCGTGTCTGCTCCGGCGGGTATCTCCTTCAGTGCGTCGGGGGCCAGAATGGCCTTGGGGGCGAGTTCGACGATGCGGAAGAAGTCGGGAGGCGTGATCTTCTTGCGGGAGGAGGGTGTGGCGCTGTCGCCGAAGTTGCCCCGCTGGTCCAGCACCTGTATGGACTGCTGTGGTGCGGGCAGCCGGATGCCGATCTCGGTCCAGTTGCTTTTGGGTTTGTCGAGTCCGCCGGCAAGTGCTGCCAGCAGGGTGGCCAGGGCCAGGTGTCCGTCGATTACAGCCATGTTCGATCTCCCTTGTTATTCGTGCGCGATGTGCACGAAGTTACAGCGCTTTGCTCACCTTGACGATGCCCGGATCGTCGTCGCTGATCTTGCTGCTGAAACCCAGGCGGCTGGTGAGCTTGAGCATGTTGTGGTTGTTCTTCAATACTTCGCCCTCTATCGTTTTCAGGCCGCTGGCGCGACCTGCTTCCATCAGTGAGACCATGAGTTTTTGTCCCAATCCCTTGCCGGTGATGTTATCCGCCACCACCAGCGCGAATTCGCAGGTGTCGCCGTCCGGGTTGATGGCGTAGCGCGCGACACCCAGTTCGATTTCGCGATCCTGTTCCTGCGTCACCGCGATCAGCGCCATTTCCCGGCTGTAATCGATCTGGGTAAAGCGCACCAGCATGGTCTCGGTCAGTTCCTGCATGCTGTTCATGAAACGGAAATACTTGGACTCTTCCGACAGGTCATGCACGAATTTCTGCACCAGTTCTGCGTCCTCCGGGCGGATCGGACGGATCGTGATGTCGGTGCCGTCGGCGAGCTGCCACTGGTTGACCAGATGGGTGGGGTAGGGATAGATCGCCATGTGCGCGTAGCGGTCGGCGCTGGGCTGGCGATATTCCACCACGATCCGCGCATCGGCGGCCAATGCGCCGTTCTCGTCGAGGATCAGCGGATTGATGTCCATCTCCTTGAGCAGTGGCAATTCGCAGAGCATTTCCGAGACGCGCAGTAGCACGTCTTCCAGCGCCTCCATGTTGGCGGGCGCCATGTTGCGGAATGCGCCCAGCATCTTCGAGATGCGCGTTCCCTGAATCAGGTCTTTGACCAGAAAGTTGTTCAGCGGCGGCAGCGCGACGGCGCGGTCGCCCATGATTTCGACTGCCGTGCCGCCCGCGCCGAAGGTGATCACCGGGCCGAACACCGGGTCGCTGGTCACGCCTATCATCAGCTCGCGGCCATTCGGTTTGACGATCATCGGCTCGATGGAAATACCGTCCATCTTGGCGTTGGGGCGATTGCGCTGGATGTTGTCGTGGATGTGCTGATAGGCGGCGCGGACTTCATGCGCATTGCCCAGATTGAGCATCACGCCGCCGGCATCGCTCTTATGGGTGATGTCGTGCGAATTGACTTTCATCGCCACCGGGAAGCCCAGTTGCTGCGCGATCAGCAGCGCTTCATTGGGCGAGTGCGCGACCATGGTCTTGGCGACGGGAATATGGAAGGCCGACAGCAATGCCTTGGATTCCATCTCGGTGAGCACCTTGCGATGCTCCTGCATCGCGCCTTCGATGATCAGCCGCGCGCTTTCCACATCCGGTTCGACGTGATGCGCAAAGGGGCCGGGCATTTGCATCAGCAGCTTCTGGTTGCGGTAATAGGCGGACAGGTGCGAGAACACTTCGACCGCCGGTTCCGGCGTGCGGAAGTGCGGCTTGTGCGCCAGGGCAAAGGCGGTGCGTGCTTCCGCGACCTGCGACTCGCCCATCCAGCAAGTCAACAGCGGCTTGCTGTGCGTGTTGGACAGTTCGATCAGCGCCTGCGCCGACTCCAGCGGCTTGGTCATCGCCTGCGGGGTGAGGATGGCGAGCACGCCGTCCACGTTGTCGTCTTCGAGGCAGGCCTTTACTGCGTGGTGGTAACGATCCGCCTGCGCGTCGCCGATGATGTCCACCGGATTGGCGTGCGGCCAATTCGGCGGCAGGTACTGGTTCAAGTATTCGATGGTGGAATCGGACAGCGTGGCCATCGCCAGCCCCAGATCGGCGGCGCGGTCGGTCGCCATCACGCCCGGCCCGCCGCCATTGGTGACGATGGCGAGGCGGTTGCCCACCGGGCGGAAGCCGCAGGACAGCGCCTTGGCGGCGGTGAACAGTTGGGTGATGGTCTGCACGCGCACCACGCCGACGCGGCTGACTGCGGCATCGAACACATCGTCAGCGCCCACCAGCGAGGCGGTGTGCGACATCGCGGCCTTGGAGCCCGCCGCATGGCGACCGACCTTGACCAGGATCACCGGCTTGATGCGCGCCGCAGCGCGCAGCGCGCTCATGAAGGTGCGCGAATTGCGGATGCCTTCGATGTACATCAGGATGCTGCTGGTCTTGGGATCGGAGATGAAGTAATCGAGGATTTCGCCGAAATCCACATCGGTCGAAGACCCCATCGATACCACGCTGGAAAAACCGACATCGTTGCTTTGAGCCCAATCAAGAATCGCGGTGCACAGCGCGCCGGACTGCGAGATGAAGGCGATATTGCCGGTGTTAGCCCCACCCTTGTTGAACGTCGCGTTCAGGCCGATGGACGGGCGCATGATACCCAGACAGTTAGGGCCGACCAGACGGATGTTGTAGCGGCGCGCGGTCTCGATCAGTTGTTTTTCCAGTGCGATGCCGGCGGGGCCTGCTTCGCCGAAGCCCGCGGTGATGATGACCGCCGCCTTCACGCCGTGGATGCCGCAATCCTCGATGATGCCGGGCACGGTCTGCGGCGGTGTGGCGATCACCACCAGTTCCACCGGCTTGCCGATGTCGGCGATGCTGGCATAGGCGCGCTTTCCCTGTACCTCCGGGCTCTTGGGGTTGATCGGGTAGAGCTCGCCCTGAAAGCCGCTTTCGAGCATGTTTTGGAACACGATTTGACCGACCGCATCCTGACGCTCGCTGGCGCCGAACACGGCGACGGACTTCGGTGCAAACAGCGTGTTGAGGTAGTGCTTGCCCATGATTTTCACCTCTGGCGATGGATTCGTTGGGTATGATAGCACTTGAATATTACACTTCTTGTCGACGCCGGGGTTCATACGCCATGCATACCGCTTACATCACCCATCCGCTCTGTCTCAAGCACGACATGGGCGCGCATCACCCGGAAGCGCCGGCGCGCATCCATGCAATCGAAGACCAGCTGATCGCCTCCGGGGTACTCGATCACCTGCAACGCTACGAAGCGCCGGAAGTCACCCGCGAACAACTGCTGCGCGTACACGACGCGGCCTATGTCGATGAAGTGGAGCGACTCGCGCCGCAGCAAGGTACGGTGCAGCTTGATCCCGACACCGCGATGAACCCGTTCAGCTACAAGGCCGCATTGCGCGCGGCCGGGGCGGCGGTGCAGGGCGTCGATCTGGTGATGTCGGGCGAGGTCGCCAACGTCTTCTGCAACATCCGCCCGCCCGGCCACCACGCCGAACGGGGCAGGGCGATGGGCTTCTGCATCTTCAACAACGTCGCGGTCGCCGCGGCGCATGCGCTGGAACATCACGGCCTGAGTCGTGTCGCCATCGCCGACTTCGACGTACACCACGGCAACGGCACCGAAAACATCTTCCACGACGACCCGCGCGTGATGCTGTGCTCCACCTTCCAGCACCCGTTCTACCCCTATGTCGGCGCGGACAGCGGCAACGAGCACATCGTCAACGTCCCGCTGCCCGCCGGCACCGGCGGCGCTGAGTTCCGCGAGGCTGTGACCCGGCACTGGCTGCCGGCGCTGGATGCCTTCAGGCCCGAACTGCTGCTGATCTCCGCCGGCTTCGACGCCCACCGCGACGACGACATGGCGATGATGCGGCTGGTCGAGGCCGACTATGCCTGGGTGACCGGAGAGTTGATGAAAGTCGCGGCGAAACATGCGCAAGGCCGCATCGTGTCGATGCTGGAAGGCGGCTACGAACTGCATGCGCTGGGGCGGAGTGCAGCGGCGCATATCAAAGCGCTGGCCGCGCTGTGAGCTAAGATAGATCGAGTTTGTTTTATGATCCTGCGCTAGCTTTCATCGAAATAATCGGTGTCGATACGTCTCACCTCATAAGTTGTACTAGCAGACACACCGATACCGTGGTCAAACATGAGTTTTGCTAGCATAGGCCCGTCGATCAGGATAATTTTTGTATCGATCTTTGATGCGAATTCACGAGCCTCTTTTGAGTAGCCCGATGTAGTAATGAAAATACCTTTTTTCGCTCTCTGACCTTGCAACGCGCCAGCAAATTTTTGAATATCGGGACGACCTACCGTTCCTTCGTAGCGCTTGGCTTGCAGATATATGACATCTAGGCCCAGAGGGTCTTCTTTGATGATGCCATCGATTCCTTCATCACCAGACCGACCAATTGCCTCACCAGCATCCTTGCGGTTGCCGCCATAACCCATTTTGACTACCAGATCGATAATGACCCGCTCCAGAAAGTCTGGGGGGTTGGAAAGAATCTTCGAGATGATCTCTCGCTCGACACTCCCTCTGATTTTTTGATATGCGTTATCGAGAGCCTCCTCTGGAGTTTCATCGCTCTCAACTTCTATTTCGGAAGTCGCCTCAATCTCTTCTGTCGCATCCGACTTTTTTCCGCGAGATGGTTTGCCCGTTATTAGGGCAAGAGTGCGTAGATCAATGCGATCGGTATGCTCTTTAAGTGCTTGTCGCCCTTTTTCTGTAATAACGGAAATACCTCGCTTGGGCGCTTCGATCAAACCGGCATTGACTATGTAAGTCTTTGCCCAACCAATCCGGTTATCGAACATTTTTGCCCGACCACTTGGGAGCATCTCTCTTCTTTCCTCATCGGTCAGCGAGAACTGTTTTGCCAGTGCATTAACCAAGTCCCGATTTATATGCTCAGATCCATCCTCATGCAGGGCAAGCAAGGGCCTCATTAGTGATTGGAAATCTGGGATGCTCATCGATGTATCCTGAAAAATTAAGCAGATTGGAATGCCTGGAATTGGCGAACCTCAATAAGCTGCATCGTAACCCGAGATTGGTTGGATGAGTAATTTCTCAGCACCTCACGCCTCACTCCGGAATTGAACCCCAGTCCCCCGTCTTTTCGCGGCATCCGGGAGGGGCGCGGATGGTATTATGCGAGCCTTGTCCGGGTGGCTCCGAGCGCCCCAGGTTTAAACGTATCGAATGATTGGTGAGTAAATGAAAAGCAGTGAGATCCGCCAGAAGTTCCTGGATTATTTCGCCTCCAAGGGGCATACCGTAGTCGCCTCCAGTTCGCTGGTGCCGCATGAAGACCCGACGCTGTTGTTCACCAACGCGGGCATGAACCAGTTCAAGGACGTGTTCCTCGGCTTCGACAAGCGCCCTTATACCCGCGCCGCTTCTTCGCAGAAATGCGTGCGCGCCGGCGGCAAGCACAACGATCTGGAGAACGTCGGCTACACCGCGCGTCACCACACTTTCTTTGAGATGCTGGGCAACTTCAGCTTCGGCGACTACTTCAAGCGCGACGCGATCAAGTATGCGTGGGAGCTGCTGACCGAGGTATTCAAGCTGCCGAAGGAAAAGCTCTACGTCACCGTGTATGCCGAGGACGACGAGGCCTACGACATCTGGACGAAAGAGATGGGCCTCCCCGCTGATCGCGTGATTCG
>MGWR01000008.1 GCA_001801085.1 Gallionellales bacterium GWA2_60_142 | reverse complement strand
GCTTCGTTTCAACCCCCCGCAGCAGCGAAGAGGTGCGCATTATAGGGAGCAAAAAAAAACCGTCAACACATTTCCGAAACATTTTCGAAATATATATCGCACGCCATGCTTCCGCGGCGAATTGACTACAATGCGCCCTCCTGCATAGAGGCCACAATGTCACTGATTACATTAGGTATCGAATCATCCTGCGACGAAACCGGCGTCGCGCTATATCAAATGGGGCGCGGCCTGCTTGCCCATGCACTGCACACCCAGATCGCGATGCACAGCGAATACGGCGGCGTCGTACCAGAGCTCGCCTCGCGCGATCACGTCCAGCGCGTCACCCCTTTGGTGCGCCAGGTTCTGCATGAAGCCGACATCTCGCTGGAGCAAGTCGACGCGATCGCCTATACACAGGGACCGGGATTGGGCGGCGCGTTGCTGGTCGGCGCCAGCGTCGCCAACGCGCTGGCCTATGCGCTCGACATCCCGACCATAGGCATACACCATCTGGAAGGCCACCTGCTGTCGCCGCTGCTTTCCGACCCCGCGCCCGAGTTTCCCTTCGTCGCATTACTGGTATCGGGCGGACACACGCAATTGATGCGCGTGGACGGCGTTGGACGTTACACCTTATTGGGGGAGACACTGGACGATGCGGCCGGCGAAGCCTTCGACAAGAGCGCCAAGCTACTCGGCCTCGGCTACCCCGGCGGCCCCGCGCTGTCCAGCCTCGCCGCGCAAGGCAAAGCCGACCGCTTCAAGCTGCCGCGACCGATGCTGCACAGCGGCGACCTCGATTTCAGCTTCAGCGGATTGAAGACCGCGGTGTTAACGCTAACCAAACAACATGAAATAGATGAACAAACCAGGGCCGACATCGCCTGCGCGACACAAGACGCCATCGTCGATGTGCTGGCCTACAAGGCGCGCGCCGCATTGGCGCAGACCGGACTGGATCAACTGGTGGTGGCGGGAGGGGTCGGCGCGAACCGGCTGCTGCGCGAACGCTTGAGCCGCGACATCGGCAAGCGCGGCGGCAAGGTGTTCTACCCCGACCTGCAGTTCTGCACCGACAACGGCGCGATGATCGCCTTCGCCGGCGCGCTGCGCTTGGCCCAGCAACAGGGCCGCAAGGAGTACCGTTTCGATGTCAAACCGCGCTGGAACCTCGCGGAGATAGGATAGCTAGAACTCGTAGGGTGGGCACGTTTTTCGTGCCCACGCGGCCTGCATATTCCGCACCGCGTGGGCACAAAGGGCGTGCCCACCCTACCCGATTAAGCGGCTTTCTTTGCACCGATCCGGCTTTCCTTGCCGGTCAGCAGATTCTGGATGTTGCCCTTGTGCCGCCAGATCAGCAGCATCGACATGATCGCCACGGCAAAGACCAGTTCCGGACGCAAAACCAGCACCATCGCATAGATGGGCGCACCGACGGCCGCGACCAGCGCCGCCAGCGAGGAATAACGGAACACCACCGCCACCAGCAGCCAGGTCGCCAGCACCGCCAGCCCCAGCCAGCCGCTCAGCGCCAGCAGCACCCCCAGCGCCGTCGCCACGCCCTTGCCTCCTTTGAACTTCAGGAACACCGGGAACACATGGCCGAGAAACACCGCCAGCGAGACCAATGCAACCATCAGCAAGCCTTGCCCATCGTGCGGTGCCAGCTTGATCGTCGCGAACACCGCCACCCAGCCCTTCGCCGCATCGCCCAGCAGCGTCAGCACTGCCGCCGCCTTCTTGCCGCTGCGCAACACATTGGTAGCACCCGGATTGCCGGAACCGTAGGTGCGCGGGTCAGCCAGGCCGAACGCCTTGCTCATCAACACCGCGAAAGAGATAGAGCCGATCAGGTAAGCCGCGATTACAAAAACTATGGTCAACATCGGTAATGCCTTAGAATTCAACAGGAGGCGGATTCTACGCGAATCGCCGTTCGGTCACCAAACTACGGAAACACATGGACATCATCTTCCTGCGCGAACTCAAAGTCGAAACCCTCATCGGCGTCTACGAATGGGAGAAGCGCGTACCCCAGACCCTGCAGATCGACCTCGACATCGCCCTGCCCAGCAGCCGCGCCTGCGAAACCGACAATATCGACGACGCGCTCAACTACGCCGACATCGTCCGCCGCATCCAGGCCGAACTCGCCAGCCGACACTTCAATCTGCTCGAAGCGCTGGCCGAACACATCGCCAAACTCCTGCTCGACGAATTCAAGGCCCCCTGGGCTAAGGTCAGCGTCGCCAAGCTGCAGGCGATACGGGGAAGCAAGATGGTGGGGATCAGCATCGAACGCGGGCAGGCGAAGTAGCGCGTCATTCCCGCGAAAACGGGAATCCAGTAAAACCAAAATCAAAACCGCCGGGGGTTGCCCGGCAGCAAGTTACCTGCGCTGCTCGACTGGTCAGGCGACTGCGGAAATCAGTCCTCGCCGACTACCCCTGACCAGCCTGCGCTACTCGGCGGCGCACAGGGAAAGAAACGCCCCCCAAAACCTTAAAGCATGGTGGGCTATCGCCCACCATGCTTTAAGGTCAATGCAACTTCGTACGCTCAATGCAACTTCGTACGCGAGTAGTCCTTTTTAATTCTTCCACCCCCACGAATGGAAGCCTTGGATTGCGTGAAGCATTGCGCAGGTAGAAATGCACCAAGATACGTAGTTGGAATATCGATCAGCATCCTCTCGCTTGATCTCATGAATCCACAAATGGCTTAACGTCTCAAGCGTTGCCTGTTTGTATCTCAGTCGTTCAAGCAACTGTGGCGACTCATGAAGCTTGAAATGCTCAAGATCGCTCTCTTCCAGCATGACTTCTAAGTCATTAGCACTTTCGTTAATTCTTGGCTTCAGATCATTAAACAACGTGTTGAAGGGTTCAAATATCTTATGAACTTCCAACAACAACTCCCCTCTCCTCGCGGAATCGACTCTTGTTTTAATTTGATCAACCAACTTGCAAAAGTAGGGATCACTTAATAAGTCCATTTCTTGATATGCATTTGGGTCATTAAGGTATCTACTCTTGAAGGCACTTCTGAACGATTCCTCTTGATTGAAGTAATTCGACTTAGGCTCAAGACGATTTTCCACCTGGGCTATTTGGAAAAATCGATGTGACATATTCAACCCAGATTGCCAGCCAAGCTGGCCTTTAAAAGCGTAGTAAACCATTTCTGAGCATTCGTGAACTAGATGGCGCAAATAGCGCAGCTCATGTTCGCCGATGTCGTACTGGTCAAACGTATCAACTATTAATGTCAAAGTATTTCCCGCCTCTTCACTAAGATGGGATATCTCTTTTTTGTGTTTGTCGTTTACCTGCTTTAGTGCCGCGCGATATTTCTCATGCTTATCTGACAAATGAGCCCTGTAATCATTGCGCAATGCAATTCTTGATAGGTCGCTTTGCCTCTTCGCATAGTAAGCACTAGCGATAGCTACGATGATCGCAATGATTGACAAATAGTCGGAAAAATTAAAAGCCATAAATATTTATCTTGTGGCAGGCAGTTGTGTCAAATGGTGCCATTCAAAATATGATCTCTAAAGGAACCCTTGCCGAATTGTTGTAAGAGTCGATTCGCGAAGGGAATAACAAAATACAAGGGTGCAATGTACCGGACTCGAATTGTTTTGCCTATCGCTGCCGCATGGAGGGCAACTTGTTGCCCTCCATCAGGGTTTACGGTTTTGAATTTCTTTCCCCTGTGCGCCGCCGAGTAGCGCAGGCTGGTCAGGGGTAGTCGGCGAGGACTGTCTGAGCGCGTAGCGCGAGTTCCGCAGCCGCCTGACCAGTCGAGCAACGCAGGGAACCGCGCAGCGGCGGCAAACCGGGGGCGCCTTCTTTTGGTTCCTTTTCTTGGCAAGACAAGAAAAGGGACTAGCTGTCGGGCTACCCCCGACGGTTTTGACCTTGATGTTGGGTTACGCGCTGCGCGCTAACCCAACCTACAGAGTGAGATTTAGCCCGCGACTCTGAGCACCAACCCCTTCAAATACGCCCCCTCCGGAAAACTCAGCAGCGTCGGATGATCCGCACTCGCGTGCAGCCGGTGCACGATCTGCGCATCCACGCCGGCGTCGAGCGCTGCGCCTGCGACGATCTTCTGGAACAGGTCTTCGGATATGCCGCCGGAGCAGGAGTAGGTGGCGAGCAGGCCGCCCGGACGGAGCAGCTTGAAGCCGAGCAGGTTGATGTCCTTGTAGCCGCGCGCGGCCTTTTCGGCAAAGGCGGCGGTGGGGGCGAACTTTGGGGGGTCGAGGATGATGAAGTCGAACTGTTTACCTTGGTCGCGCAGTTTGCGCAGCGCGAGGAACACGTCGGCTTCCTGCCATTCGGCTTTGGTCGCATCGAGGCCGTTGTTTCTCAGGTTCTCGTCGGCGATGCGTAGCGCGTCACCCGACACGTCGATGGACAGCACCGATTTCGCGCCGCCCCTGAGCGCATACAGCGAGAAGCCGCCGGTGTAGCAGAAACAGTTCAGCACGTCTCTATCCTTCGCCAGCGTCTCAGTTAGCGCGCGGTTGTCGCGCTGGTCGAGGAAGAAGCCGGTCTTCTGGCCTTCGGCGACGTCCACCGCAAAGCGCAGGCCGTGTTCGACGACTTCGACATGTTCGGGCAGTGTGCCGCGCAGCACGCCGGTGCGTTTTTCCAATCCTTCCAGTCCGCGCCCGTCGGAATCGGAGCGCTCATAGATGCAGACCGGGTTGCACAGTTCCTGCAGGATGTCGGCGATGGTGTCGCGCCAGCGTTCCGGGCCGGCGCTGCCGAGTTGCAGCACCAGCGTGTCGCCGTAGCAGTCAACGATCAAGCCGGGAAGGCCGTCGGATTCGGCGTGGATCAGGCGCATTCCGGTGTTCTGCGCTGCTGACGAACCCTCACCCCAGCCCTCTCCCGCTTGCGGGCGAGGGAGCAGGGCGCGTCGTGCGGCCAGCGCGGCGGCGATCTTGCGGCGGAAGAATGCGGCGTCGATCTGTTCGTCCTCGTCCCAAGACCAGACGCGCGCGGTGATCTGCGAGCCGGCGCTGTAGGCGGCCCAAGCAAGAAAGTTTCCGGCGGCGTCGCGCACCGGCAAGGTGTCGCCGCTGGCGGGCGCGCCATCCACGCGCGCTACCGCGCCGGAGAATATCCAGGGGTGGCGGCGCTGCAATGATTTCTCGCGCCCGGCGTGGAGCACAAGGCAGGGCCGCGCATCGGCTGCACCGTGAACAATTTCGCGCGGTGCATTATCCCGAGGGGGCGAAGACTTCGCGTCGCGTTGGGTGCGCTTGCGGAAATCACGATTCCCTTGCGAGGCGCGGTGCGGCGTGGAGGGCGATCTGGCTTGTGCCGGTTTAGATTTTGAACTGGTCATGTTTTTTCCTGGGGTTTCTTCTTCGCGCGCGGATGAGCCGCGTCGTAAATTTTGCTGAGGTACTGGAAATCGAGATGGGTGTAGACCTGCGTGGTCGAGATGCTGGCGTGGCCCAGCATCTCCTGCACCGCACGCAGGTCGCCGGAGGATTGCAGCACATGAGTGGCGAACGAGTGGCGCAGCAAATGCGGATGCACGTTGCTGTTCAGCCCCTGCCGGATGCCCCATTGCTTCATGCGCAGTTGCACGACACGCGGCGTGATGCGGCTGCCGCGTGCACCGACGAACAGCGCGGTCTCGCCGGAATTTGCGAGCCGGTCGCGTACCGCGAGCCAGGCTTGCAATGCCGTGATCGCATGCGAGCCGAGCGGCACGATGCGCGTCTTGCTGCCCTTGCCGGTGACGCGGACTTCGCCCGCCGCGATGTCCGAGCGCATGGCTTCGCAGTTGAGATCAACCAGTTCCGCCAGACGCAGACCGGACGAATAGAACAGCTCGAACATCGCCTTGTCGCGCAACTCGCCGGGCGTGCTTGCAGGGATGTCGACCAGCCGCGCGGCCTCGTCCGGCGACAGCGCCTGCGGCAACATCTTCGGCGACTTCGGTGCGCGCAGGCCGACGCAGGGATTGTCGGCGAAGCCGTGATCGCGCATCAGATAAGTGTAGAAGCCGCGCCAAGCCGATAGCATGCGTGCCAGCGTGCGACCGCCCAGCCCCTTGCCATGCAGTTGCGCGATGTAGCGGCGGATGTGATGGATCTTGAGATTCGCCAGCGGCGTATCGGTCGCGAGTTCAAACAATCGGCGCAGGTCGCGCGCGTAGTTCTCGGCGGTCAGTTCGGAATAGCGCTTTTCGTTGCGTAACCAAGCCAGATAGCCATTCAGGTAATTTTGGTTGGACCCTTCGACAGGGCTCGGGACAGGTGTGGCTGCGGTCATGGCGAAGGGAAGGTCTCCGCAGGGGCGCGATGAATCGCGCCCCTGCGGCAGGCATCATTGATGGTCGAGATACGGATGCAGCGCCGCGCTCACCGCTTCGGAAATGCGCTGCAGGAACAGCGTGCCCATCTCCGGGTAGAAGCGCTGTTTGTCTTCGCTGGCCAGTATCAGCATGCCGACGGTGTCGCTGCCCGCGTGCAGCGGCAGGTAGGCGAAGGAATGCAGATGCTTGCCGATTTCGCCGAACCAACTGGCCGTATCGTGCGGCGGCTGGTGCAGGCAGACCGGATCTTCCTGTTCGTCGGCGAACGCCAGCACTTCGACGGTGGGCGGATTGATCTGCCATACACGCAGCGCGACATGCGGCACGTCGAAGATGTCCTTTAGCAGATGCGGCACCATTTCCTGCAGCGTGGCGAGGTCGCGTCCGGCGAACAGCGCGACGACGAACTCCTGCACCTTGCGCTGCAGCGCGTCGTTCTCCAAGCCGTACCCCATTAGTTCGTGCAGCCTTTTTTCCAGCCCTTGGTTCTTTTCGCGCAGCGCGATCATCTGCCGCTCGGGCAGCGAGATGGTGCGGCCGCCGTGCGGATGCGGCAGCGTGATCTGCGCCAGCAGGTCAATGTGGTTCTCGAAAAATTGCGGATTGTCCTGCAGATACTGTGCGACGTCTTCGGCTCTCATTGTTGCTCCCTATAAATGTATTTCGCCTTCGAATACCGTGATCGCCGGGCCGGTCATCAGCACCGGCTCGCCTTCGCCAGCCCATGCGATGGTCAGCGTGCCGCCATGCGTCGCGACGTTCACCGGGCTGTCCAGCAGACCGCGGCGTATGCCCGCGACGACCGCAGCGCAGGCGCCGGTGCCGCAGGACAGCGTCTCGCCCGAGCCGCGCTCGAACACGCGCAATCGAATATGGCTGCGATCCTTGATCTGCATGAAGCCGACGTTGACGCGCTTGGGGAAGCGCGGGTGATGTTCGATCAGCGGCCCCAGCTTTTCTACCGGCGCATGCTCGACATCGTCCACGACTTGCACCGCGTGCGGGTTGCCCATCGACACGACGCTGATTTCCAGCTTCTCGCCCGCGACTTCCAGCGGCTCGATGACTGCGCCTTGTCCGTCGAATGGAATTCGCGCGGGATCGAACACCGGCGCGCCCATGTTCACGGTCACGCGTCCGTCCGCTTCGAGGCTGGGGCGGATCAGGCCGCCGTAGGTCTCGACGACGATCTCGCGCTTGGGCGTCAGCTTGTGGTCGTGCACGAAGCGCACGAAGCAGCGCGCGCCGTTGCCGCATTGCTCGACCTCGCCGCCGTCGGCGTTGAAGATGCGGTAGCGGAAATCAGCCTCCGGGTGCTCAGGCTTCTCCACCAGCAGGATCTGGTCGCAGCCGACGCCGAAATGGCGGTCGGCGAGGAAGCGGAACTGTTCCGGCGTCAGCTCGATTTTCTGGCGTACGCCGTCGATCACGACGAAGTCGTTGCCTGCACCGTGCATTTTTGTGAACTTGAGTATCATTTCTGCAATTCTTTGTGTCTGTAACAATCGGTTGTGTGGTCATTCGCCATGCCGGTCGCCTGCATGAACGCATAGCAGATCGTGCTGCCGACAAACTTGAAGCCGCGCCGTTTTAATTCCTTGCTCATCGCATCCGACTCCGCGGTACTGGCCGGCACCTCCGCCAAGCTGCGCCAAGCGTTCTGTTTAGTTTTTCCGTCCACGAAACGCCAGATGAATTCATCGAAGCTGCCGAACTCGTTCTGTACATCCAAAAACTTTTGCGCGTTGACGACCGCGGATTGTACTTTCAGGCGGTTGCGCACGATGCCCGGATTTTGCAGCAGCGATTCTATTTGATTCGCGTCGTAGCGGGCAACGCGCGTCGCGTCGAAATCGTCGAACGCGGCGCGATAGTTCTCGCGTTTCTTCAATATCGTGATCCAGCTCAGCCCCGCCTGCGCCCCTTCCAAGATCAGGAACTCGAACAGCGCGCGGTCATCGTGCAGCGGCACACCCCATTCGGTGTCGTGATAGGCGCGATAAAGCGGCTCGTTCCCCGCCCAGAGACAACGATTCATTGGCAGAACTGCACACAGTCGCGCCACATGCAGCGGTCCATTACTACGACGATTCCGGCATCGCGCGCGCGTTGCGCCGCTTCTTCATGGATCACGCCGTCCTGCAGCCAGATGCGCTTGATGCCCAGCTTGATGCAGCTTTCGACGATCTCCGGCACATGCTCGGATGCGCGGAACACATCGACGATGTCCGGCAACTCCGGCAGGCTCTCCAGATCGGGATACGCTTTTTCGCCGAGCACCTCTTCGGTCATGGGCCGCACCGGGACGATGCGGTAGCCCTTGGCCTGCAGGCCCTGTGCGATGCGGAAGCTGGGACGGGACGAGTTGGGCGACAGGCCGAGGACGGCGATGCTGCGCACCTCGTGCAACAGTCGGCGAATATCTTCGGTAGGGGGATTGGCGAAGGTCATGTCAGGTTCCAGAAAGCTTGATCGCTATAATAAACCAACACCACACTGATAAGGGGCAAGACCTTGAGCGCGATCCATCCTGCAGAATTGTCCTTTATTACCCGTCACGCGCCGTTCGACCGCATGGAACTGAATCATGTGCTGTGGATGATGGAACGCATGCATCTCAGCTACTACGCCGAGGGCGAGGTGGTCGTCTCGCCCGAACAAGGCGTGGTGGATCGTTTTCTGGTCATCAAGCAGGGCGTGGTGCACGGCGAGCAGAATGTCGCAAAGGTTTCCGATGCCGACACCTGGCTGGAATTGATGGAAGGCGAGTGCTTTCCGCTGGGCGCGCTGCTGGCCAACCGCCCGGTCGCCAGCGTCTATCGCGCGGGCAGCGATCTTTTCTGCTACGAACTGCCTGCCGCCGATTTCCATATCCTGCTCGTGATGAGCGCGCCGTTCCGCGACTTCTGCACGCGGCGCATCGCCAACCTGCTGGAGCACTCCAAGCAGGTCATCCAGGCGCAGTACAGCCAGTCCAGCACCGAGCAGCAGTCGCTGGCCAGCCCGCTGTCGGCGATCATCCGCCGCGCGCCGGTCACCTGCGCGCCCGAAACCAGCGTGCGGCAAGTGCTGGCCACGATGAGCGAGCAGCGCATAGGCTCTATGGTCGCGGTGGATGCGGCGGGCGGCCCGCTCGGCATCATGACATTGCATGACGTGCTGGATCGCATCGCCATCCCTCAGATCGACCTGGACCAGCCGGTCATCGGCATCATGAGCAAGAGGTTATCCACCCTGCCGCCGCAGGCGCTGGCGTACGAGGCGGCGCTGACGATGGCGAAGCACGGCTTCCGCCATGTGCTGGTGGTCGAGAACGAGAAACTGGTCGGGCTGGTGTCGGAGAAGGACCTGTTCGCGTTGCAGCGCATCGGCTTGCGCCAGATCGGTGCGACGATACGCAGCGCTGAATCGATAACAGTGCTCGGGCAGGCCGCAGCCGACATCCGCCGCATGGCGCACAACATGATGGCGCAGGGCGTCGCGCCCGAGCAATTGACCCAGTTCATCTCTACACTCAACGACCTGCTCACCGTGCGCGCTATCGAACTGGAGTTCACGGCAGCCGGATTGTTCGGCTCGCCTTTGTATGATGGCCTGTGCTGGATGGCCTTGGGTTCCGAGGGACGTTTCGAGCAAACGCTGAACACCGATCAGGACAATGCGATCATCTTCGATGTGCCGCAGGGCATGACGGCGGATCAGGTGCGCGAGCAACTGCTGCCGATCGCGCGGCGCATCAACGAGGCACTGGCGGAGTGCGGCTTTCCGCTATGCAAGGGCGAAATCATGGCGAGCAACCCGAAATGGTGTCTGTCGCTGGAAGAATGGAAGCACACCTTCAACGGCTGGATCGGCGGAGGGTCGCCGGAGCAACTGCTCAATGCCTCCATCTTCTTCGACTTCCGCGCGCTGTACGGCGCGGAGCAGTTGGCCGACGAACTGCGCGGCTGGCTCTCACGGGTCGCCAGCGACAACACCCGCTTCCTGCACATGATGGCGGGCAATGCGTTGCGCAACCGCCCGCCGCTGGGCGTGGTGCGC
The DNA here is from genome assembly GCA_001801085.1 of Gallionellales bacterium GWA2_60_142. GTDB lineage: Bacteria > Pseudomonadota > Gammaproteobacteria > Burkholderiales > Gallionellaceae > Gallionella. The sequence continues at coordinate 40,843 of MGWR01000008.1, read as the reverse complement.
GACTTTGTGGTGGGCAAGGAAAACAAGCTCGATCTCAAATTGAACGGCGTCACGCCGTTCGTCGACGCCGCGCGCATATTCGGCCTCGCCGCCGGCGTGAAGGAAACGAACACCATACAGCGGCTGCGCGCCAGTGCGGGCAAGCTGAACTTTCAGGAGGCGGAAGTCGATGCATGGGTCGAAGCCCTGTTGTTCATCCAGGTGCTGCGCATGCGTCACCACGATCAGGTGAGTTCGCAGGGGGCGAGCGACGAGGTGCTGGACAACCTGATCGATCCCGAAAAACTGAACGAACTGGACAGGCGCATCCTGAAAGAGGCCTTCCGTCAGGCGCGCAAATTGCAGTCGCGTCTGGCGCTGGAGTACCAACTTTGAGGAAGCTGTTCAAGCGCTGGTTCGCCCCCCGCCCTCGCCTCACGCCAAAACAAGCAGCGCGTCTTGCTGCTTGGCATGCGCTTCCGGCGCAGCAGCCGGGCGACGCCTCTCAGCGTTGCGTGGTCGTGGATGTCGAAACGACGGGCTTGAACCTGATGAGCGACACGCTGATTTCCATTGGCGCGGTGGCGATGGTGAATGGGCGCATCGCGCTGGGCGACAGTTTTTACGTGGTGTTGCAACAGCGTGTGTGCAGCCGCAAGGAAAACATTCTGGTGCATGGCATCTCCGGCAGCGTACAGCGCGAAGGGATGGAGCCGGTCGAGGCGATGCTGGCGTTCCTCGAATTTCTGGGCAAGTCCCCGCTGGTGGCGTTCCATGTCGCGTTCGACGAAACCATGATACGGCGCGCTCTGCGCCAGTATCTGGGAATGTCGCTCAAGCATCCGTGGCTGGATCTGGCCTATGTCATGCCCGCCCTGTATCCGGCACTGGTCTACAGCCATCGCGTGCTGGACGACTGGATCAAGTGTTTCAACATACGCATCGATGCGCGGCACAATGCGCTGGCGGATGCGTTGGCGACGGCGCAACTGCTGCAAGTCGCGCAGACCCAGGCCCGTAAAAAAAACATCGCAGGCTTCGCCGCGCTGCGCGATCTGGAAAAGGCCCAGCGCTGGAGCCGCGGCGTAAGTTGATCGTAAGCCTCCCGGCTTATTCTTCGCCCGGCAAGAGGCGGGAGACCGCCTACGCCATCCGGATTTGTGGCATTCCCGACCTGCATCTCAATGCCGATGAACGGCAAGCCGGCATCCCCCCGCCGGGAAAGCGCGGCCTGCCGGCGGGATGTGCATGCGGCGCAATCGTGAGAGAATCTGGCCCGTTTTTTGCATCCTCGTTTTTATTTGCAAGATCAACGCGGACATTTTTTATTTACCTGCAGGACATTCTGAAAGAGTCGAGCTATGGATTCCATATTAATTGTGATATTCGTCATTGCCTACGCGGCCATCGCCTTCGAGCATCCGCTGAAGATCAACAAGAGCGTGCCCGCGTTGATAGGTGCGGGACTGTTGTGGACGATCTACGCGGTATCCACCGGCCATGTCACCGAACAGTTGAACGAGACCCTGTCGTCGACCGCGCAGATCATCTTCTTCCTGATGGGTGCGATGGCCATCGTCGAGGTAATCGACGCCCATGACGGCTTCGAAGTCATCACCGACAAGATCAAAACCACCAAACTGGTCACGCTGCTCTGGCTGGTCGGGCTGGTCACTTTCTTCCTCAGCGCGGCGCTGGACAACCTCACGACGACCATCGTGATGATTTCTGTGATACGCAAACTGCTGGGGAACAGGGACGACAGGCTGTTCTTCGCCGGCATCATCGTCATCGCCGCGAATGCGGGTGGCGCATGGTCGCCGATAGGCGACGTGACCACCACAATGCTGTGGATAGGCGGGCAGATCACGGCGCTCAGGATCATGGAAGGCGTGTTCCTTCCTTCGCTGGTGAATCTGGTAGTACCGCTGCTGGTGGTCAGCTATACGCTCAGGGGCAGGACGGTCGTCACGCCGGCCAAGGCTGAAGCCCATCGAAACACAAATCGGAGAACCGTGCTCGAACGCAACCTGATGTTCTATGCCGGCATCGGCATCCTGTGCGCCGTGCCGGTGTTCAAGACGCTGACGCATCTGCCGCCGTTCATGGGCATCCTGTTCGGCCTCGGCCTGCTGTGGCTGGTCGGTGAACTGGTGCACCGCAACAAGCCCGAAGAGGCCAAGCAACACCTGACGCTGGTCGCCGCATTGCAGCGCATCGACATGCCGTCGCTGGTGTTCTTCACCGGGATATTGCTCGCCATCGCGACGCTGGAACACACGCATATCCTGGCCGCGCTGGCGCAATGGCTGGATGCGACGGTGGGCAACCAGGCCGCCATCGTATTCCTCATCGGCATAGCCAGCGCGATCGTCGACAACGTGCCGCTGGTCGCCGCTTCCATGGGTATGTACCCGCTGTCCCAATACCCGACGGACTCGTTCCTCTGGGAGTTCATGGCCTATGCGGCAGGAACGGGCGGCTCCATCCTGATCATCGGCTCGGCCGCCGGCGTGGCCGCGATGGGGCTGGAGAAGATCGAATTCTTCTGGTACGTGAAGAAGATCAGCCTGCTGGCCATCCTCGGTTATATAGGTGGCGCGGCGACCTATGTTTTTCTCTGATTTGATCTGATTTCCCCGGTTGCGGAGCGACCGCCACCCGGCGTTGGCCGGGGGTGGCATCGCCCGACCGGCGGCGTAAGTTAACCGTAAGCTTCTTGAAGTAACCTGCCCGGCAGCAGTGCAAGGAGGTCGGAAAACACCCCGATCAAAGCGGCTGGATTGGGAAGGTGGAAGATATCACCGGCTACCGTTCCGCAACATGCAGAGCGGCGGGGCCCGGTCGGGTCACATCATTTATTTTCAGAGGAGAACGCAATGGACAAAAGCGGCGAGGCCTATTGGAAGGCCACGTTGGGTTTGCTGACCAAGATACTTGCAGTCTGGTTCCTGGTCTCTTTCGGCGCCGGCATCTTGTTTGCCGACATGCTGAACGGCATACATCTGGGCGGTTACCCGCTGGGCTTCTGGTTCGCCCATCAGGGTTCCATGTACATTTTCGTGGCGCTGATTTTCATTTACGCCAAGAAGATGGGCGAGATCGATCGCAAGTTCGACGTTCACGAAGAATAAGGGGACAACATGGATCTGCAAACAACGATTTATCTGGTGGTGGGCGCGAGTTTTGCGCTCTACATCGGCATCGCCCTCTGGGCGCGCGCCGGCAGCACCAGTGAGTTTTACGTCGCCGGCGGCGGCGTCGGCCCGCGCGTAAACGGTATGGCCACGGCGGCGGACTGGATGTCTGCCGCTTCCTTCATCTCCATGGCGGGTTTGATCTCCAACATGGGCTATGGCGGCGGCCTGTTTCTGATGGGTTGGACCGGCGGCTATGTGCTGCTGGCCCTGCTGCTGGCGCCTTACTTGCGCAAGTTCGGCAAGTTCACCGTGCCGCAGTTCATCGGCGACCGTTTCTACTCGAAGTCTGCCTCCACCGTCGCGGTGGTCTGCCTGCTGACCGCATCGCTGACCTATGTGATCGGCCAGATGACCGGCGTCGGCGTGGCATTCTCGCGTTTCCTCGGCGTATCGAGCGAAACCGGCATCTACGTGGGCATGGGCATCGTGTTCGTGTACGCGGTGCTGGGCGGCATGAAGGGCATCACCTACACCCAGGTGGCGCAATATGTGGTGTTGATTTTCGCCTACACCGTTCCGGCGATCTTCATTTCCCTGCACCTGACCGGCAACCCGATCCCACAACTGGGCTTGGGCTCTAACTTGGTGGGCCAGGACATCTCCCTGCTGCAAAAACTGGACACCATCGTGGTCGAACTGGGCTTCGGTGAATACACCACGACGACTGCAGGCAGCACGCTCAACATGTTCGTCTACACCCTGTCGCTGATGATCGGTACCGCCGGTCTGCCGCACGTCATCATGAGATTCTTCACGGTGCCGACGGTGGCAGCAGCCCGTTCTTCCGCAGGTTGGGCGCTGGTCTTCATCGCCATCCTGTACACCACGGCCCCGGCAGTGGCGGGCATGGCGAAGTACAACCTGCTCTCCACGGTGAACACCGCCGTGGCGACCAACGGTGACCTGTACGCGCCGGAGTCCAGCCTGGAAGTCTCGAAGCAACCTGACTGGATGGCCCGCTGGGCCAAGACCGGCCTGTTGAAGTTCGAAGACAAGAACGGCGACGGTCGTATCCAGTACTACAACGACAAGACCAAGAGCGAGGAAGCCAAGGCCAAGGCCGAAGCGGCCGGCTGGAAGGGCAACGAGCTGACGGTCAATCCCGACATCATCGTGCTGGCCAACCCGGAAATCGCGCTGTTGCCTAACTGGGTGATCGCGCTGGTTGCTGCGGGCGGTCTGGCTGCGGCGTTGTCTACGGCGGCAGGCCTGTTGCTGGCGATTTCGTCCGCAATCTCGCACGACTTGGTGAAGGGCGTGTTCAATCCGAACATCAGCGAGAAGGGCGAACTCATGGCAGGCAAGATCGCCATGGCAGTCTCGATCTTCGTTGCCGGTTATCTGGGCCTGAATCCACCGGGCTTCGCGGCAGGCACGGTCGCGCTGGCCTTCGGTATTGCGGCCAGCTCGCTGTTCCCGGCCATCATGATGGGTATCTTCAGCAAGAAGATGAACAAGGAAGGCGCGATTGCCGGTATGTTGGCCGGCCTGTTGATTACCCTGTTCTACGTGTTCGCGCACAAGGGTATCTTCTTCATCAAGGGCACCGAGTTCCTGGATCTGATCGGCGGACCTAACCCGTTCTTCGGCATCACGCCGGAAGCGTTCGGTGCGGTGGGTGCATTGTTCAACTTCATCGTGGCTTTCGTGGTGGACAAGTTCACCAAAGAGCCGCCGGAACACATCCAGCATCTGGTGGAAAGCGTTCGCACACCGCGCGGTTCCAAAGCGGTCGATGGCGCACACTAAAGCAATTTGATTTACCTGTAACATTGACCCCGCCGTATCCCGGCGGGGTTTTTTATTGGAGTATTTATGGTTTTCGATATTACTGTGGCGATGACATGGTTACTGTTCCTCGCCTTGTTTCCGATGGCATTTATCTGGCTGCGCCGGACTTGGCGCATCGCCGTTCGACGGGACTATTCTGAGGTCGCGTTAAAGAAAGGCGTGATGCCGGATCACCCCGAAAAATACGCGTCTTATGCGGCGGCTATCAATATGCTCGCCGGCGTAGTGATTGTTACGGTCATTGGCGGTGTTTTGACCGCCAGCTTCGATTACGAAACTTGGAGTTCGATAGCCGGCGTCACCATCTGGCTGAAACTCATCGCCGACTTCATCCTAAGCCGGCATGCACATCCCTTCGTCGCCAAGAACAAGACGGAGTAGTTTAATTCCCGGCCCTGACGGCCGGATCGGAGAAGGCGGGGAAGCGGATGCCGATACGTGAGCCTGTACCGCCGCTGCCCTCATCCAGCCTGATTTCCGCGCCATGCCGTTTGGCGACTTCGGCGACGATGGCCAGCCCAAGTCCGCTGCCGCTCTGGCCGCTGCCGAGGATGCGGTAGAAGCGTTCGAACACCCGCTCGCGGTGTTGCGGCGCGATGCCGGGGCCGTTATCTTCCACGCTTAGTTCCGCCCCCTGGGGCGTCGCGCTGACGCCGACGGTGATATGCCCGCCCGCCGGGGTGTAGCGTATCGCGTTGTCGATCAGGTTGTTGAGCATCTCCGTCAGGCTGTTCGAATCTCCCTGTATCTCCAGCGTCGCGGACGCGCTTTCGTAGCCGAGGTCGATGTCTTTTTCCAGCGCCATGGTCACCCAGTTGACCGTGCATTCCTGCGCCAGCAGGTTGAGGTCGATGGCGGTGAAGTTGTGCGTATCCTGTGCGTCCGGTTCGTTGCGGGCCAGCGCCAGCAGCTGGTTGACCAGGCGGATGCCGTGCTGCGTGCTGGTGAGGATGTGTTCGAGCGCGAGCTGTTTCTGCTGCGGATCGTCGCTGCGCAAGGCCAATTCGGATTGGGTCCTTAGTCCTGCGAACGGGGTGCGCAACTGGTGCGCCGCGTCGGCGACGAAGCGCTGCTGTGCGGCCATCACCTGCTTCAATCGTTCCAGCAGGTCGTTGACGGCGTCGATCAGCGGCCGCACTTCCGTCGGCGCCTGGTTGCCGTCGAGCTGGCTCAGGTCGTCGCGCTTCCTGTTCACCACTTCGCTGCGCAGGCGTTCGAGCGGCCTCAGGCCCTGCTTCAATCCGTACCAGACCACGGCCAGCGCGATCAGCGTCAGCAGCAGTTGCGGGATTACGATGTTGGACAGGATGCCGCGTATCAGCATCTGGCGCTGCTGCGTGGTCTCGGAGACATGCAGCTGCAGCAGCTTGCCGTTGGAAGGATAGGTCAGGCTGACCATGCGCGTCTTCTGGCCCTCGCGCTCGCCGTTGCTGAACAGCGGGCCGGGCCGTCCGCGCCGGTAGGAAAGCGGGCGCAGGGTGTTGCCGGTGCCAGCGAGCTTCCGGCCCTCGCTGTCGGTGACGGTATAGACCACCCGGTCCGGCATGCCGGGCTCGGTGCCGTCGGGCAGAGATGGCACCACGTCCAGCTGCTCGTGGCCGCTGCCTAGCCGCAACTGTTCGGCCACCGCATTGGCGCGTTGCAGCAACACCAGGTCGTAAGGCTGGTTGGCGTAATTGATGGTGGCGAAATAGCCGACGACGGTGCTGACCAGCCACAGCAGATAGAGCGAGATCAGCAACCTCTGCATGAGGTAACTACGCAGGGAGAATGTCTTGTTTTCCACGGCGCTCATTGCGGCGAACGGCGATCAGGGCTGGTTGTCGATGATGTAGCCCAGGCCGCGTATGGTGCGGATCGATACGCCCGCGGGCGCGGTCTTTTTCCTCAGGCGATGTATGTAGACTTCGATGGCGTTGTTGCTGGCTTCTTCCGAATAACTGTACAGCCGTTCCAGCAACTGCTCCTTGCTGACTACTTTGCCGGCGCGCAGCATCAGCGCTTCCAGCAGGCTCACTTCGCGCGAGGTCAGCTCCAGCGGCTGGCCGTTGATAGCTGCGCGGCGGCCGACGCTGTCGAAGCTCAAAGCGCCGCAGCAGAGCATCGGGTTGGTGCCGCACTGGCCGCGGCGCAGCAGCGCGCGCACGCGCGCTTCCAGTTCTTCCAGGCTAAACGGCTTGACCAGATAATCGTCCGCGCCGAGATCGAGTCCCTTGACGCGATCCCCGACGCTGTCGCGCGCGGTGAGAATGATCACGGGCGCGTGCTGGTTGCGCTCGCGCAAGTTGCGCAGCACGGCGAACCCGTCCAACTGCGGCAGCCCGAGGTCGAGGATGATCAGGTCGTAAGGCTGCTCGCCGCGCAGTATCGAATCCGCCTCCAGCCCGGTGCCGACGCGATCCACCGCATAGCCAGACTGACGCATCGAGCGGCTCAGTCCGTCGGCCAGCACTTCGTCGTCTTCCGCAATCAGTATCCGCATGGTGGTCGTGTGTCCGGGTAGTGGGTGAAGTGGCTCGTCACGAGCCCGATTCTAATGGTCAGCGGGGAAATCTCAAAACGCTTGCAAGCGGGCGTGCGCGGGGACTTCCGCGATATACTCCGCTCCTCGCGCAATCCCGATCGAAGGGGAATCATGCAGTCCACCGAAAAGCAGCGCCAGTACTGGAAAAAGAATCTCCGGTTGACCGGGATGCTGCTGGCGATCTGGTTCGTCGCGACCTTCGTCGTCGGCTGGTTCGCGCGAGACTTGCAATCCCTGACCTTCCTCGGCTTCCCGTTGCCGTTCTACATGGGCGCGCAGGGAGCGCTGCTGATCTACGTGGCCGTGGTCGGATATTACGCCTGGCGCATGGACAGGCTGGATCGCGAATACGCGGCGCAGGAAGGGGAACGCTGATGTCCGGCTCGACTCAGGGGCACTTCGTCTCGCAACTCAAGCGGCACTATTCGCTGTATACAGGCGGCTTCATCGGCTTCGTCGTCATGCTCGCCATCCTCGAACAGATGGGCGTGCCGAACGTGATGCTGGGTTACATCTTCCTCGGCGCGACGGTATTGCTGTACGCGGGCATCGGCATCCTGTCGAGAACCTCGGACGTCGCCGAATACTATGTGGCCGGACGGCGCGTTCCCGCCCTGTTCAACGGCATGGCGACCGCCGCGGACTGGATGTCGGCCGCCAGCTTCATCGGCCTGGCCGGCACGCTGTACCTGTCCGGTTACGACGGCCTCGCCTTCGTGCTGGGCTGGACAGGCGGCTTCTGTCTGGTGGCGCTGCTGCTCGCACCTTATCTGCGCAAATTCGGCCAGTTCACTATTCCCGACTTCCTCGGCGCGCGCTACGGCGGCAACCTTCCGCGTTCCATCGGCGTGTTCGCCGCGATCCTGTGTTCGTTCACCTATGTGATCGCGCAGATCTACGGCGTGGGCCTGATCGTCAGCCGCTTCACCGGGCTGGAGTTCGGCGTCGGCGTGTTCGTCGGTCTGGGCAGCATCCTGCTGTGTTCCTTCCTCGGCGGCATGCGCGCGGTGACCTGGACGCAGGTGGCTCAATACGTGATCCTGATCGTCGCCTACATGATCCCGGTGATCTGGCTGTCGGTGAAGCACACCGGCAACCCGGTGCCGCAAGTTGCCTACGGCTACGTGCTGGAAAAAGTCACCGCGCGCGAGCAGGCGCTGAACGACCCGGTCACGCCGGACGGCGCGCGCGAGGCGGAAGTCCGCGCGATCTTCACGCAGAAACAGGAAACGGCCGAAGCCAGACTGAAAACGCTGGCGACCGGCGGCGATGTCTGGCTGGCCGAAGAAAAAGGCAGGGTGATCAGGGCGGCAGCCGAGTTAAAAGTCAGGCCCGGAGCCGATTCCGCGGCGGTTGCAGCGGCGGATCGGGCGGTAGCCGAGTTCCCCGCCGATGTGGCGGCGGCCCGCGCGGCATGGAAGAAGGCCGCCGATGCGGCCAAGGCCAAGGCCGCGCCCATCCCGGCCCATGCCGAGCCCTTCATCGGACAGAACGAAGCCGAGAGCGACAACAAGCGCAAGAACTTCCTCGCGCTGGTGTTGTGCCTGATGGTCGGCACCGCCGCGTTGCCACATATCCTGACGCGCTTCTACACCACGCCTTCGGTAGGCGAGGCGCGACAGTCGGTGTTCTGGTCGCTGCTGTTCATCACGCTGCTCTACATCACCGTGCCGGCGCTGGCGGTGCTGGCCAAGTACGACGTCTACACCCTGCTGGTGGGCTCCAGCTTTTCCGAATTGCCGAGCTGGGTGTCCGCTTGGGCCGCCGTGGACAAGACGCTGATGAGCGTCACCGACATCAACATGGACGGCATCGTGCAACTGGCCGAAATCACCATGGGCGGCGACCTGATCATGCTGGCGACGCCGGAAATCTCCGGCCTGCCTTACGTGGTCACCGCCCTGGTCGCGGCGGGTGGCTTGGCCGCCGCGCTCTCCACCGCGGACGGCCTGCTGCTGACCATCGCCAACGCGCTGTCGCACGACGTGTATTTCAAGATGGTCGATCCGCATGCCTCGACGGCCCGCCGCCTGATGATTTCCAAGGGCCTGCTGCTGGTCGTCGCGGTATCCGCCGCGTATGTCACCTCGCTCAAGCCCGGAGACATCTTGTTGCTGGTCGGCGTGGCATTCTCGCTGGCGGCCTCCGCATTCTTCCCCGCGCTGGTGCTGGGCGTATTCTGGAAGCGCGCCAACAAGGCCGGCGCGGTCGTGGGCATGGTCGGCGGCCTCGGCGTCTGCATGTACTACATGTACACGACCTATCCTTTCTTCGGCGTGAATGCGCCGCTGTGGTGGGGCATCAACCCGATCTCGGGCGGCATCTTCGGCATGGCGGCCGGTTTCGCCGGCGTGATCGTGGGCAGTCTGCTGACCGCCTCGCCGGACAAGGAAATGCAGGAGCTGGTGGACCATGTGCGCTATCCGAATCCGAAAGGCGACATCAAGACCGGGGCGGCCTGATCCAGGATCGCAAGGTTGGTCTTCGCGCGTATCCGGCGACGGGAAAAAGGAATATCGAATCATTCATTCAGGAAGCGGCACAATGACGACTGAAAAACGCACGGTGATCTATGTCTCGGACGGCACCGGCATCACCGCCGAAACGCTGGGCAACGGACTGCTCTCGCAGTTCGAAGGTATCGCCTTCCGGCCCATGCGCATTCCCTTCGTGGACAATGAAGAAAAGGCCAGGGACTGCCTCGCCCGCATCAACGAGGTGGGGCAGCGCGACGGCATCCGTCCCATCGTCATCATGACGCAGACCAACTCCGAATGCAGCGCCATCCTGCATCAGGCCGATGCCTACTTTATCGACCTGTTCGATGCATTCATCGCCCCGCTGGAGACGGAACTGGGCAGCAAATATTCCCGCGCCGTCGGCCGCTCGCACGGTCACGCCAACCCGGAATACAACTCGCGCATCGCCGCGATGAACTTCGCGCTGGCGCACGACGACGGCGTGTCCGACGCCGACCTCAAGAACGCCGACATCATCCTCGTCGGTGTCTCGCGCAGCGGCAAGACACCGACCAGTTTGTACCTCTCGCTGCAATTCTCACTGAAGGCGGCGAACTACCCGCTGATTCCGGAAGACTTCGAACGCGGCCACCTGCCCTCGCGCCTGCAACCTTATCTCCACAAACTCTACGGCCTGACCATTGCGCCAGAACAATTACATCGCATCCGCACCGAACGCCGCGCGAATAGCAAATATTCCTCGCTGGAAAACTGCCGCTACGAAGTAGCCGCAGCGGAAAAGATGATGAAACGCGAGGGCATCAAATGGTTCGACACCACCGCGAAATCCATCGAAGAGCTATCGGTGCAGTTGATGCAGGAACTCAATCACGAGCGGTGAGAGATTGCACGGGTAGGATCTGCTGCGTCACATCTCCCAACGCCTCATCCAGCAGCCGGTCGAGCACATTAAAAGCCGCTGGATTAATCAGGAAGCGATCGCAACCGGATGCCAAAGCACGAGCTCTTGTTTTCTCGTCGGCATAACCGGTCCCTTACAATCGCCGGATCAATAGCTCATACGATCAGGATCGCAAACATGCCCCCCGACATCAATCCACTCGACCAGCCCATCGGCTTCCCCGTCCCCGATTGGAAGCCCGCAGCTCGTCCGGCTCGCAAGTCAATGGTGGGGCGCTTTTGCCGTCTCGAACCGCTCGATGCCGCGCAACATGCCGCAGACCTCTTCGCCGCCAACGCATTGGCGCGGAGGGACGGAACTGGACCTATCTTCCCTATGGCCCATTCGATTCGTTCGATTCCTATAAAAGCTGGGTGGGGCAAGTCAGCGCAACGGCAGACCCGCTATTCTTCGCCATCGTCAGCCTCGCAACGGGCAAGGCGGTCGGCGTCGCCAGCTATCTGCGTATCGATCCCGCGAACGGTGCTATCGAAGTGGGTCACCTCAACTTTTCCCCGCTGATGCAACGCACGCCCGTTGCCACCGAGGCCATGCACCTCATGATGAAAGAGGCCTTCGCCCTCGGCTATCGCCGCTACGAATGGAAATGCAACGCGCTGAACCTGCCCTCGCGTCAGGCGGCGCAGCGCCTTGGCTTTTCGTTCGAAGGCATCTTCCGCCAGGCAGCAGTCAGCAAAGGTCGCAACCGCGACACGGCTTGGTATGCCGCGATAGATAAGGAATGGCCCGCACTGAACGAAGCATTCCGGGCTTGGCTGTCGCCCGACAACTTCGACGATGCCGGAGCGCAACGAGTTGCTTTATCCCGGCTGTCCGAACCAATACTCGCCCAAAAAAATAGCTGTAAGTGAAATCAAATGGCTGTTATCGACGGAGGTCATTCAAAGTTGCGATCCCATTTGGATAATGACACGATGGAACCGTTTACAAAATCATGAATGATCAAGACGAAATGACCAAAATTGATAGCAGCAAAATTGGAATGCATCGGCAAGCCGCCCTACCACCAAAGAATAGTAACTGTCTCTGCGGTTCCGGCGAGAAGTTCAAGAGATGTTGTGCCGACAAGTTACCGGGGTGGCAACTTGGAAAACGAACACGCGATGCATTGGCCGCAAAGGATTATGCAAGTGCGTTGGTGGCATGCCGTGCTGACATTACCCAATACACCATTTGGCACAAAACCAATACTGATCCGCTCCTGCACTCTGCACCTGAGGCAGTGGAATATTTCCTAAACTTGGACATACGTGCACTAACTGAACTCGCGGAACTATTGGGAATGTGCTACGCGGAAACCGATAAATCAGATGAATTTCCTGCCACACTGGAGCAACTGCGACTGAACATTAACCACCCTCGTTGGCAAAGGAAAATAATTTACCTTCAAGCATTTCATGCGCTAACGGCAGATAAAAATAAGCGCGCCAGTCGACGTGAGCTTGAGAAGCTTGGATCTATGGAATTCGAGACTGATATTGAAATTCTACAGCTATACATTGAACTATTTCATGACGACCTGACCTTTACTGCCAAACAGAAATTAGTTGATCGCATCATTCTTCTAGCGGAAAGCGCAATTGATAGACTTCATTATCGGTGCATAAGGGCCATCGACTTCCTGCTCATTGGAGATATGCAAGACGCGCTGCAGGAAATTAGCGTAGCCGTTGATGCATATAAGCAAGATAGCAGTAAGAAGGCGGACTCCTTATACGAGCGACATCGATACACTATGGCCATTGGGCTGGTTGGTCGGCTCAGCAAGGAGCCAAAATGGACTGATCAAGCGATCGCAATTTGCAAAGACCTAATAGAAGAAGATGGCTGGACAGAGTCAGGAAGAGCAGACCTTCTTCGCCAACTTGGTGATGAATTTCGATTCAAGGGAGACTGGGTCTCGGCTCGGGATTCCTATAGGCAAGCCTACGCTATCCAGTCATTACCCATCCTCCAAGTATTCTTGGCCGAGTGCCTCGTGGAAACGGATGGTTGGGAAATTGCAGCCAATACAATTCGCACGGTCGATCTGATTGAACCGAAGTCTGCGGAGTTCGTGGACTATGTATTTACGTTTGCGTATATCGCCATTGCCGGCGACGATAAAAGTATGCTTTCCGAATCAGAAAATCTCTTGCGCGGATTAAGCATACCCTCACCATACTTCAGGGAGCAGCGTGACTCCCTGTTGATGGAGGTAATCAATACAGTGCGCACTGGAAAATCACCTGCTGGCACAAATAGGGCACACTCTCTTCTTCATGGCATGGCATCAACAGTTCTCAGATACATGAAACTTGAGCCAAATTTCATGGGCATTGGGATTAACCTAGGGAAAATCTTAGAAAATCTAAGTAAAGACGAACAAGCGCATCCGGCCAAGCAAAACAGACGCTAATTCCTGTAGCCTGCCTGTTAATGTTTGCCGCTCCTGCGCACACTACAACGTGGACGGCATCACCCTCTCTTAAGCGCTTTGCTGAAATCGGCTTCCGGGTCATAGTCCTCGTTCCAGCGCAGGAGCGCACCATTCCATCAAGCGATAGCTATATTCAACTTGGCAGTTTTGGCATGGAATGGGGCAGTTATGCCACTGCCGGTTTCGTGTAGCGGGTGACATGATGCGCTCCGTTGCCATTCACAACAGGAGCGAAGCATGACAAGCACGGAACAAATCACCGCAGAAATCATCGCGTTCGAACGCGCCGCCCTGGACCGCTGGGGCGCGGGCGATCCGTCCGGTTACCTGGAAATTTCCGCATCAGATGTGACTTATTTCGATCCTTTTCTGGAGCGCCGCATCGACGGGCTGGAGGCGCTGTCGGCCTGGTATGCGCCGTTGCGCGGCGCTATCCATATCGACCGTTACGACCTGATCGAGCCCAAGGTGCTGGTGTGCGGCGAGGCGGCGGTGCTGACCTTCAATCTGGTTTCGCACAGCGGCGCGACGACGATGCGCTGGAATTGCACCGAGGTATATCGGCATGACGCGGAAGGTTGGCGCATCGTACAGACGCACTGGTCGATTACGCAACATTTGAAGATTTAATCAGGCGGGACTCACCATGAAGCTATCAATAATCACGATGGGCGGCTTGCTGTTTTGCGCAATGTCGGTGCGGGCGGCGGAGTTGCCCAAGACGCTTTTCGAAATGGCGGGAGCGAGACCGGAAGCCGGCAGGCTTTCGAACAGCGTGCTGGTCATCGTCGATGCGCAGCGCGAATACGTCGATGGGGCGTTGCCGCTGGTCGGCGTAGATGCGGCCATCGCCGAGATCGACAAGTTGCTGGCGCGCGCCCGCAAGTCCGGTGCGCCGGTCATCCACATCGTGCACAAAGGCAATGGCGCGCTATTCAATCCGAACACGCCTGCATTCGAAATCGTCGCACCGTTGCGTCCGCAGGCCGACGAGGCTGTCATCGAGAAGATGCGAGTGAGCGCATTCTCGGGCACCGGGCTGGAAGAGGTGATTCAGCGCACGGGCAGAAAGAACCTCGTGATCATCGGCTTCATGACGCACAACTGCGTCAGCTCCACCGCGCGCGCCGCACGCGATCTGGGTTATGCGCCTACCGTCGTGGCCGCCGCAACCGCCACGCGCGACCTGCCGGACGGCAGGGGCGGCATCGTCACCGCCTCTGCATTGCAGGCCGCGAGTCTTGCCGCGCTGGCCGACCGGATCGCGGCCGTCGTCCCCGCAGAGAGCGACATCCCGGACTGAGGAGCGATATACCCGCATTGCCCATGCCGACCCGGTGCCAATTTGCGATAATCGCCCCTCGCAAAAACTCTCCTGAAGGATCGGCATGAACATTTGCTTTATCGGCGGCGGCAACATGGCCAACGCACTCATCGGCGGCATGCTCGGCAAGGGCTTCGTCGCTGCGCAAATCAGCGTGGTCGAAATCAATGCGGACAACCGCGCCAAGCTGAACGCGCAGTTCGGCGTGTGCGCGACCGATAGCCTCGCCGAAGGCGTGACCGGCAGCGATGTCGTCGTGCTCGCGGTGAAGCCGCAACAATTGCGCGAGGTGGCGCAAGCGCTAGCCGCACTGCTCGACAGCCAGTTGCTGATTTCCATCGCCGCCGGCATACGCGCGGGCGACCTCGCGCGCTGGGCGGGCAGCCAGGCCGTGGTGCGCGCGATGCCGAACACCCCGGCGCTGGTGCAAAGCGGCATGACCGGGCTGTACGCGCTGCCGGCGGTGAGCACGGCACAACGCGAACAGGCGCAGGACATCCTCGCGGCGGTGGGCGACACGCTGTGGGTGCAGGACGAAGTCATGCTGGACGCGGTGACCGCGATCTCCGGCAGCGGCCCGGCCTATGTGTTCTATTTCATCGAGGCGATGCAGAAGGCCGGGCAGGAACTGGGTTTCAGCGCCGACGACGCGCGCCGCTTGAGCCTCGCCACTTTCCTTGGTGCGAGCAAACTGGCGGCTTCCAGCGACGAAGAACCCGGCGTGCTGCGCGCGCGCGTGACCTCGAAAAACGGCACGACCGAACGCGCCTTGCTGAGCATGGCGGCCAACCATGTCGATGAACACATCGCTCAGGCGGCAAAGGCTGCGGCCGACCGCGCAAAAGAAATGGGCGACGAACTGGGAGCACAACAATGATGAGCGAAGGCCTGATATTCCTGTTCGACATGCTGCTGCAACCGTTCGCGGTGATTCTGCTGTTCCGCTTCCACGCGGTGTGGCTGCGCTCGCCGATGCGCAATCCCGTCGGCGAATTCGTCATGGCGATCACCGACTTCCTGGTGTTGCCGCTGCGCAAGCGTCTCCCCGCCATCGCCGGGTTGGACAGCGCGACGCTGCTGCTCGCGCTGCTGGCCGAGTTACTCTATCTGGGCGCGCTGTACATGGTGCAGGGCGATCTATCGCATGGCTTCCCTCTGGTCGGACTGCTGGCTCTGGCGCTGGTCAAGCTGCTCAAGATCAGCGTGTACCTGCTGATGGCCGCAGTGTTCGCTCAGGCGATCCTGTCCTGGGTGAATCCGCACTCGTCGGTGGCCCCGCTGCTGGCTTCGGTGACCGACCGCTTCCTGCGGCCTATCCGCAACGTCGTACCGCTGATGGGCAGCTTCGATCTGTCGCCGCTGCTGCTGTTCATCGTCTGTCAACTCATCATCATCGTCCCCGTCAGCGCGCTGGAGCGCATGACTCTGGGACTGTTCTTCTGACGTGGCAGATTGGTTCCGCCGCAACGGCGAAGTCCTCACGCTGACGTTGCATATCCAGCCGGGCGCGAAGCGCAGCGAACTCGCCGGACTACACGGCGAGGCGCTGAAAATCCGCCTCGCCGCCCCGCCGGTGGAAGGCCGTGCCAACGAGGCCTTATTGAAATTCATCGCGGGATTGTTCGACGTGCCGGTGCGGCAGGTGGAATTGAAACAGGGCGGGCAATCGCGCCACAAGGTGGTGGCGATAACGGGCAGCACGGTCGATCCGGAGAGTCTGCTGAAAACTTGAGAAGCTGCTATTGAGTCGTCCAATAAATAGATTGAAATGAACGCCACGTTGTAGGCTGGCGGTGAGCAACGCGAACCCCAGCCTACAAAACTATTTGCTGGCCGAATCTATAGTCGCGTCATGCGCGGGCAAAATCCACCGCCTCCGTCCCGTCCACCTATCCTCCAGTCACAGTCGTTTCTCTCCCCGCATCGGTAGGCCGTCTGAGCTCACCATGCCACTCCCCTCTCGCCGGACATTCACGACGCCTGCGGCATCGATCGTCCGGACGTATCGGCGAATAAGCAGTATTGCTTATTTCTTCCGTAGGTTGTTGTCTCTATCATTTGCTCGCGATATGTCCTCGCCGGATGCCCGGGCCAGGTTCCCGGTTTGGCCGTCGGCGAGGATACACGTTAGGGAGGCATCATGATTGGCACTCAACGCTACCGAATCAGCGGCCTTTATCCGCAACGCCAATCGGCCGTCTTCCGCTCCCCTGCGCTTATCTTCCTGATCATCGCCACGTCGGTCTTCGTTTCCGAATCGTTCGTCATGTTTCTGCTTCAGCATATACCGCAGAAGTCCCCCTCGTTTGAGGCCGTATTGGACAGTACGCTGTTGCTCGTGCTCATTTCGCCGACGCTTTATTTTTTCCTGTTTCGTCCACTGGTAATCCACATTCATGAACGCAACATAGCCACCGAGGCGCTCCACAAAAGCAGTGAGGAACAATTCAAGGCCATGGTTCGCACCTCACTGGACGGCTTCTGGATGACGGACAGGAAGGGGCGGTTTCTGGAGGTGAATGATGCGTATTGCCATCTGATCGGCTATAGCCGCGAAGAATTGCTGGGCATGTCCATTCATGACGTAGAAGCCGAGGCAATCGATCCGCACATCGATAGCATCATTGCCGTCGGCAGCGCTCGCTTCGAGACCCGCAACCGATGCAAGGACGGCCGCATCCTGACAATAGAGGCCAGCGCCAATTACAGCAGCGCATGCGGCGGCCAACTGTATTGCTTCATCCGCGACATGACCGAGCGCATCGAGGGCGAGGAAGCGCTGAAACTTGCGGGATCGGTATTCCACAATATGGAAGAAGGCGTGCTGGTAGCCGACTCGAACGCCGCGATCATTGCCGTCAATCCCGCATTCACCTCCATTACCGGCTACACATCGGACGAGGCCGTCGGCAACAATCCGCGCCTACTTTCCTCCGGCAAGCACCCCCCCGAGTTCTACCAGGAAATGTGGCGGCAGTTGCAAAATGCGGGCACATGGTCCGGCGAAATCCTGGACAAGCGCAAAAACGGCGAGATCTATCCTAAGTGGCTGACCATCAGCACGGTAAAAGACGAAGTCGGCGATGTTTTCCAATATGTCGCCATCTTCAGCGACATTACCGCGCGCAAACAGGCCGAAGAGGAGATCCTCAACCTAGCCTTTTACGATGCACTGACCCAGTTGCCGAACAGGCGCTTGCTGCTGGATCGCTTCCGCGCTGCCCTGCCGGTGTCGGCGCGCAACCGTCTTTACGGCGCGGTGCTGTTCCTCGACATGGACAGGTTCAAGAATCTGAACGACACGTTGGGGCATGACTACGGCGATCAGTTGCTGATCGAGGTTGCCCGGCGTATCCAGGCCAATGTGCGCGAGGGCGATACCGTGGCGCGGTTTGGCGGGGACGAGTTTGTCGTGCTGTTCGAGGGGGTGGGCGCGAGCGCGGAGGAGGCCTCGCAAAGGGCCGCGATGATTGCGGAAAAGCTGCGCCTGGCCCTGTCCGCTCCCTATATGCTCAAGGGACACAAACATCACAGCTCGCCCAGCATCGGGGTCAGCCTGTATCTCGGCAACGAAGAGTCGGTGGATGCATTGCTCAAACGCGCCGACATGGCGATGTACCAGGCCAAGGAGGCCGGACGGAATGCCGTGCGTTTCTTCGACCCGTTCATGCAGCAAGCGGTGGAAACGCGCGCATCGCTGGAAACGGATCTGCGCTATGCCGTGCTTAACCGGCAATTGCTGTTGTATTACCAGATCCAGGTGTGCGACGAGCATCGCCCGCTGGGGGCCGAGGTGCTGGTGCGCTGGCAGCATCCGGAACTCGGCATGATCATGCCGGAACAATTCATTCCTGTGGCAGAGGAAAGCTCGCTCATACTCGAGATCGGAGAATGGGTGCTCGATGCCGCCTGCCGACAACTTGCCGAGTGGGCCGACAACGAACAGATGCGCCACCTGACCCTTGCGGTCAACGTCAGCGCGCATCAATTCAGGCAGTCCGATTTCGTGGCCAAGGTGACGGCGATCACGCGCGCGCATGGAGTCAACCCGGCCCGCCTCAAGCTCGAATTGACCGAGAGCGTGATCGTGAACGATGTCGCCGATGTCATGGCAAAGATGCATGCGCTGAAAAACATCGGCGTCAAACTGTCGATGGACGATTTCGGCACGGGCTACTCGTCGCTATCCTATTTGAAGCAACTGCCGCTCGACCAACTCAAGATCGACCAGAGTTTTGTGCGCGACATCGCGACGAACAACAACGATGCCGTGATGATCCAGACCATTATCGACATGGCGCAGAACTTCAGCATAAGCGTCATCGCCGAAGGCGTTGAAACCGAGGAGCAGTTGAATTTTCTCAAGGAGAACGGCTGCATGGTCTACCAGGGCTATTTGTTCAGCAAACCCGTTCCCGTCGACGAGTTCGAACAGAAGGTCATGACCTTTTCCGCAAGACCGAAAACCATGAATTTTCGTCTCCCTGACTTATTGGCGTTGGCTAGTCAGGCGTGCTGAGATGGCGACGCCGTTCAGCGGTGCTTGCCGTTTCCCGTTCCGGCCGCCAGGGCCGGCATGTTGCGCAGCTTGGCCGGGTCGGTCTCGCCGTTGATGTTGATGATGTTCAACTTGCCCGCGCCCTTCCTCATGTCGTTGGCGAAGTCGTACACCGCGCCCACGACTAGCAACTGGCCGGCTTCCACCTGCTCGGGCCACTCCCGCATCGCGGCGGCGACCTGGTTGTTCACGTTGGTCTTCACGCCATCGATGTTGGTATTGCCTTTGATGATACTGATGTTGTCCAGCTCCTTACGGATCGGCTCTTCCAGAGCGGAGTAGTCGCCGCCTGCCGCTTTGATTGCGCCACAGGAAGAATGGCCGATGAAGATCAGCAATGAAGAACCCAGATGGTTCACGCCGTATTGCACTGAGCCCTTGGAAGTCGCCAACTGGTTGCCGATGTTGCGCACCATGAACAGGTCGCCTTCGGGCGTCTTGTCCAGCATATTGGTGTGGACGCGAGAGTCGGAGCAAGTCACCACGGTTGCACGCGGGGTCTGGCCCTTGGACAGTTCCTTGAAGAACGCAGCCCCCTTGGCGGCGGCATAGGCTTTCTGGTCGGACTGGATTTCGCGGATGAAGGCCTCCGCCGTGGCGGCGTCCCCTGCCTGGTGCTCTTCGCCTGCAGCGGTGGCAAACGGAGCCATCAGGATGACGATGGCGATAATCAGTTTGTCGAACATGGTCTCTCTCCTGATTGATCGGGCGATCGCGATTCGCCCCAAAAAAACAGCCGCCCTCTGCCGCGGGAAGCGGCGCGGGGCGGCTGTAGCCGGGTGTGTCGCCACACCGCTCCGGCGATTAGTGCTTCTGTCCGTCCTTGATTTCGGACAGCAGCGCCGGCACGGTCACCAGCTTGCGCACGCCGTGGGCATGGTCTTCCTTGAAGGCGTTGCCCTTGCACCACTTGGCGACGGAGTTGATGTCGATCTTGGCGCACTGCGGACGCACGCTCCAGGTCACCTGCAGCGGAGAGCAGGTCGAGTCGCTGTAGGTCGGGCCGGTGGTCGAACCCGCGAACAGGACAGGCTTGCCGGTGTTGGCCGGGATCGCATCGGCCTGCTGGTAGCCGTTGACCACCTTGCCGCTATAGCCCAGCGTGTTGAAGTCCAGCGCGTTCGGATCGTTCACCAGCGTGAACACCTGGGCTTCCACGCGCAGGTCCGGATTCTTGACGTTGTCGGACAGGCAGGAACCCAGCGTCGGGCCCGGCTTGACCGGAGCGGAGGAATGCACCCAGTGCACTTCGATGGTGTCGCCCGGCTTCAGAGCGCCGTGCTCGCTCGGGCAAACCGGCTCTGCGGTCGGCGCCATTTCGGCGGCGCTCAGGTGCTTGCTCACGCTGCACTGGTAGCCGCTGTCGTAGCCATGCGCCCCTTCTCCGGCGAAGATCGGATAATCCTTGCCCTTGTGCTCGGCGTTCTTGTGCAGGTGGATGTTGCACAGGTTCATTTCCTTGTAGTCCGCGGCCAGCGCGAAGACGATCTTGTTCTCGCCATGCTTGCTGTCGATGTCGCGCGGCGTCTGCGGACCGAAACCGGTGCATGCGGGAGCCGAACCGCCATGCTCCGCATGCATGGCATCGTGGCTGTCATGGCTGGCGGCGTGCCCGTGATCGCTGGCAAAGGCCGCAGTGGAAAAAACGGCGACCGCAGCCGCGACCATGAATTGCTTCTTCAACATTGATAATCTCCCCGAGTCGATTGGTTTTTCGTTATGCGCGCCTCGCGACGCGACCGGCAGTCTAGCAGACCGTCGCTACTAACGCGCAACCCCTACATCAGGATGACATCGTATTGTTCCTGGCTGTACATGGTCTCTACCTGCATCGATATCGGCTTGTCGATGAAGTCGGAAAGCTGCGCCAGCGCTTGCGATTCCTCGTCGAGGAACAGGTCGATTACCTGCTGCGACGCGAGGATGCGATATTCGCGCGCGTTGAACTGGCGCGCCTCGCGCACGATCTCGCGCAGTATCTCGTAGCACACGGTCTGCGCGGTCTTCACCTCGCCCCGCCCCTGACAGGTCGGGCAGGACTCGCACAGCACATGGGCCAGACTCTCGCGCGTGCGCTTGCGCGTCATCTCGACCAGGCCCAGCGACGAGAAGCCGTTCACGCTGACGCGCGTATGGTCGCGCGCCAGCGCCTTCTTGAACTCGTCCAGCACCGCGTCGCGATGCTCCTGCGTCTCCATGTCGATGAAATCGCAGATGATGATGCCGCCGAGATTGCGCAACCGAAGCTGGCGGGCGATGACCTGCGTGGCTTCGAGGTTGGTCTTGAATATCGTGTCGTCGAAGTTTCGCAGTCCGACGAAGCCGCCGGTGTTCACATCCACGGTAGTCATCGCCTCGGTCTGGTCGATAATCAGGTAGCCGCCGGATTTCAGGTCCACGCGTTTGGACAACGCGCGCTCGATCTCCTCTTCGACACCGTACAGGTCGAACAGCGGGCGCACGCCGGGATAGTGCTCCAGTCGATCCAGCGCCCCCTGGTTGTAGTCCCCGGCGAACTCCTGCATCTTCTGGAAAGTGCTGCGCGAATCGACCAGGATGCGCGACGTATCCAGCGTGACGAAATCGCGCAGCACGCGCAGGCTGATATCCAGTTCGCGGTACAGCGGCTGCGGTGCGGCTGCGGTCTGCGCGGCGGACTTCAGGTTGTTCCACAGCTTGTCCAGATAACGGATGTCGGCGTCGAAATCCGGATCGGTCGCCGCCTCGGCGACGGTGCGGATGATGTAACCGCCCTTGTGCCCTTCCGGCAGTGCCGCCTGCAGCCGCGCGCGCAAGGCATCGCGCTGCTCCACGCTCTCGATGCGCTGCGACACGCCGACATGCGTCTCTTGCGGCAGATACACCAGCAGGCGTCCGGCGATGCTGATCTGCGTGGACAACCGCGCGCCCTTGGTGCCGATAGGCTCCTTGATGACCTGCACCATCAGCGTCTGCCCGTCGGCCAGCACTTTTTCAATTGGTTTCGGCTCGACGCCTTCGCCGCCGTTGCCCCAGATGTCCGCGACATGCAGGAAGGCCGAGCGCTCCAAACCGATATCGATGAACGCGGATTGCATGCCCGGCAGCACACGTTTGACGCGACCGAGGTAGACGTTGCTGACGATGCCCCGGCTGCCGCTGCGTTCGATATGCAGGTCCTGCACCACGCCGAGCTGCATCACCGCGACGCGGGTTTCCTGCGGGGTGACGTTGATCAGTATTTCTTCTGACATTGCTATATCGCCGGATAGTCGAAACGACGCAGCAGTTCGACTGTCTCGAACAGCGGCAACCCCATCACGCCGGAATAGCTACCGGAGATATGTTCGATGAACGCGCCCGCATGGCCCTGTATCGCGTAGCCGCCTGCCTTATCGGCATACTCGTGGGTGCGCAAGTAAGCGTTGATGCGTTCCCCGGTCAGCGGTGCGAAACGCACCGAGGAAACGGATACGACCTGCTCGACATGATCGCCCAGCGCGATGGCGACCGCGGTGAGCACTTGATGCTCCGTTCCGGAAAGCGCGCGCAGCATCTCGCCTGCATGATCGGCGTTGTCCGGCTTGCCGAAGATTTCTCCGTCCAGCGCCACGGTCGTGTCTGCGGCCAGCACCGGGAACGGCGGCAGATTGCGCAAGCGCAGCGCACTGTAGCCCCCCTCCGCCTTGGCCTGGCACACCCGGCGCACATAGACCTCGGGCAGCTCGCCCGGATGCGGCGTCTCGTCCACGTCCACGCTGCGACCGGGACTGGAGCGCAGCAGCAGCAACTCGAAATTGATGCCGACCTGTTTCAGCAGTTCGCGGCGGCGGGGACTCTGCGAGGCAAGATAGATGCGGGGTTTGATGATGCTCATGAGTAGAGTCTATTCGCGATGATAGGGATGATTGTGCAACAAGCTGTGCGCGCGGTACAACTGTTCGGCGAGCAGCACACGCACCATTGCATGCGGCAAGGTCAACGCCGACAGCGCCATCAGGTGCTGCGCCGCCTGTTTGACCGTGTCGTGCAACCCGTCCGCACCGCCGACAATGAACGCCACATCGCGGCCCTCGCGCATCCAGTCCTGCATCTGCGCGGCGAGTTGTTTGGTGGTCGGCATCGCGCCGCGCTCGTCCAGCGCAATGCGCAGACAACCTTGCGGCAAGGCCGCGAGGATGCGCTGCGCCTCGGCTTCCATGATCTGCGCGGTGGTCTTGCCGGTGGTGCGCGGCTCGGGCTTGATCTCCAGCAACTCGATCTTCGTCTCGCGCGGCATGCGCTTGGCGTATTCGCTATAGCCCGCCGTGATCCAGTCCGGCATCTTGTGGCCGACGGAAACGATGAGCAGCTTCATGCGGTCTGCGGTAGGGGCACGGCGCGCCGTGCCAATGCCGGAACATACGCTTCATGTGTCCCTACGATCAGATGCATTCCCGGTCTCATGTTTATTCCCGCTGCCGTTATTCCGGCTTCTGGGCCGCCAGCTTCGGGCGCAGCGTCTGTCCCTTGGTCCACAACTCTTCGAGGTTGTAGTACTGGCGCACCGCCGGCTGCATCACATGCACCAGCACTTCGCCCAGGTCGATCAGTATCCACTCGCCACTATCTTCGCCCTCGCGGCCACCAACCGGCTCGCCGCGCTCCTTCAGCTTGACCACGACGTTGTCGGCGATGGCCTTGGTCTGGCGCGAGGATTTCGCGCTGGCGATGATCATGCGCTCGAACAGCGGGCTGAGTTTGGTGGTGTCGATTACGGTGATGTCTTCGGCCTTGATGTCTTCGAGCGCGTCGACGATGGCTTTGGTTTTTTCTTCGATGTTCAGCATGATGTGTATAAATGATGTTGATGAATATAGTCCGCCACCGCATTCGGCAGCAGGTAACGGATAGTGCGGCCCTCGGCCACGCGACGACGTATGTCGGTCGCCGAAATCTCCAGCTTCGGGATCGCCAGTTCGGCGACGCCGCCGCAAGGCGCATGCGCCATGACTTCCACGGCGCACAAACGCTCCCGGTAATGCTTGCGCAACATCTCGGGCGCGACTTCGATGCGCTCGTCCAATGTGTAGCCGGGACGGTAGCCCACGACAATGTGCGCCAGTTCGAACAGGCGCTCCCACTCGTGCCAGGTGTGCAATTGCAGGAAGGCGTCGCCGCCCATCAGCAGGCACAGCGGCTGCGTCGCCCCCAGTTCGGCGCGCAGTTCGCCCAACGTATCCACGGTGTAGCAGAGCCTGTCCCGTTTCACTTCGCGCTCGTCCAGCACGAAGGCCGGCTGGTCGGCGATGGCCAGTTGCACCATCATGCTGCGCTGCTGCGCCGACACTTGCGGCGAGCCGCGATGCGGCGGCGTGCCGGCCGGGATGAAACGAATCTGCTCCAGCCCGGCGAGCTCCAACATTTCCTCGGCCAGCCTCAGATGCCCGAAATGGATCGGATCGAAGGTCCCGCCGAGGATGCCGATAGGGTTCACCGGTTACAGCGCAAGCCTGCGCATATCCGACAGCACATGCGCGAGGTAGGTGGTGAAACGCGCGCCCGCCGCGCCATCGATCACGCGATGGTCGTAGGACAGCGACAGCGGCAGCATCAGCCGCGCGACGAATTCGCCGTCCTGGTACACCGGCTTCATGCTGGAACGGGACACGCCGAGGATCGCGACTTCCGGCGCATTGATGATCGGCGTGAACGACGTGCCGCCGATGCCGCCGAGACTGGAAATGGTGAAGCAGCCGCCCTGCATGTCCGCGGCGGTGAGCTTCTTGTCGCGCGCCTTCGCGCTGATCTCGCCCAGCTCCTTCGCCAGTTGCACGATGCCCTTCTGGTCCACGTCGCGTATCACCGGAACCATCAGACCATCCGGCGTATCCACCGCGACGCCGATGTGGATATATTTCTTCACGATCAGGTTCTCGCCGCTCGCATCCAGCGAAGCCGCGAAGTCCGGGAAATGCTTCAGCGTCGCCGCAGCCGCCTTCAGCAAGAATGCCAGCGGCGTGATCTTGATGCCCGCCTTCGCGTGCTCGTCGTTGAGCTGCTTGCGGAATGCCTCCATCTCGCTGATGTCGGCCTCCTCGAACTGCGTCACATGCGGGATCATCACCCAGTTGCGGTGCAAATTCGCGCCGGAGATTTTCTTGATGCGCGACAACGGCTTGGTCTCGACCTCGCCGAACTTGGCGAAGTCGACATCCGGCCACGGCAGCAGGCCCGGCAGCGCGCCGCCGCCAGCCGCACCGCGCGGTTGCGCCAGCGACTGCTTGACGAAGTTCTGCACGTCTTCCTTAGTGACGCGATTCTTCTCGCCGCTGCCCTTGACCTGCGCGATGTCCACGCCGAGTTCGCGCGCGAAGCGGCGGATTGCCGGGCTGGCGTGTCCCTTGCCGCCGGAAGAAGCTGCGGGCTGCACCGTTGCAATCGCAACGGGAGCGGCCGCCGGCTTGGCCGCCACGGGCGCAGGCGCGACCGGCGCCGCCAGAACTGCTGCCGGAGCGGTAACCGCGGCGGCAGCGCCGCTGGTCTCCATCACCAGGATCAGCTTGCCTTCTCCCACTTTGTCGCCGACCTTGACCTTCACTTCCTTCACCGTCCCGGCGAAGGGCGACGGCACGTCCATCGCAGCCTTGTCGGTCTCCAGCGTGACCAGCGTGTCCTCGGCGGCGACGATATCGCCGGCCTTGACCATCACCTCGATCACCGCCACATCCTTGAAGCCACCGATATCCGGCACCAGTACTTGTTGTTCTGCCATATTGTTCTCCCCGGCCTAGACTGTCGTCGGGTTGGGTTTGTCAGGGTTGATGCCGTAGAGCTTGATCGCGCGGCTGACCTGCACCGCCTCGATCTTGCCTTCCTCGGCCAGCGCCTTCAGCGCCGCGACTACGATGTAGTTGCGGTCGACCTCGAAGAAACCGCGCAGCTTCTTGCGTGTATCCGAACGGCCGAAGCCGTCGGTGCCCAGCACCTTGTAGCGCGCATGCACGTATGGACGGATCTGGTCGGCGTAGCTCTTGATGTAATCGGTCGCGGCGACCACCGGGCCTTCGCGCTTGGCGAGGCATTGCTCGACAAAGCTGGCGCGCGGCTTGGTTTCCGGATGCAGCATATTCCAGCGTTCGACATCCAGACCGTCGCGGCGCAGTTCGTTAAAGCTGGTCACGCTCCAGATGTCGGAGGACACACCGAAGTCCTTTTCCAGCATCTCCGCAGCGGCGATCGCCTCGCGCAGGATAGTGCCGCTGCCCAGCAATTGCACCTTCGGCCCCTTGGCCTTCTTGCCTTCGCTGAACAGATACATGCCCTTGACGATACCGTCTTCCGCGCCCTTCAGCATCGCCGGGTGCGCGTAATTTTCGTTCATCACCGTCAGGTAGTAGAACACGTCTTCCTGCTCGACATACATCCGGCGCATGCCCTCGCGCACGATCACCGCGAGTTCGTAGGCGAACGCCGGGTCGTAGCTGACGCAGTTCGGGATGGTCGCCGCCATCAGGTGACTGTGGCCGTCCTGATGCTGCAAACCTTCGCCGTTCAGCGTGGTGCGACCGGCCGTGCCGCCGACCATGAAGCCGCGCGCGCGCAGGTCGCCCGCCGCCCAGGCCAGGTCGCCGATGCGCTGGAAGCCGAACATCGAGTAGTAGATGTAGAACGGGATTATCGCCACGCCGTGGTTCGCGTAGGCGGTCGAGGCGGCGATCCAGTCGGCCATGCCGCCGGCCTCGTTGATGCCTTCCTGCAGGATCTGGCCGGTCTTGTCTTCCTTGTAGTACATCAGCTGATCGGCGTCCTGCGGCGTGTACAGCTGGCCGACCTGCGAGAAGATGCCGAGCTGGCGGAACATGCCTTCCATGCCGAAGGTGCGCGACTCGTCCGGCACGATGGGTACGACCTGCTTGCCGATATGCTTGTCCTTGACCAGCGCGCCGAGCAGGCGCACGAACGCCATGGTCGTCGAAATCTCGCGGCCGTCAGTGCCCTTCAGCAAGGCATCGAACGACTCGCTCGCGGGCATCGCCAACGGCTTGGCCTCGGGCCGGCGCGACGGCACCGAACCCATCTCCGCGACGCGGTCGCGCAGGTATTTGGCTTCCTGACTGTCTTCGGCAGGACGCACGAACGGCAGGTTGGGCAGATCGGCATCGCTGACCGGGATGTTGAAACGGTCGCGGAATTTGCGCAGCGACTCGCCGTCCATCTTCTTCTGCTGGTGAGTCGGGTTCTGCGCCTCGCCGGACGAACCCATGCCGTAACCCTTCACCGTCTTGGCAAGGATCACGGTCGGCTGACCCTTGTGCTTGACCGCAGAGGTATAGGCCGCGAACACCTTGCGCGGGTCGTGGCCACCGCGATTCAGACGCCATATCTCGTCGTCGGACATGTCGGCGACCAGTTCCAGCAACTCGGGATACTTGCCGAAGAAGTGCTGGCGCACATACGCGCCATCCTTGGACTTGTAAGTCTGGTACTCGCCGTCCACGACTTCTTCCATGCGCTTCAACAGCAGGCCACTCTTGTCCTTGGCCAGCAGGCGATCCCATGCGCCACCCCAGACCACCTTGATGACATTCCAGCCCGCGCCGCGGAACACGCCTTCCAGTTCCTGGATGATCTTGCCGTTGCCGCGCACCGGGCCGTCGAGACGCTGCAGGTTGCAGTTGATCACGAAGATCAGGTTGTCCAGCTTCTCGCGCCCGGCCATCGAGATCGCGCCCAGCGATTCCGGCTCGTCCGTCTCGCCGTCGCCGAGGAAAGCCCAGACCCTGCGTCCGTCGGTGCTCGCCAGACCGCGATGCTGCAGGTAGCGCATGAAGCGCGCCTGATAGATCGCCATCAACGGGCCCAGGCCCATCGACACGGTGGGGAACTGCCAGAAATCCGGCATCAACCAGGGGTGCGGATAGGAAGACAGGCCGTCGCCGTCCACTTCCTGGCGGAACTTGCGCAACTGCGCCTCGCTGATACGACCTTCGAGGAAGGCGCGCGCATAGACGCCGGGCGAGGAATGTCCCTGGAAATAAATCAGGTCGCCGCCGTGCTTGTCGGTATGGCCGTGGAAGAAATGGTTGAAGCCGACGTCGTACAAGGTCGCAGCAGAAGCGAAGCTGGCGATGTGGCCGCCCAGCTCGGACGACTCCTTGTTCGCGTTCAGGATGATGGCCATCGCGTTCCAGCGCGTCAGCGCGCGGATGCGGTGCTCCAGTTCGTGATTGCCGGTAGAGCGCTCTTCCCGGTCCAGCGGAATACTGTTGATGTAGGGCGTCGTGGCACTGATCGGCATATCGGTGCCGCCCAGCCGGGCCTTGTCGATCAACTGGCTGATCAGATAGTGGGCGCGCTCCGCGCCCTCGTTCTCCAGCACCGACTCAAGCGCGTCCAGCCACTCCTGGGTCTCTTGTGGATCGATATCGGGCCGATCCATATCCGGGATGTTGTTTGCCATCTCTGCTATTTCCTTGTGCGGTTTGTTGTTACGCCGTACAGGTTATCGCCTCCTGTTCGGTGACGATCCGTTCGACCTTTATGTCCGTTGCTTCCTGCGGAAGCTGCTCGACTATCTGCAGCGCGAACGCCGCGGCGACCAGAACCGGACGCTCTCTCCCAGCACCCGACCCGGCCAGCAGCTTGTCGTAAAAACCGCCGCCATAGCCCAGCCTCGCTCCGCCGCGGGTGAAGGCCACCCCCGGCAAGAGGGCGAATTCTACCTCATTTAGCGCCCCGACCCGCTCGCAGCGTTCCACCACCGGCTCGCGTATGCCCCACAAACCCGGCGCCAGCTGGTTCTCGAAGTCCTCCACCCAATACAGGTCGAGCTGGTTGGTATGGTGATTCACCTTGGGCAACGCCAGCCGCTTGCCCTCCGCCAGCGCCCGCGCCGCAAACAACTCGCTGGCGAACTCCGAACCGAAGTTCATGTAGCCCAGCACCGCCCCGGCATCGCGACATTCGGGCAGTTGCAGCAGCCGCTCGACGATATCCGCGCTGCACGTGGCGCGCGCTTCAGGCAACAACTGCTCGCGCTGGGACAGGATATTTTTGCGAATGGACTGCTTGAGCGCTTGCGGCATGCCGGATCAACCCAGGAACAGCTTGTACGCCGGGTTCGCGCTTTCGTCCCAGTACGGGTAGCCGAGCGTATCGAGGAAGGTCTTCAGCGCCTTTTTGTCGTGGTGCGGCACCTGCATGCCGACCAGCACGCGGCCGTAGTCCGCGCCGTGGTTGCGGTAGTGGAACAGGCTGATGTTCCAGTTGTGGTTCATGCTGTTCAGGAAGTTCATCAGCGCGCCCGGGCGTTCCGGAAACTCGAAGCGGAACAGGATCTCGTCCTTGGCCTCGGGTGCGTGACCGCCGACCAAATGGCGCAGGTGGAGCTTGGCCATCTCGTTATCCGACAGGTCCAGCGCTGGAAGTTTGCCGCGTTGCAGCTTGTCGATAAGGTCGGTCGTTTCCGCCTGATCCTTGACCTGGATGCCGACGAACACTTGCGCCGCCTTGGGGTCGGCGTAGCGGTAGTTGAATTCGGTGATATTGCGTTTGCCGAGCAGCGTGCAGAACTTGCGGAAGCTGCCGGGCGTCTCCGGGATGGTGACCGCAAGGATGGCCTCGCGCTTTTCGCCGATCTCGGCGCGTTCGGCGACGAAACGCAGGCGGTCGAAGTTCATGTTCGCACCACAGGCGATGGGAATCAGCGTCTCGCCCTTGAGCCCTTCGCGCTTGGCGTACAGCTTCGCGCCCGCGACGGCGAGCGCGCCCGCCGGTTCGAGGATGGAGCGCGTGTCCTGGAACACGTCTTTGATCGCAGCGCACACCGCATCGGTGTCCACCAGCACGATCTCGTCCACGTATTTTTTGCAGAGACGGAAGGTTTCTTCGCCGACCTGCTTGACCGCCGTGCCGTCCGAGAACAGGCCGACATCATTGAGCGTGACGCGCTTCTTCGCCCTCAGCGACTGGAACATGGCATCCGAATCGGTGGTCTGCACGCCGATGATTTTGATGTCCGGGCGCAACGCCTTGACGTAGGCGGACACGCCCGCTATCAGGCCGCCGCCGCCGATGGCGCAGAAGATCGCGTGGATCGGGGCCTGGTGCTGGCGCAGGATTTCCATCGCGATGGTGCCTTGTCCGGCGATCACATCGGGATCGTCGAAGGGATGCACGAAGGTGAGTTGTCTTTCTTTCTCCAGCTCGTACGCATGACTGCAGGCGTCGCTGTAACTGTCGCCGTGCAGCACGATCTCGACGGCGCGCTGGCCGAAGTGCCGCACCGCATCAATCTTCACCTGCGGCGTGGTGGTCGGCATCACGATGACGGCCTTGCAGCCGAGACGATGCGCGGACAGCGCCACGCCCTGCGCATGGTTGCCCGCCGAGGCGGCGATCACGCCGCGCTTGAGTTGCTCCGGCGAGAGTTGCGCCATCTTGTTGTAAGCGCCGCGCAGCTTGAAGGAAAACACCGGCTGCATGTCTTCGCGCTTGAACAGGACGGTGTTGCCGAGGCGGGCAGACAGGCTAGGGGCGGGCTCCAGCGGGGTTTCGACCGCGACATCGTAGACGCGCGCGTTAAGGATGCGTTTCAGGTAATCGTTCATGATTGGGCAGCGTGGAAAATACGCGCGAAGAGTAGCACAAAGCCCCTCTTCACGGCAGGCAGGCCGCCTCGCCTGTCCATGCACAATCCGTCGCTCGGGATTCTCCTAGGCCTTCCGGGCTATACCAGTAGCGCGCCGTTTGACGTATAAGTTCTCCCGAAGCCTTGAAAACATCGCCATGTTCACGCCCCTCCGCCATCTGCCGCCAAAATTCGCCGCCCCCGCCCCCGCCGCTGCCGCGTTGGCCTTCATTGCCGTGCTCGCACTCGAGTCGTTGCAGGCCTTAGGCTACGTGCAAGGCCTGCTGACGGGGGCGCTGGCCTACATGCTGGTCCGCCATCTTCAGCGCAAGGATGACGCCGAGCAGCGCCTGAACGCCAGTCAGGCGCAATTGAAACAACGCACCGCCGAACTGACCCACCAGAACGCCGTGCTGGAGATGATCTCCCACAACGCCGAGTTGCCGGACATTCTGGAAATGCTGGCGCTGCTGGTCGAAGTGCATCATCCGGACATGCTGTGCAGCATCCTGCTGCTGGATCGGGATGGACAGCATCTGCGTCACGGCGCAGCCCCCAACCTGCCGGAGTTCTACAACAAGGCAATCGATGGCACAGCCATCGGACTGGGGGTAAGTTGTTGCGGCACCGCCGCGTTCACCGGCGAGCGGGTCGTGATTGAAGACGTCCAGTCTCACCCTTACTGGGAAAATTTCCGGGCCATCGCGCGACAGGCCAACCTGCGCTCCTGCTGGTCGCAGCCGATCAAGGATTCCTGCGAACGCATCATCGGCACTTTCGCGATCTATCAGCACCACCCCGCCATGCCGCAGGCGGCGGAGATCATGCTGATCGAGCATTACGCCGCGCTGGCCGCGCTGGCGATAGAGCGCACGCAAAGCGCCGAGGCCCTGCGCCTGCACGATGCCGCGCTGAATTTCGCGGCCAACGCAATCCTGATCACCGACCTGCAGTCCCGCATCGTCTGGGCGAACCACGCCTTCAGCGAACTGACCGGATACGAGTTCGAGGAGCTGATCGGCAAGGAGCTTTCCGGGCTGCTGAACTCCGGCCACCAGGACGACGCCTTCTACGAAAAACTGTGGGGAACCATACTCGCCGGCAGACCCTGGCACGGAGAGCTGATCAACCGCCGCAAGGACGGCAGCCTGTACCACGACGAGACCAGCATCACGCCGGTGCGCGACCGGGACCAGCGGATCACCCATTTCGTCGCGGTGAAGCAGGATGTCAGCGCGCGCAAGGAACATGAGGAGCACCTGAGGAATCTGGCGTTCTACGACGCCCTGACGGAGTTGCCGAACCGCCGTCTGCTGCTCGACCGCCTCGTCCATACACAGGCTTCCTGCTCCCGCTCCGGTCGGCACGGCGCGTTGATATTCATTGATCTGGACAACTTCAAGCCGCTCAACGACGAATACGGCCACGATGTCGGCGACCTGCTGCTGGCCGAAGCCGCCCGGCGGCTGACCGCCTGCATACGCAAGGAGGATACCGTCTCGCGTTTCGGCGGAGACGAGTTCGTCGTGCTGCTGAAGGATATGGACAGCGACCATGCGGCGGCGGTCTCGCAGGCGACCGGCATCGCCGAAAAGATCCGCGCCGCACTGGCCGAACCGTACCGCCTGCACCTGCTGCAATCCCGGGGCGGCATGGACAATATCGAGCATCGCTGCACATCCAGCATCGGCATCGCGCTGTTCACCGGTCTGGATGCCTGCGCGGACGAAATACTCCGCCAGGCCGATGTTGCGATGTATCGCGCGAAGACCGCCGGACGCAACCGGATCAGCTTCCATGCAAGCGAAGATGCCATAACCAGTTGCGAGGCCAGCTAAAATCGGTTCAAATGCCCGGCATGGAAAATCCCGACCGGCACGGCTTTATCATCGAGACGCAGGTAAGCTACCTGCCGGATCGCTCCAGCGAGTCCGACCGGCGTTTCGTGTTCTCCTACACCATCGCCATCACCAACACCGGCAGCATCACCGCGCAACTCATCAGCCGCCACTGGGTCATCACCGACGCCGACAACCATGTGCAGGAAGTGCGCGGACAGGGCGTGGTCGGCGAACAGCCGCTGCTCCAGCCCAGGCAGCGCTTCGAATACACCAGCGGCACCGCGCTGACCACCCAGGTCGGCACGATGCGCGGCAGCTACCGGATGAAGGCCGAAGACGGCACCGAGTTCGATGTCGAAATCCCGATGTTCGTGCTGAGCGTTCCGCGCGTGCTGCATTGATTCAATAATTCCGCTTCGTTTCGCCATCATGCTCCAGAAAATCCCGCTACTCGTTTTGCTGTTGATCGTCGGCTGCTCTGCTCCGCCCACACCCCCCATCCTCCTTCCTCCGACGACGACCGTCCCGGTTCCGCCGCTGGCTGCAAGCCAGTGGGAAAAACTGCCGGGCTGGCCGGATACCGACTTGCAACAAAGCTGGAAAGCCTTCCGCGAAGGCTGCCGCGCATTGAAGAACAGGCCCGCCTGGCAGGATGTCTGCGCCCGCGGCGAGCAACTGGCCGACCCGGACAATGCCGCGCTGCGCGCCTTCTTCGAACAAGACTTCGCGCCGTATCAAGTCAACAACCCGGACGGCTCGACGCAAGGCCTGGTCACCGGCTACTACGAACCGCGCCTGTCGGGCAGCCGGGTACGCACCGAACATTTCAAACACCCGCTGTATGCCGTGCCGGACGACATGCTGACGATAGACATGGGCGAACTCTATCCGCAGCTCAAAGGCCTGCGCTTGCGCGGGCGGGTGGAGGGCAAGCGCATCGTGCCCTATTACGACCGTGCTGCCATCGACGAGGGTAAAGCGCCGTTGCAGGGACGCGAACTGTTCTGGGTGGACGACGCCGTCGAACTGTTCTTCCTGCAAGTACAAGGCTCGGGACGCATCGAGCTGCCGGACGGCACGCTGGCGAAAGTCGGCTACGCCGACCAGAACGGCCACCCGTACAACTCCATCGGCCGCAAGCTGATCGAAATGGGCGAACTCAAACTGGAAGAAGCCTCGATGCAGGGCATCAAGCGCTGGGCCGAACAGAATCCGCAGAAGCTGCCCGCGCTGTTAGCACTAAATCCCAGCTACGTGTTCTTCCGCGAACTGCCGAACAGATTGTCCGCCCCGCTAGGCGCACTCGGCGTGCCGCTGACCGAGGCCTACAGCATCGCAATCGACCCGCGCACCGTCCCGCTGGGCGCGCCGGTGTTCCTCTCGACGACCTGGCCGAACAGCGGCGAGCCGCTGCAGCGCCTGATGCTGGCGCAGGACACCGGCGGCGCAATCAAGGGCGCGGTGCGCGCGGACTTCTTCTGGGGCTATGGCGACGAGGCCGGGGCGATGGCGGGGAAGATGAAGCAGAAGGGGGAGATGTGGGTGCTGCTGCCGAAGGGGATGGAGTTGCCTGCACCTGTGCCGATGGCTGCTCAACCGGTTGCTGCGCCGCCGGTTTGTGTGCCGGGGAAGAACGGGCAGTAGGCGAGATTCAAATTCAAAACCGTCGGGGGTAGCCCGACAGCTAGTCCCTTTTCTTGTCTTGCCAAGAAAAGGAACCAAAAGAAGGCGCCCCCGGTTTGCCGCCCGCTTCGCGGGTTCCCTGCGTTGCTCGACTGGTCAGGCGGCTGCGGAACTCGCGCTTCGCGCTCAGACAGTCCTCGCCGACTACCCCTGACCAGTCTCCGCTACTCGGCGGCGCACAGGGGAAATGAAAAACAGGTTTTGTGTGCGCTACGCGCACGGTTTGCTTTTTGGTGTTAGCGCGGTCATGCCGCGCTAACACGCAAGAAGGCAACGTGACAGACTTTAATATGATGCTGACCCCGTTTTACTCTTTAGCCAATTATGGAATGCAGTGCTGGTAACCTGCAAAGTGAGGAGCACGAGCCCCCTGCAACGATGGGTTAACGCTATGCATGAGCCGCATTGACGGCGTTGAAAAACCTACGCATTTGCGCTTCCTTTTCTGGTGGTAGGCCGGGAATGTTCCATACGATGGACTGACGAGAGTTGAAGAAGCGAGGTTTAGTATTCGGCACGTCAACGATAACGGCGGTCGATATCAGCGTACATATTGCCCTTCCAGGCTCCAAGTACCGACGTAGATGCCTTTCATGCGATTCCATGAAGGAGTAGTTGACTTGATTGATCATCTGCGACATTTGGTTGGTCGAATTCACCTTCAAAATGGTGTTAGCTGGCGTTAGATCGTCGAGATTGATAGCGACAATGCCAAAGTCAAAATCGCTTTCAAATTGAGAAACGGCCTGCGACAAAACCTTTGCGACGTTATTTTCCGAGTAGAACTTCTTGCATGCGATGCCAATGTTTTTTCCTTCGAAGAGCACCGTAATGTCTGGTTCCGCCAAGGCTGCTTGCATTCCCATGCGCGACAAGATTTGCCAAAGCTCAAGTTCCCATAACGTGTCTTTGGCCTTCGACCGTTCGCGATTTAGAAGGTCCAGACTTCCGGAAAGCAAGTCACCGAGGAGGCCTTTCGCCTGCGAAGAGACCCCAAGCGGTAACGCCGCAGTCGCAACGCGATCTAGCTGACTTGCGCTAAAGAGATGAAATGCCGTAGCACGCGACTGATCGTTACAAAGCCAAGAATCTGAAAGTGTGGTGGTATCGTCAATCAGTTTTGCCAGATACGACGACGGCGGAATCTGTAGCCCATTTTTCCGGAAGAGCTCCTGTAGCTCTATGCCGCGCTGCTTAATCGCCAAGTATGACGACGAGGCTTCGACAGTGAAGTCCGACTGACTACCCGTCTGAACAAGCACGCCGCTTGGGGTGGCGGTGAAGATCGGACTATGTTCCGCACGTTTCTTCATGGCTAACTTAAAAGTAAGGGGCTGCGCGCTTTTTGCGCAGTCCCCTCTTGACTGCCGGGTTGGGCGGGTTTAGGTAAGCCACGAGACAAGCCTAGCAACCGGATTAGTTGATATGCGAATACGTCGGCGGGGATTCATAACGAAGCCCAGAGCATTTCGTGTCTTTTCTCTATCAACTACAGACATCGTGAGATAGAGCAAATGTAGGCGGCCTATGAGATCCCATTGGTCGTCATCTATTTGAGCTGCCAGTGATGCTGCGCCTGTGTCTCCACAGTAGGCGGTAAATTGCTCCTTTACGAACTGCATAAATTGGGCAGGTGAAAGGTTTGCTACACGAGATGCGTAGAGCCCGAAGCTGTACCAGCTGACATTCCCAAAATTATCCGCCGCTGTGTAGATTCGTACCGGACAGTTATTAAATGCTAGCCGCCCGTAGATCGTTTGCGTATTTTTATCAAGTGCCCCGATGTCATGCGCATCAACTAGGGCATGAACGACCTCACGAATAGTTGTAGATGTTGGTAGCGTGTCAACGATTCCGTCTTTCCAGTGCGATGGTAGTTCCATATGCGTTATGCCCAACGTAAAGTAAACGGCAAAAACGCCGCACAAACTGAAGCGAACCCTACCAGCAATCCCACCATAAAACCATATGCCGAA
Organism: Gallionellales bacterium GWA2_60_142; assembly: GCA_001801085.1. Taxonomy (GTDB): domain Bacteria; phylum Pseudomonadota; class Gammaproteobacteria; order Burkholderiales; family Gallionellaceae; genus Gallionella. The sequence goes on along the minus strand of MGWR01000008.1, from coordinate 4,517 downwards.
ATATATAGGCCGAATGGCCTATGCCCTGTTGGCGCATGCGCCAACAGGGCAGGGTTTACGGTTTTGATTTTCCTTCCCCTGAGAGCCGCCGAGTAGCGCAGGTTGGTCAGGGGATGTCGGCGAGGACTGTTTGAGCGCGTAGCGCGAGTTCCGCAGCCGCCTGACCGACCGAGCAACGCAGGGAACCGCGTAGCGGCGGCGAACCGGGGTCGCCTTTTCTTTGGTTCCTTTCTTTTGGCGAAGCAAAAGAAAGGAACTTGCTGCCGGGCAACCCCCGGCGGTTTTGTCTTTGAAGTTGTCGGGATGAGTCCCGACCTACAAGCTTACGTCTGCCCCCACGGCAATCCATCAAACCGCCACCCGTTATGCGAATTCCGATGATGACTGTCGTCCAGATCGCCCTCGAACCCGTGCGTCACGTTGTAGATATCGGTGAACCCGGCCTGCTCCAGCGCCTGCCCCGCATCCATCGAACGACGGCCCGAACGGCAGATCAGCACCACCGGGCGGTTCTGGCTGGCGGCCTTTTTCACATGGGCGACGAAATGGGGGTTGATGTCCCACTCCGGGCCGTCCACCCAGGGAATCAGCATGGAATCCTTGGGACTGCCGACGAACATGTGCTCCATTTCGCTCCGCACATCGACGAAGATCGCTTCGGGGTTGGATTGCAAAAAGTCGTAGGCCTGCTTGGGGGTCAGATGCTGCACGGTATTGCTCCTAGATTCATCGGTCGGCGCGATGATAGTGCCGGACGACGCTGCGCGTCCAGCATGAACACGAAGTCTGGCCGATTGAAATTTGCGTTCGTACCGCATATGCTCGCGGCCCGAACCCGATGCCCGCTTGCCCGATGATCCTCTCCGAACGCCTCGCCCTGTATATCCAGCTGACCCGGCTGCACCGCCCCATCGGCATTTTGCTGCTGCTGTGGCCTACGCTGTGGGGCTTGTGGATCGCCGGCGAGGGCGAGCCGTCCTGCCTGATCGTCGCGATCTTCGCGCTCGGCACGGTGCTGATGCGCTCCGCCGGGTGCGCGGTCAACGACTACGCCGACCGCCATATCGACAAGCATGTGCAGCGCACCAAAGACAGGCCGCTGACCAGCGGCAAGGTCAGCGAGCGCGAGACGCTGTGGCTGGCCGTCGTGCTGACGCTGCTCGCGTTCGCGCTGATCCTGCCGCTGAATCCGCTGACCTGGCTGCTGGCCTTCCCCGCCGCCTTCCTCGCCGCCAGCTATCCGTTCACCAAACGCTTCTTCGCGATTCCGCAGGCCTACCTCGGCATCGCGTTCGGCTTCGGCATCCCGATGGCGTTCGCCGCGCAGACCGGCGACGTGCCCGCGGTCGCCTGGGTGCTGCTGCTCGCCAACATCTTCTGGGCGGTCGCTTACGACACCGAATACGCGATGGTGGATAGAGACGACGACATCCATCTCGGCATCCACTCCTCGGCGTTGTTCTTCGGCAAGCACGATGTCGCCGCGGTGATGGGCTGCTATGCGATCACGCTGGGGCTACTGGCGCTGGCGGGACAGATGACCGGGCTGGGCTGGGCGTACCACGCCGGCCTGCTGGCCGCGGCGGGCATCGCGCTGTATCACTACACCCTGATCAAGAACAGGAACCGCGAGCGATGCTTCGCCGCGTTCCTGCACAACAACTGGTTCGGCGCGGCGGTGTTCGCCGGACTGGTCTCGGATTATTTACTGCACTAACGCACGAAGCACACGCAGAGAGCACCACCTGCAATACGCCTTCCCATCTGAATGGAAAAAGCCACGGGGCCACCGTGGCTCTATGACATCTAACAAGATGCTCCTACAGGCAGCTTAAAAACGTAGCGAGGATAGTGAGATGCAAGGCGCACGGAGCGCAGGAACCGGAATGTACTAAATGTACATGAGGATTCCGAGCACCGCGCAACGCCGCAGATCGCTACCGCAGTAGTTTTTCAGCTACCTGTTAGTGGTACTTCCGGCTCAGTTCATGCACCGCCGCGACCAGCGCTGCCGCGTGCTCGGGGTTGGTGTGCTGCGAAATGCCGTGACCCAGGTTGAACACGTGGCCGCTGCCGTAGCCGTAGCTGCCGAGGATGCGGTCGACCTCTTTGTGGATCGCGTCCGGGGAAGCGAACAGCACCGCGGGATCCATGTTGCCCTGCAGGGCGACCTTGTGGCCGACCTTCTGGCGCGCGATGCCGATGTCCATCGTCCAGTCCAGACCGACTGCGTCGCAGCCGCTGTCGGCGATGCTCTCGATCCACAGGCCGCCGCCCTTGGTGAACACGATAGACGGGATGCGCACGCCGTCTTTCTCCTTGATCAGGCCGTCGATGATGCGGCGGGTGTAGGCCAGCGAAAACTCGTGGAACGCCGCATGCGACAGCACGCCGCCCCAGGAGTCGAAAATCATCACGGCCTGCGCGCCTGCTTCGATCTGCGCGTTCAGGTAGGCGATCACCGCCTGCGTGGTCACTTCCAGGATGTGGTGCATCAGCTTGGGCTCGTTGTACATCAAGGTCTTGACCTTGGCGTAGTCGTCGCTGCCGCCGCCCTCGACCATGTAGCAGGACAGCGTGAATGGGCTGCCGGAGAAGCCGATCAGCGGCACACGTCCATCCAGCGCCTTGCGGATCTGGGTCACGGCATCGGTCACGTAACGCAAGTCGGTGCCGATGTCGGGGACGCGCAACGCCATGATGTCGGCTTCAGTCTTCAGCGGACGCTCGAACTTCGGGCCTTCGCCCTCGGAGAAATACAGGCCCAGACCCATCGCGTCCGGCACGGTGAGGATGTCGGAAAACAGGATCGCGGCATCAAGAGGAAAACGATCCAGCGGCTGCAACGTCACTTCGGTGGCGAAGTCCGGGTTCTTGCACAGACTGAGAAAGCTGCCCGCCGTCTTGCGCGACTCGCGGTATTCCGGCAGGTAACGTCCGGCCTGTCGCATCATCCACATCGGGGTGTATTCGGTCGGCTGGCGCAGCAGCGCGCGCAGGAAGGTGTCGTTCTTCAGCTTGAAGTTCATGTTATTTCCCTGAGTTATCTCAATGGACGGGGTTTGCCCCCGCCCTTGTTTATTAGCGCGGCAGCACCGACGAGCCCATCAGGAACTCGTCGACGGAGCGCGCGCACTGGCGGCCTTCGCGGATCGCCCATACCACCAGCGACTGGCCGCGGCGCATGTCGCCTGCGGCGAACACTTTGTCCACGTTGGTACGGTAGTGGGTGGTGTCGGCCTTGACGTTGCCGCGCGCATCCTTCTCCACGCCGAACGCATCCAGCACTTGTGCCAGCGGGTTGGTGAAGCCCATCGCGAGGAAGGCGAAGTCAGCCTTCAGCTCGAACTCGCTGCCCGCGATCTCGTGCATCTTGCCGTCCTTCCACTCGACGCGTACCGCCTTGATGGACTTGAGCACGCCCTTCTCGCCGACGAATTCCTTGGTGGCGATCGCCCAGTCGCGGGTGCAGCCTTCATCGTGCGAGCTGGAGGTGCGCAGCTTCATCGGCCAGTTCGGCCACACCTGCGACTTGTCTTCCTGCTCGGGCGGACGCGGCATCACTTCGATCTGGGTGATGGACGCGGCGCCGTGACGGTTCGAGATGCCGACGCAATCGGAGCCGGTGTCGCCGCCGCCGATCACGACGACATGCTTGCCCTTGACGTTAATCGGGTTCTTGCCGTCGCCAGCCACTTCTTTGTTCTGCGGGATCAGGAACTCCAGCGCGAAATGCACGCCCTTGAGTTCGCGTCCCGGCGTCGGCAGGTCGCGCGGCTGCTCGGAGCCACCGGCGAGGATCACCGCGTCGAACTTCTTCGCCAGTTCTTCGGGTGTAACCGTCTTCTTCGCATCATTCACGACGCCAGCGCCGGGCGCTTGCTTGCCGACGTAGGTGTTGGTCTGGAACTTCACGCCCTCGGCTTCGAGCTGGGCCATGCGCCAGTCGATCAGACGCTTGTCCAACTTGAAGTCGGGAATGCCGTAGCGCAGCAGGCCGCCGACGCGGCTGTTTTTCTCGAACACGGTAACCGCATGACCGACGCGCGCCAGTTGCTGCGCGGCAGCTAGGCCTGCGGGGCCGGAGCCGACCACGGCAACCTTCTTGCCGGTCTTCTTCGCCGCGGGCTGCGGCACGACCCAGCCGTTCTCGCCGGCCTTGTCGATGATGAAGTGTTCGACGGACTTGATGCCCACCGCGTCGCCGTTGATGTTCACGGTGCAAGCCGCCTCGCAGGGTGCGGGGCAGATGCGGCCGGTGAACTCGGGGAAGTTGTTGGTGGAGTGCAGCACGTCCAGCGCCTCGCGCCAGTTGCCGCGATACACCAGGTCATTCCAGTCCGGGATGATGTTGTTGACCGGGCAGCCGTTGTTGCAGAACGGGATGCCGCAATCCATGCAGCGCGCGCCCTGCGTCTTGGCCTGCTCGTCGCTCAGATGCAGCACGAACTCCTTGTAGTCCTTCAAGCGCTTCGCGACCGGCAAGTATTCCTCGCTCAGACGCTGAAACTCCATGA
>MGWR01000007.1 GCA_001801085.1 Gallionellales bacterium GWA2_60_142 | reverse complement strand
CTCGCCCACCAGGAACACGACGCGCTCCTTGAGCAAGCGGGAGTAAATGTCGTACGCCCGCTCACCGCGCCCGCTGGTCTCGACGACCATCGGGACCAGTCCGATATTCTGCGGCTCTATGCGATTCATCGCGTTAGTTTCCCATCAGTTCGTTGAAGGCAATCGCCTTGTCCACGGTCTTCGCCTGCCCCATGATCCAAGTCATGACGTTTTCTTCCAATGCCAGATTTTCGATTTCCTGCAGACGCGCCGGCTCGCCGTAGTACCACTTCACCACATCTTCCGGATGATCGTAGCTCTGCGCGAAATCTTCCACCAGCGCGCGCACTTGCTCGGGCTTGCCCTTCAGATCATGCTTCTGCACCAAATCGGCGAGGATCAGCCCCAGCTTGACGCGCTTGCCGGCCTGCTCAGCGAACAATTCCTGCGGCAATTGCATGCCCTTCATATTCATGCCGCGCGCTTGCATGTCACGAGCGGTCTGCTGCATCAGGTTCTGCGCTTCCCAGTCCACAAGCGCCTTGGGCACGTCAAACTGAGCCGCCTTCAGCAGCGCATCCATCGCCGCATCCTTATTGCGCGCCTTCAAGCGGCGAGACACTTCGCGCTCCAGATTGCTGCGAATTTCTTCTTCCAGCTTGCTCACATCGCCATCGGTGATGCCGACGGCAAGGGCGAATTCCTCATCCACTTCCGGCAGCTTCGGCGCTTCGACGCTGTTCAGCGTGATCGTGAACGTCACCTGCTTACCGGCCACATCCTTGCCGTGATAAGTTTCAGGGAAAGTCATATCGAACGACTTGGTTTCGCCGGCCTTCATGCCGGTGATCGCAGCCTCGAACTCCGGCAGCATGCGGCCGACGCCCAACTGGAACGGATAATCCTTGGCCTCGCCTCCCTGGAACACTTCGCCATTCAGCTTGCCGACGAAATCGATGCGAACCTGATCTTCCGCTTGCGCGGCACGGTCGGCCTTCTCGAAAGTGGCGCGCTGCTTGCGCAATGTCGCGATGGTGTTATCCACGTCTGACTGGCCCACTTCGTACACTGCGCGCTCGACGGTCTCGGCGGAGACGTCGCCCAACACCACTTCCGGATACACCTCGAAGGTCGCGCTGAATTCGATCTGATCGGCATTCAGGTCTGTCGTCTTCAGTTCGAACTGCGGATAACCGGCCACACGCAACTTATTGCTCTCGGCCGCTTCGGCGAACGACTGTTGCAATGCCTCGCCCAACGCCTCCTGCTGCGCTTGCGCACCGTAATGCTGCTCCAACACCTTGGCGGGAACCTTGCCGGGACGGAAGCCGGCGATCTTCGCGGTGCGGCCGATATTCTTCAAGCGCGCGGAGACTTGGGCGCGAATGGCCTGCTGAGGAATGGATGCATTAAGACGACGCTCTAGTGCGCTCACGGTTTCTACGCTGGACATACTGTAATTCCTTGAGATTAAAGTTGAAATTTTTGCTGGTGCGAAAGAAGAGACTCGAACTCTTACGCCTTGCGGCGCTGGAACCTAAATCCAGTGCGTCTACCAATTCCGCCACTTTCGCGCTGTTATGCTTCCAGCTTCGGGCACGGATTATATCATCACTCCGCCGCTTTCCGCCCGAAGCGATGCCCCCCGTCTCGCCCGCGCTTCGCGAAAATACGGCGAAGTCGTCCGCCGTCAATGGGCGGAAAAAATGGTAGCCCTGCACGTAGAGCTGTTTCGACAGGCATTGCTTTTCTTTTCGTATCATTAATATTGCTCAAAGGCTACCGCCCGAAGAGAGTTATATCAATGCCTCGATTCAGTGCAGCCCGGCGATATCTACCACGTAGCGGCCACGCGCTTCGCCATGCAGCAATCGCGGGAATGCGGAGGACAAATCGGCAAAGGACACAGCATGTGTCGCCCGAGCCAGCACGGAGGGATGCAGATCGCCCGCCAAACGCTGCCAGATCGACTGACGCAGCGGCATCGAAGTCGCGGCAGAATCCACTCCCAGCAATTTGACGCCGCGCAGGATGAACGGAAATACCGTGGTGTGCAACTCCACCCCGCCGGCATTGCCAAAGCTGGCAATCGCACCGTCCTGCTGCATGCTGCGCGTCAGCCAAGCCAAGGTATCGCCGCCCACCGCATCCAGCGCACCTGCCCATTGCCCTTTCTCCAGTACGCGACCGCTGTGCAGATTGATCTGGTCTCGCGACAGTATCTCGCTCGCTCCCAGCGACTTCAGGTAATCGTATTCGCTTGCCTTGCCGGTCATGGCCACAACCTGATAACCGAGTTGCGCCAGCATCTGAATCGCCAGACTGCCGACCCCGCCGGTCGCGCCGGTGACGATCACCTTGCCTTTTTCCGGAGAAAGTTCATTCTGCTCCAGCCGGTGTATCGCCAGCGCCGCGGTGAAACCGGCCGTGCCCAGCGCCATCGCGTCGAACAGCGACAATCCTTGCGGCAGCGGCACCACCCAGTCGGCGGGCGCGCGCACGAATTCGGCATAGCCGCCGTCGTGCTCCACGCCCATGCCATAGCCGGTGACCAGCACCTCGTCGCCAGTCTTGAAACGTGCATCGGCCGAACTCTCGACGACGCCCGCGACATCCACGCCGCCGACACAGGGAAAGCGGCGTATGACTTTGCCCGCCCCGGTTGCAGCGAGCGCATCCTTGTAGTTCACACTGGAATAATGCGCACGAATCACAACCTCGCCTGGATCGAGATCGTCGAGCGACAGCTCGACGAAACGACCTTGCGATTTACCGTTTTCTTCGAAGATGCGATAGGCGCGGAAGACGCTCATCAGAGGTCCAGCAACACACGCCCCGGATACTCCAGCGCTTCCTTGATCGTCACGAGGAACTGCACCGCCTCGCGGCCATCGACGATGCGATGGTCGTAAGACAGCGCCAAGTAGTTCATCGGGCGGATGACGACCTGGCCGTTTTCGGCGACCGGCCTGTCCTTGGTCGCGTGGATGCCGAGAATAGCGCTCTGCGGTGGGTTGATGATGGGCGTGGAGAGCATGGAGCCGAACACGCCGCCGTTGGTGATGGAGAACGTGCCGCCACTCAATTCTTCCATGCCGAGCTTGCCATCCTTGGCACGCGCGGCGAAATCGGAGATGCGTTTCTCGATGTCGGCGAACGACAACTTGTCCGCATCGCGGATGATGGGCACGACCAGGCCGCGCTCGCTGCCTATCGCCACGCCGATGTCGAAGTAGCCGTGATAAATGATGTCCGTGCCGTCCACCGACGAATTAACGATGGGAAACTTCTGCAACGCCAGCACCGCGGCCTTGACGAAGAACGACGAGAAGCCCAGCTTCACGCCGTGCTTCTTCTCGAACGCGTCCTTGTAGCGATTGCGCAGGTCCATCACCGGCTGCATGTTCACCTCGTTGAAGGTGGTCAGGATCGCGGCGTTCTGTTGCGATTGCAGCAGGCGTTCGGCGATGCGCTGGCGGATGCGGGTCATCGGCACGCGCTGCTCCGGACGGTTGCCGGAAGGCGCGACCACTACTGCTGTTGGCTGCAACTCAACCGATGCGGTCTTCTGCACCGCACTCAACACATCCTCCTTGGTCACCAGCCCGTGCTTGCCACTGCCCTGCAACTGGGCGGCATCGACGTCGCGCGCATGTGCCAGCTTGCGCGCGGAAGGCGTGGCCGCAACGGCCGCTTCCACTGCCTTCGCCACGGGTGCCGCAGCAACAACCGCCTCGGTATCGATCTGCGCAATGACCTCGTCGCTGCCGACCTTCTCGCCGTCGCCCTTGACGATCTTCGCCAGCACGCCGCTCTTGATCGCCGGCAGCTCCAGCACCACCTTGTCGGTCTCGATGTCGATCAGATTCTCGCCCTCGACCACCGCCTCGCCGACCTTCTTGTGCCAGGTCAGCAGCGTCGCCTCGGTGACGGATTCGGACAGTTGCGGGACTTTGACTTCAATTATGCTCATGGCGATGTGCTCCTGGATTGTTCGTGACACTCAGGTCGGGACGGAACGCGGCGTCGATCACCGCTTTCTGCTGCTCGTGGTGTACCGCGAGATAGCCCGCCGCCGGCGAGGCAGAAGAAGACCGCAGCGCGTAGCCCAGCTTCATGCCGGGACGCAGGTGGCGCAACAAATAATGCTGGATGCGATGCCATGCGCCCTGATTACCCGGCTCTTCCTGACACCACACCACTTCGGAAGCGTTCGGATAGGCGGCGATCTGCGCGGCGAAATCGTCGTGCGGGAAGGGATAAAGTTGTTCGATGCGGACGATCGCCCCCCCCTCAGGGGGCAAGGACCTCTCCGAGGTATCGGCGATGCCGCGTTCGCGCCGCGCTTTGAGCAAGTCGTAATATACCTTGCCGCTACAGGCGACGATGCGGCGTACGTTATCGGCATCCAGCGCATCCACCTCGCCGATCACCGGCTGGAATCCACCTTGCGCCAGATCGTCCAGCAGCGATGCCGCATCTTTGCTGCGCAGCAGGCTCTTGGGCGTAAATACGATCAGCGGCTTTCTGGTCGGGCGCAACATCTGGCGGCGCAGCAAATGGAATATCTGGGCCGCATTGGATGGCACGCACACCTGGATGTTGTAGTCGGCACACAGTTGCAGATAACGTTCGATGCGCCCCGAAGAATGCTCCGGGCCCTGTCCTTCGTAGCCGTGCGGCAACAGCATGGTCAGCCCGCACAGCCGGCCCCACTTGGCTTCGCCCGAGGCGATGAACTGGTCGATCACCACTTGCGCGCCGTTGGCGAAATCGCCGAACTGCGCTTCCCACACCGTCAGCGTTTTCGGCTCGGCGGTGGCATAGCCGTATTCGAAACCCAGCACCGCCTCTTCCGACAGGATGGAGTTGATGACCACGAAGTCGGCCTGATCCGCCGCGAGGCTCTGCAACGGGACATGCGTGCCCTTGTCCCACTGGGTGCGGTTCTGGTCGTGCCATACCGCATGGCGGTGGAAGAACGTGCCGCGCTCGCAATCCTCGCCGGACAGGCGCACCGCATAGCCGTCGGTCAGCAGCGCGGCATAGGCCAGGTTCTCGGCCATACCCCAGTCCAGCGGCAGCTCGCCGTTGCCCATCGCGATGCGGTCCGCGAGGATCTTCTCGACGCGCGAGTGCAGCACGAAATTTTCCGGGACCTCGGTCAGGCGCTGCGCCAGCCGTTGCAGACGCTCGCGCGGAACGGCGGTGTCCACCGGCGTGGTCCACGGCACCTCCTTCTTGAACCGCTCCCAGCTGACGCTGTTTTCCCGGTTCTCGACGGTCAGTGCGGACTGCAAGGGATCGCGCCCTTCGTCCATCGCGAGGCGATAGGCGGCGACCATCGCATCCGGCTCGTCCACCGACACCGCACCCTGCTCCGCCAGCCGCTGCGCATACAGCGCGCGCGTGCCCGGATGCTTGTTGATGTAGCGGTACATGAACGGCTGGGTGACCAGCGGCTCGTCCTGTTCGTTGTGTCCGAGCTTGCGAAAACACACCATGTCGATCACGACATCCTTGCCGAAGGTCATGCGGTAGTCCAGCGCCAGTTCGGTGACCATCAGCACCGCCTCGGGGTCGTCGCCATTGACATGGAAGATAGGCGCTTCGACCATCTTCGCCACGTCGGTGCAATACAGCGACGAGCGAGTGTCGCGCGCGTCCGAGGTGGTGAAGCCGATCTGGTTATTGATGACGATGTGAACCGTGCCGCCGGTGCGATAGCCGCGCGTCTGCGACAGGTTGAACGTCTCCTGGTTCACGCCCTGACCGGCGAACGCCGCATCGCCGTGTATCAGCACCGGCATCACCTGCCTGCCGGTGTGATCGCCTCGGCGGTGCTGGCGCGCGCGCACCGAGCCTTCGACCACCGGATTGACGATCTCCAGATGCGACGGGTTGAACGCCAGCGTGACGTGCAACGGTCCGCCGGGCGTGGCAATGTCGGAAGAAAAACCCTGGTGATATTTGACGTCACCGGAAGTCAGGTGTTCGTGATGTATGCCCTCGAATTCGGCGAACAGATTCTTCGGCAATTTGCCCAGCGTATTGACCAACACGTTCAGCCGCCCGCGGTGCGCCATGCCGATGACCGTTTCCTTGACGCCCTGCTCGCTGGCGCGCTGCAACAAGTGGTGCAGCAGCGGAATCAGCGTATCGCCGCCTTCCAGCGAGAAGCGCTTCTGCCCGACGTATTTGGTATGCAGGTAACGCTCCAGTCCTTCGGCTGCGGTCAGTCGCTCCAGGATGCGCTTTTTCGTTTCTGCGGAATACTTCGGCTGGCCGCGCTCGCCTTCGAGCCGCGCCTGTATCCAGCGCTTCTGCGCGACATCGCTGATGTACATGTACTCCGCGCCTACGCTGCCGCAATAGATGCGGCGCAGGCGTTGCAGTATCTCGGCCAGCGTCATCCGCGCCCCGCCCACCAGCGAACCGGTGTTGAACGTGGTGTGCATGTCAGCCTCGCCCAGATCGTAATAGGCCGGATTCAATTCGGCGATCTGCGGCTTGGCATGCCGCGCCAGCGGATCGAGATCGGCGATGCGCACGCCGAGGAAGCGATAGGCATTGATCAGTTGCAGCACCGACGCCTGCTTGCGCATTTCATCGACCGGCACTTCGCATGACGCGCCGACGTTATGAGACAAGGCCGCGAAACTGCGCTGAATGGGGCTATGCGCGACATCCTGCGTTCTGCCGGCAGCGGTCAGCGTCTCGAAATATTCGCGCCACTCGGCCGGCACGCTGGAAGGACTGCGCAGGAAGTCTTCGTACAGGCCCTCGACGAACACGTTGTTGCCGCCAAACAGCAGCGAGGTTTCCTGCATGCTGCGCAGATAGTTCTTGTCCGGGGCAGTCATGTGTCGTCGCTATCCGCGTTGTTCGATGGGTTGGAAGTCGCGCTGGGCCGAACCGCGGTATAGCTGGCGCGGACGACCGATCTTCTGTTCAGAATCGCCTATCATCTCGTTCCACTGCGACACCCAGCCGATGGTACGTGCCACGGCGAAAATCACCGTAAACATATTGGTCGGAATGCCGATCGCACGCAGCACGATGCCGGAATAGAAGTCCACGTTCGGGTACAGCTTGCGCTCGATGAAATATGGATCGCTCAAAGCCACGCGCTCCAGTTCCATCGCCAACTCGAATAGCTTGTTGTTCTCCAGCCTCAACTCCCTGAGCACCTCGTAACAGGTCTCGCGCATCACGCTGGCGCGAGGGTCCATGTTCTTGTAGACACGGTGACCGAAGCCCATCAGGCGGTATTTCTTGTCCTTAACGCCCTGCACATATTCCGCCACGCGCGACACGTCGCCGATCTCTTCCAGCATCTTCAGTGCAGCCTCGTTAGCGCCGCCGTGCGCCGGCCCCCACAGCGCCGCGATGCCGGAGGCGATGCAGGCGAACGGATTCGCCCCGCTCGAACCGGCCAGACGCACGGTCGAAGTCGAGGCGTTCTGCTCGTGATCGGCATGCAGGATAAAGATGCGCTCCAAGGCGCGCACCATCACCGGGTTCGGCACATAATCCTCGGCCGGTGTGCCGAACATCATGTACAGGAAATTCTCGACATAGCTGAACTTGTTCTTCGGATACATGAACGGCGAACCGATGTGGTACTTGTGCGACATCGCGGCGATAGTCGGCACCTTGGCCAGCAGACGGTGTGCGGATATCTTGCGATGCTGCGGATTATTGATATCCAGCGAGTCGTGATAGAACGCCGACAGCGCACCGACCACGCCGACCATCACCGCCATCGGGTGTGCGTCGCGGCGGAAGCCGTTGAAGAAACGCGCCAACTGGTCATGCACCATCGTGTGATGGGTGATGATGCTGTCGAATTCCTCCCGCTGCGCGACAGTCGGTAAATCGCCGTTCAGCAGCAGATAGCTCACTTCCAGAAAATCGGACTGCTTGGCCAGCTGCTCGATCGGGTAGCCGCGGTAATACAACAGGCCGGCATCGCCGTCGATGAAGGTGATCGCCGAAGTGCAACTGGCGGTAGCAAAGAAAGCCGGGTCGTAGGTGAACACGCCGAGCTTGCCCAGACTGCGCATATCCACCACATCGGGGCCCAGCGTACCGGACAGGATAGGCAACTCGATGCTGCGCCCGTCATCCAGAGTCAGTGTTGCCAGTCGTTGCTTTTCCATCGCATGCTCCCTTTATCTTGGGCGATCAACTCGCCCTTATTTTTTCCAGCAGCGCCTGGTGTTCGCCCGGCGCTTCCAGCCTGCCTGCAATCATATCCCAGAGCGGGTTATCGGGCATATCCAGCAATACATCGAACGAATTCAATTCCGCTTCATTCAGCGTCGCATAATGGCGCTCGACGAAGCGTCCCAGCACGATATCCAGCTCCAGCAAGCCGCGCCGGCAGCGCCAGCGCACCCTCTCGATGTTCTTCATACCATGCGCTTTACCATCATGTCCTTGATGTTGCCTATCGCCTCGGTCGGATTCAGTTCCTTGGGGCAGACATCGACACAGTTCATGATGGTGTGACAGCGAAACAGCCGGTATGGGTCTTCCAGATCGTCCAGCCGTTCGGCAGTCGCCTGGTCGCGGCTGTCGGCGAGGAAACGGTAAGCCTGCAGCAGCCCGGCAGGGCCGACGAACTTGTCCGGGTTCCACCAGAACGACGGGCACGCGGTCGAACAGCAGCCGCACAGGATGCATTCGTACAGACCGTTCAAATGCGCGCGCTGCGCGGGCGATTGCAGCCGCTCGGTCTCCGGCGGCGGATCGTTGTTGATCAAATAGGGCTTGATCGAACGGTACTGATTGAAAAACTGCGTCATGTCGACAATCAGGTCGCGTATCACCGGCAGGCCGGGCAACGGACGCAGTGTGACCACATCGCCCAGACTCGCCAGCGGCGTGATGCAGGCCAGCCCGTTGCGGCCGTTGATGTTCATCGCATCCGAACCGCACACGCCCTCGCGGCAGGACTTGCGCAGCCCCAGGCTGTCGTCCTGTTCCTTCAGCAATATCAGCGCATCCAGCAGCATCTTGCCGGCCGGCTCGGACTGCAGCTCGTAGTCCTGCATGTACGGCGCAGCATCGGTCTCGGGGTTGTAGCGGTAAATTCGAAACTTCATGACCAGACTCCTATAACCAGACACTTAGCTGGCGTCCCCTGGCAGCTAAGTGGATTGGCTAGTTGTTTCATCAGTAGACCCGCGGCTTCAGCGGGAACGATTCCACCGTCAGCGGCTTCAGCCGCACCGGCTTGTAGTCCAGCCTCTGCCCTTCGCGGAAATACAGGCTGTGCTTCAGCCAGTTCACGTCGTCACGGTTCGGGTAGTCGTCGCGCGCGTGCGCACCGCGGCTCTCGGTGCGCGCCGCGGCGGCAACCATCGTCGCCTGCGCAACCTCGATCAGGTTGTCGAGCTCCAGCGCCTCGATGCGAGCGGTATTGAACACACGACTCTTGTCGCCGATTTCGGTGTGCGTGACGCGCTCGGCGATCTGCTTGATCTGCTCCACGCCCTCGGCCAGCAACTCCGGGAAGCGGAACACACCGCAATGTTTCTGCATGGACTTGCGCATCGCATCGCCCACGTCAGCAACGCGCTCGCCGTTCTTCTGGTTCTCCAGCCGATCCAGCCGCGCCAGCGGACGCTCGGCAGCATCCGCCGGCAGCGGCTTGGGATGGGGATGATGCTGCAAATCATCGACGATCTGTCGCGCTGCCGCACGCCCGAACACCAGCAGATCGAGCAACGAATTACAACCCAGCCGGTTCGCGCCGTGCACCGACACGCAGGCGCATTCGCCCACCGCATACAGGCCGTGCACCACCTCGTCCGATCCGCCCTTGTAGGGCGCTACGACCTGTCCGCGGTAATTGGTCGGGATGCCGCCCATCATGTAATGCGCGGTCGGCACGACGGGTATGGGCTGCTTCGCCGGATCGACCTGCGCGAATTTCAGCGCGATTTCGCGTATGCCCGGCAGGCGTTGCTTGATCACATCGTCGCCGAGATGATCCAGCTTCAATAGGATATGGTCGCCGTGCGGGCCGCAGCCGCGGCCTTCGTTGATCTCGACGGTGATCGCGCGCGACACCACGTCGCGGCTGGCCAGGTCTTTCGCATTCGGCGCGTATTTCGGCATGAAGCGTTCGCCGTTCTTGTTCAGCAAATAGCCGCCCTCGCCGCGCACGCCTTCGGAAATCAGCACGCCCGCGCCGTACACGCCGGTCGGGTGGAACTGGAAGAACTCCATGTCCTCCAGCGGAAGGCCCGCGCGCGCCGCCATGCCGAGCCCGTCACCGGTGTTGATGTAGGCGTTGGTGCTGGAGGCGAAGATGCGCCCTGCGCCGCCGGTCGCCAGCAGCGTCGCGCGCGCCTGAAAGATCATCGTCTCGCCGGTCTCGATCTCCAGCGCGGTCACGCCGAGCACGTCGCCCTCCTCGTCGCGGATCAGGTCCAGCGCCATCCACTCGATGAAGAAATGCGTGTTGGCCTTGATGTTCTGCTGGTACAGCGTGTGCAACAGCGCGTGGCCGGTGCGGTCCGCGGCGGCGCAAGCGCGATCCACCGGCGTCTTGCCATAGTCCTGCATGTGGCCGCCGAACGGGCGCTGGTAAATCTTGCCGGAATCCAGCCGGTCGAACGGCATGCCGAAATGCTCCAGTTCGTACACCACTTCGGGCGCGGCGCGGCACATGTATTCGATGGCGTCCTGGTCGCCGAGGTAATCGGAGCCCTTGACCGTGTCGTACATATGCCAGTGCCAGTTGTCTTCCTTGACGTTGCCCAGCGAAGCGGCGATGCCGCCCTGCGCCGCGACGGTGTGCGAGCGCGTCGGAAACACCTTGGACAGCACCGCGACCTTCAGCCCGGATTGCGCCAGATGCAACGCCGCACGCATGCCGGAACCGCCGGCGCCGACCACGACCACATCGAATGTACGTTTAGCTATCGCCATCAAAATCCCCAGAGTATCTGCACCGACCAGATCGCATAGACGATCAGCGTCAGGATCGCCAGCACATAAATCGCCAGCCGCCCGCCCGCCGGCTTCACGTAATCCATCACCACGTCGCGCACGCCTATCCATGCGTGCAGGAAAAGGCTAAACAGGAACAGCAGCGTAAATATGCGCATCCACTGGCTGGAAAACAACGCAGTCCAAACGTCGTAATCCACATGCGGCTGCCACATCAGCCAGCCGGCCAGCGCCACGCAGTACACGGCCATCACCACCGCGGTGATGCGCTGCATCAGCCAGTCGCGCAAGCCGTAATGCGCGCCGACGACGACACGGTTCACCATAGTTTCGCTCCCAGCAGGACGGTCAACACCAGGCTGGCCGCCAGCACGATCTTGCTGCTGGCGCGCGCCTGCCCCAGGTCACGCACATAGTGCAGGTCAATCGCCAGATAGCGGAGGCCCGCGCAGAAATGATGAAAGAAGGCCCACAGCAGGCCGATCATCGCCAGCTTGGAGAGCGGATGCGCCAGCAACTCCAGCAATCGGGTATGGGTCTCGATGGAAGCCAAGCTGTATTGCAGCATCAGCAGCAGCACTGGCAGGGAGAGAAACAGCATCACACCGCTGATCCGATGCAGGATGGAAACGACGCCGGGAAGCGGCAACTTGATCTGGTGCAGGGCGAGGTGCCTGGGACGTTGTTTTCTCATTGTTGTCGCAACCAAGCTGTAGATTCAGCGGCGATATTACACCCGATGCCACTCACTTTGTTCTACGGGACATTACTTATCGAGCATCCCGCCGCCTGCAATACCGCGATCCGGAATACACAGGCTAACTTATTGACTCGTTAATGGTTAGCTTCCATGCTTATCAAAATGCGATGCAATCCGGCTTTGCTTCAATCTCTTACTCAAGCAGAATCCTTGCCATGACTGCATTCAAAAAACTAAAAACAATCAGGATGTTCGAGAAGCAGCATCTGCCGCATCTTCGCACTCACGAGGATTTCGACATCGTCATCGAAGTCGGTTTTCATCAGGAGAACGGCACACCGCTCACACTCAAGGGACTGGTGCTGCTGAACATCAGTTCGCCGGCCACGGTACAGCGTCGCATCTGCTCACTGGTGCAGAACGGCATCATCACCCGCACGCGCTGCGCATCGGACCGCCGCAGCATAGAACTGGGCGTATCGACCCAGACCAGCGAACTGATCGAGCGTTACGTTCAGATGCTTACCGACCTGCACTTGGCAGCAACCTGAGTCACCCGCCACCACAGATGAAACAATTACTGATTGATCTTGCCGGACAAGGCGACGAACACCGCATACACAGAATCGTCTCCGAACGCCTCTCTTCTTTCGGGGAAGTGACCAGCCTGAAGGTTCTCGACCAGCCGGGACACGACAGCAAACTCATCCTGATCACCATGGACAGCCCGCAGGCGGCAACCTCGGCCATCAACGGCCTCGGGCTGCTGTCTTTCGGCGAACGTTCACTGGTCATCGCCGTACCGAACGGGCATAGCTAAGCAAACTCAAAAGTAATCCACTTCGGTGTGCACCGTTTTCTCCGCCAGCAACTTCTGCTCCACCAGTTCGCCGTAGCAACGCACCTGGTTGCGGCCATGTCCCTTGGCGTAATACAGCGCTTCGTCCGCCTCGCCCAGTACCATCGCAGGCGTGGAAGTCGGCATGACCGAGGTGAACCCGATGGAAATGGTGACCTGTCCGACTTGCGGAAAAACATGCTGCTCGACCTTCTCGCGAAAATCGTCCAGTTTCTTCTTCACGTCGGCAAAGTCCACATCGCGCATCAGCACGACGAATTCCTCCCCTCCGAAGCGGTATAGCCGGTCGCCCTGACGGAACGAGCCGCGCATCAGGTTAGCCATCAAGATCAGCACCTCGTCGCCATACAAATGACCAAAGGTATCGTTGACCCGTTTGAAATGGTCGATATCCATCACCGCCAGCCAGTGGCTGCCTTCCTTATGGGAACGGCGATCATCCTGCAACTCCGCATCCAAATGAACCGCCGAACTCAGAAACACCGCGAATCCGGTATCGAAAGTCTTACGATTCAGCAATCCGGTCAGCGTGTCGCGCTGGCTGTCTTCCAGCAACGCCAGATAGTTGCGATAGACCGAGATCATCCCCGTCGCCATCGCAATGCTCGCGTCGTCGAACGGCTTGTCCCCTTGAATCTCGAACACGGACACAGGTTCATCGTCCATCAACACCGGGATGCAGCATTCATAGCCGCTGCCCTGCATGCCGCAGAAACAGCCACTCCCCTCGGCAATGGACTTTGCCAGCAGCGTATCCGTCGCTATCGGCTCGAATCTGTCCTCCGATATGACGCCCTCGCTAAAATGCAGCGTTTCGCCCTCGTTCCATGCCGAGAGGACGACGCTGTATTGCTCGCCTTTCTTGAGGACATCGTAGAGCCGGATGCCTTTCGGGCGGATCAGCGCCAACAGGGATTGCATCGCACTCAGCCGAACCATATGACTGTCGCGATAACGAGTTAGCCTCTCGAGCAGAGTCAACAACTGATCGTGGGATGGGGGGCCGTGCCTGGAAGATTTTTGTGACATGACGGATCGTTTACACCGCACATTTTATATGTTTGATTGTAACCCATTCTCTCCCGTCGAATGCCGCTGCGCTTTGCCAATACAGCCTTAGCTGGCAGAATGCGGCCTGCACTCACCGCGCAGGAGATACTCACTGATGAAAGCACCAATCCGTATCACCGTCACCGGAGCCGCCGGGCAAATCGGCTATGCCGCGCTGTTTCGCATCGCCAACGGCGACATGCTGGGCGACGACCAGCCAGTCATCCTGCAACTGCTCGACCTGCCGCAGGCGCAGACCATGCTGCGCGGCGTAATGATGGAACTGGAGGACTGCGCCTTCCCGCTGCTGCAACAAGTCATCGTCACCGACGACCCCAGAGTGGCTTTCAGGGACACCGAGATCGCCATGCTGATTGGCGCCAGGCCGCGCGGCAAGGGCATGGAGCGCAAGGATCTGCTCGAAAGCAACGGCGCGATCTTTTCCGAGCAAGGCCGGATACTGAACGAGGTCGCGGCGCGCCACGTGAAAGTGCTGGTGGTGGGCAACCCGGCCAACACCAATGCGCTGATCGCGATGAAGAACGCCCCCGACCTCGCACCGAAGAACTTCAGCGCGATGATGCGCCTGGACCACAACCGCGCCCTCATCCAGGTCGCGAAGAAGCTGTTCCAGCCGGTGCGCGATATCAAGCGCATGATCGTCTGGGGCAACCATTCCGGCACGCAATACCCCGACCTCGATCACGCCCAGATCCGCGGCATCCCGGTGCGCGACCTACTCCCGGATCAGAACTGGGTAGAGCGCGAATTCATTCCTGTCGTGCAGAAACGCGGCGCGGCGGTGATAGAAGCGCGCGGCCTGTCCAGCGCCGCGAGTGCCGCCAATGCTGCCGTCGCACACATGCACGACTGGGTGTTGGGCGCCCACCACAACAACTGGGTGACCATGAGCGTGCCGTCGGACGGCAGCTACGGCATTCCGGAAGGCGTGATCTACGGCTTCCCGGTGCGCTGCAAAAACGGCGACTACCAGATCGTGCAGAACCTGGCGATCAGCGAACCGGGACGCCGGCACATGCTGGAAAGCCACAAGGAACTGCTCGAAGAACGCGAGCATGTGAAACATCTGCTCTAGCCGGATCGGCGCAGCGGATGCCGAAACCCGCCCCGATATCCCCGCCGCTCGTGCGGGCATATCCGATCGGACTCGGTGCGCCATTGAGCTTCCCCCGCTTATCCATTAAAATCCGCGCCTGACTGCAAAACCAATACTAAAAAAGCATTCACTCCCTTCGTCGCACCTCCGGCCCGCCGTGTTCCCCCGGCAGGCTTTCGGCTGGTCGGCGTACATGGCGGACTTCGGTTCGGCATGTGGACAGGGTTATCGCACCGCGCATATCGATTAAGCGGGCGCGTCGCGCGATTCCGGTTTTACATTCGCCGAACGGATTCCGTATCCGTTGAGGGCGGTTTTTTTGCAGCGTCAACACAG
Organism: Gallionellales bacterium GWA2_60_142; assembly: GCA_001801085.1. GTDB lineage: Bacteria > Pseudomonadota > Gammaproteobacteria > Burkholderiales > Gallionellaceae > Gallionella. The sequence continues at coordinate 159 of MGWR01000007.1, read as the reverse complement.
AGGTCAGATTTTGAACAAGAACGATTTGATTATCCGCATCGCCGGCGAAGGCGGTGAAGGCATTATCTCCACCGGCGATTTCGTCACGCAGGCTTGCGCGCGCGCCGGTCTGGAGGTCTACACCTTCAAGACCTTCCCGGCCGAGATCAAGGGCGGCTA
>MGWR01000006.1 GCA_001801085.1 Gallionellales bacterium GWA2_60_142 | reverse complement strand
ACGACGTGGTGAAGCTGAACATCTTCCTGACCGACCTCGGCAACTTCGCCAAGGTCAACGAGATCATGGCGACCTATTTCCACCAGCCCTATCCGGCGCGCGCAGCCGTGGGCGTCGCCTCGCTGCCGCGCGGCGCGCTGGTCGAGGCCGACGGCGTGATGTATCTGCAGGACTGATCCGCAGAACCGGGCGAGACGAAACGACACTTGAGCACGCCGGCCAAAATCCCGCCCGCCACGCTGGCGAAACTCGCCAAGCTGGGCATCCACCACCGTTCCGACCTGCTGCTGCATCTGCCGCTGCGCTACGAGGACGAGACGCATCTCGCGCCTATCGCGACGGTGCAGCCGGGTGAGACGGTGCAGGTGCAGGGCATGATCACCCACAACGAGGTGACGTTCCGCCCGCGTCGCACGCTGGTGTGCCGCTTGCAGGAGGGCGACGACGAGCTGTATCTGCGCTTCCTGAATTTCTATCCGAGTCAGCAAAAGCAGCTCGCCGTGGGCAAGCAGATACGCGCCGTCGGCGAGGTGCGCATGGGCTATTTCGGGCTGGAGATGGTGCACCCGAAATGCCGCGCGGTGGACGATGACACGCCATTGAATACCAGTCTTTCGCCGGTGTATCCGACCACCGCGGGGTTGTCGCAGATCGTGCTGCGCAAGCTGATCACCAACGCGCTGGAGGTGCTGCCGCACCCCGACACGCTGCCGGAGTCGGTGCGCAAGAGACTGAGGCTAGCGGACTTCGACAGTAGTCTGAGACTGTTGCACAACCCCACGCCGGACATTTCCGCGAGCACGCTGGAAGATCGCAGCCACGCGGCTTGGCAGCGCATCAAATTCGATGAACTGCTGGCGCAGCAGTTGTCGATGCGCGTGCATCACCGCGAGCGCAGCAAGCGCATCGCGCCCGCGCTGGCGGCGCAGCAAAGGCTCACCGATGCGCTGCTGGCGAAGCTGCCGTTCGCTCTGACCAGCGCGCAGCGGAAGGTGTATGCCGAAATATCCCATGACCTTGCGCAGCCGCACCCGATGCAGCGATTGCTGCTGGGCGATGTCGGCAGCGGCAAGACCATCGTCGCCGCGCTCGCGGCGTTGCAGGCCATCGAGAACGGCTACCAGGTCGCGCTGATGGCGCCGACCGAAATCCTCGCCGAACAGCATTACCTCAAACTGCGCGAGTGGCTGGAACCGCTGGGCGTCAGTCCGGTGTGGCTGTCCGGCAGTTTGAAGAAGAAGGAAAAGACGGCAGCCGCAGAACGCATCGCCTCGGGCGACACGATGCTCGCGATAGGCACGCATGCTTTGTTCCAGCAGAGCGTTGAGTTCGCTAAGCTCGGCCTCGCCATCGTCGATGAGCAGCATAAGTTCGGGGTACAGCAACGGCTGGCTCTGCGCAATAAGGGGGTTGCGGAGGATGTCGCGGAAGGGCGCAACGAACCCCACCAACTGATGATGAGCGCGACGCCCATTCCGCGCACGCTGGCGATGAGTTACTACGCCGACCTCGATGTATCGGTGATCGACGAGTTGCCGCCGGGACGCACGCCGGTGGTCACCAAGCTGGTCAGCGATGGACGCCGCGACGAGGTGTTCGAGCGCGTGCGTGCGGTTTGCATGAAGGGTCAGCAGGCTTACTGGGTGTGCCCGCTGATCGACGAGTCAGAGGCGCTGCAATTGCAGACTGCGATAGAGACACATCAGCTGCTCACCGAGGCCTTCCCCGAACTGCGCATCGGTCTCGCGCACGGCAAGCTGCCTCCGGCGGAAAAGGCGGCGATCATGGCTGCGTTCAAGGCGGGCGAGCTGCAACTGCTGGTCGCCACCACGGTGATCGAGGTCGGCGTCGATGTGCCGAACGCCAGCCTGATGGTGATCGATCACGCCGAGCGTATGGGGCTGGCGCAGCTGCACCAGTTGCGCGGGCGCGTCGGGCGCGGCGCGGCGGAGAGTATGTGCGTGCTGCTGTTCCAGTCGGAGAAGCTGTCCGAACTGGCGCGGGCGCGGCTGAAAATTATTTACGAGAGCACCGACGGCTTCGAGATCGCGCAACAGGATTTACAATTGCGCGGACCGGGCGAGTTGCTCGGCGCGCGGCAGAGCGGCGTCGCGATGTTGCGCTTCGCCGATCTCGGTGAGGACGAGGACTTGCTGGATCAGGCGCGGCTCGTCGCCGACGAATTGTTGCAACATCACCCCGAGGCGGCGCGCGCGCACCTGCAGCGCTGGATGGCTAACAAACATGACTACCTGCATGTCTGACGATTACTGGCACGGCGCGGCAGTTGGCTGCGATGCGGGTCTTGCGCCCTGGCTGCGCGACTGCGGCTCGCTGACGCAACGCATACGCGAGCGCTGCGAGCTTTTCACCGTGCGTCCGGTGCGCAGCGGTCTCGCGCGCATCGCGTTCGACGAGTCTGCGCTGCTGGGTCTCGCGCCGCACCGGCTCGCATGGTCGCGCGAAGTGTTCTTGTATGCCGACGGACAGCCGGTCGTGTTCGCGCACTCCGCCTGCGCGCCGCAGCATCTGCGTGGTGCGTGGGGCGCGGTGCGCGGCCTCGGCAACAAGCCGCTGGGCGAGTTGCTGTTCTCGCATCCGCTGGTGGTGCGCAGGCCGCTGCACTACAAGGCGTTGCATGCGCATCATCCGCTGTACCGCAGCGCAGTACCGGGCGATGCGCCGGAGCGGCTGTGGGCGCGCCGCTCGCTGTTCACGCTGCATGGTGCGCCGCTGCTGGTGACCGAGGTGTTCTTGCCGGCTATCCTGCGGCTGGATAATGCGCGGTAATCTAATCGTGGGAGACGACATGCGATCGAAACAACATTGGGAAAAAGTCTATGAGACCAAGTCTGCCGATGCGGTGAGCTGGTTCCAGGAGCATGCCGAATCTTCGCTGGATTTCATCCATGCTACCGGCATCGGCAGGGACGCGGCAATCATCGATGTCGGCGGCGGAGCTTCCACGTTGGTGGACGATCTGGTCTCCGAAGGCTATGGGGATTTGACCGTGCTCGACCTTTCCGCCGCCGCGTTGAGCGCGGCGCGCCAGCGTCTGGGCGCGCAGCAGGAAAAGGTGAACTGGATCGAGGCCGACATCATCGAAGTGGAATTGCCGGAGAATCGCTACGACGTCTGGCATGATCGCGCGGTGTTCCACTTCCTCACCAGCCCGGAAGACCGCGAGGTCTATGTGCGGAAAGTGTTTCGTTCGGTAAAGCCCGGTGGCCATGTGATCGTCGCGACTTTCGCCGAAGACGGCCCGGAGAAATGCAGCGGCCTGCCGGTGATGCGCTACCGGTCGGACGAGTTGCATGGCGAGTTCGGCGAGGCGTTCACCCTGCTGCAACACCGCAAGGAAGCGCACCACGCGCCGTCAGGTTCGGTGCAGCAGTTCGTCTACTGCTACTGCCGCCGCATCAACTCGTAAATCTTTTCCCGCTCGCCAGCAGCGCTTCGAACTCCTCCGCCGGCATCGGCTTCGCATACAGATAGCCCTGTGCGGAGTCGCAGCCGGCGGCGATCAGCATGTCGCGTTGCTCCACCGTCTCCACGCCTTCCGCGATCACCTTCAGACCGAGTTTGTGCGCCATCACGATGATGGCTTCGGACAACGCGAGGTCGTTCGGGTCGGTGGCGAGGTCGCGCACGAAGGAGCGGTCGATCTTCAGGTAGTCGATGTCGAATTTCTTCAGGTAGGCCAGCGACGAATAGCCGGTGCCGAAATCGTCTATTGCGACCTGGATGCCGGCATCGCGGAACTTCAGCAGTTTTCCGGTGATGTCGGCGCGTTCGTCCAGCAGCAGTCCCTCGGTGATCTCGATCACCAGACATTCTCCGGGCAAGCCGATCTCGTTCATATAGGCCAGCCAGGATTTGCTGCAATCGTCGATGACGAATTGGCCGGGCGATTTATTCACGCTCACCTGCGTGCAGGAATAGCCGCGCTTGCGCCAGCGCAGCATCCAGTTTGCAGCTTCGCGGAACACCCAGTCGCCGATCTCGCCGATCAGGCCGACTTCCTCGGCGAGCGGGATGAAGTCCATCGGGCTGACCATGCCTTGCTCGGGATGTCGCCAGCGGATCAGCGCCTCGGCCTTGATTATGCTGCCGCTGGAGAGATCGATAATGGGCTGGAAGAACAGCTCCAGTTGCCCGGACGGCAGCGCGTTGCGCAGGTCGCGGATCAGGTGCTGGCGGTGCTGTGCGTGTTCCTGCATCCGGCTGGTGAAATAGCTGAAACAGTTGCGCCCGTTGCTCTTTGCGACATACATCGCCTGGTCGGCATTTTTCAGTAGCCCCTCGATTTCGCCCGCATCGTTGGGGTAGAGCGTGATGCCGATGCTGGCGGAGATGTAGACGACTTCGTCGCCGATCTGGAATGGGCGCGCTAGCGCCCCGACGAGGTGTTCCGCCACCTGTTCGCTGCGGGCCGGGTCGTTCAGTTGCGGCAGGATAACGGTGAACTCGTCGCCGCCCAGTCTCGCCACCGTGTCGGAGTCGCGCACGCAAGAACTGATGCGCCGCGCCGCATCGATCAGCAACAGGTCGCCCACGTCGTGGCCCAGCGTGTCGTTCACTTCCTTGAAACGGTCGAGGTCGATGAACAGCAACGCCAGCGATTGCCCGTTGCGCTGGGTCTTGTGCATCTCCTGTTCGAGCCGGTCGCGGAACAGCCGGCGGTTGGGCAATCGGGTGACATGATCGTAGTTGGCCTGATGCCAGATCAGGTCTTCCGCACGCTTGCGTTCGATGGCAATGCTGGCGAGATTGGCCGCTTGCTGGATCAGCTCGATGTCGGCCTCGTCCGGCGCGCCGGTTTTCGGGCAGTAGATCGCGAACGTGCCCAGCACCTCGCCCTTGCTGGAGCGGATCGGCTCCGACCAGCAGGAAACCAGTCCGGCATCACGGGCCAGATCGAGTATCCCGGGATAAGGCAGCCAATAGGGGTGGCGGTGGATGTCCTCGACGATCACGCGTTTGTTGCGGAACGCGGCGGTGCCGCAGGAGCCGACCGCATCGCCGATGAGCAGGCCATCGACAACTTGGTTGTAGGCTTCCGGCAGGCTGGGCGCCGCACCCAGCAGCAGGCGTTTGCCGGTTTCATCCAGCCGCAGGATGGAGCATTGCATGCCGCTGCGCGATTGCTCCACGTAGCCGACGATCTGGGTGAAGATGTCGGACATCGCCGCGCCGTTGGCGAGCAGCTCGAAGATGCGGTTGCGCAGCCGTTCCAGTTCGATGCCGTGCTGGCGCTCGGTGATGTCGCGACCGACGCCGATCACCCCGACCGCTTCGCCGTGTGCGTCGTACAGCGGGGTCTTCACCATCTCCAGCAGGATGCGCCGTCCGTCGGCGGTCGGCGCCCACTCCTCGTTGCGGCGAGGCTTGCCGGAGGCCAGCATCAGTTCGTCCTGTTCGCGGAAGAAGCGCGCCTTGTCTTCGGGCACGAGGTCGAAATCGGTCTTGCCGACGATCTCCTGCTCGCTACGGCCGAGCAGCGCCTCGAACGCCTTGTTGCAGCCGAGGAACACGCCGTTCTTGTCCTTGTAGAACACGATGTCCGGGATCACGCTCATCATCACGCTCAATCGCTGGCCCATCGAGTCGATCAATTGCGCCTGTGCGATGTCGCGCTCGCGGCGCATTGCGTTGATGCGGTCCGCCAGCGCGAACGAGAGCAGCAGCATCTCCAGCGCGGAGCCGATCTGGATGGAATGCAGTGTGATCAAATTGGTCGGCAGCCAGCCCATGTTGCGCGAGCCCTGCACCGCAACGCCTATCATCAGCAGCGTCCAGGCCAGCAGGAACCAGCGCGCGCCGGGATGGCCCTGGCGCAGTCCGATGACGCCGCTGCTGATGACTACGATGGGGGTGATCGCACCCAGCAGCGAAACCGCCATGGCCGAGTAGTAATAGGGCAGCGTCAGCGCCGCCAGCCCCGTCAGCATGAACAGCCAGCCGAGGACTTTCAATATTTGATCGTGGCGCGGCACGGTATTCTTCGTGTCGAGGAACACGCGCGTGAACAACGTGCCGAACAGGCCGGCCATGCAGAAGCCGAATGGCAATGCCACGTTGCCCCATGCCGTCCAGTCCGGCCACAGGAACTGGCTGCCCAGTCCGCTCAACGACAGCAGCCCCACCGCGAGGCTGGCGACGAAGAGCACATAGACCAGATAGGCGCGCTCGCGCAACGAAAAATACAACAGCAGGTTGTACGCCATCAGCGCCATCAGCATGCCGAAATACAACGCCAACACGACATAGCTTTGCTGGTTGTGGCGTTCGAACGCTTCGGGTTGCCACAATTGCAGCGGCACGGTCACCGAACCGTCCGATTTCACGCGCAGATAAAAAGTCTGCTGTCCGGCAGCGAGTTGCACCGGGAATACCAGGTTGCGATGGATCACGGGGCGGGCGGCGAACGGCAGCAAATCGCCCGCTTCGAGTTTCTGCCAGCCTTTCGCGTCGCGCGAATAGAGCTCGACCCGGTCCAGCGAAGGATAGCCCACCTCCAGTAGCATCCGCTCGTTCGCAACGGCGCTGTTGACGTTCAGGCGCAGCCACCAGTTCGAAGAGGAATAACCGAAGTTCAGCGCATTGTTGGCCTTGTCCGGTCCCGGCAGTGCGGCAGCATGGAACTCCGCATCGCGCGCGGCGACATCCTCTATGGTCAAGCGGTTGCCCGCATCTTCCAGCACCTCGACATAAGGTGCGAGCGTATAGGATGCCGCCGACGGATCGATCGCCAGCGGCACAGCCTGTGCAGCCGGGAAGAACAGCAGGGCGGATGCCGTCAGCAGGAGGGGAAGGAGGAATCTCATTTCGAGGCGGACTCTACCAGAAACCGTTTGCAAAACAATAACCCATACGGATTCAGCCCTTACGCAACACTATCCCCCGGAACCAGCCGCCGGCTAGCACCGGTTCGTCGCTGATCACCCGCAGTTCCGGTGCTTCGCGTAGCAAGTCCTCGAATACCACGTCCATGCGCGTGGCGAAGCGCCGCGTCAGCGGGGTGAGCGCGCGGCGCAGCCAGGCGTGCTGTTGCGGATGCAGGAACTTGTCGAACAGGACGATGGTTCCCCCAGGCTTCAGCACGCGCGCCGCCTCGGCCAGGCACAGCTCGGGCTGCGGCACGACCGCGACGATCAGGTGCAGCACCACATGATCGAACGTGCTGTCTGCGAACGGCAGCGCCATGCTGTCGCCCAGCACGAAATCGACTTTCAGTCCCGTGGCGCGCGGAACCGCGCGGCGCAGCATCCCGGCGCTGAAATCCAGCGCGGCATAGCGATGCAGCGGCGGCAGGTAAGGCAGGTCCAGTCCGGTCCCCGCGCCGCTCAACAGCACGTGTCCCGGCTCATCCGTCGGCAGCGCGCGCAGCGAGCGTTTGCGCGCCGCGCGCATCACATGCGAGACGACGAGGTCGTAGAGCGGCGCGAGCAGGTCATAGCTGAAGCGCAACGGCGTGTTCTGGCGGTAAGGCTGGTCGGGCATGGTCATGGCAGGTGATGGATTCCGGTGATTTTGGCTTGTGCGACCGCTTGCGACAAGGCTTCGACGGCCTGGGTGCGGCTGAAGCTCTTGCGCCAGGCCAGCGCGATGCGGCGCGCTGGGGCGGGTTTGGTGAACGGGACGATCTTCAGCAATCGGCTGCGGTAGCGCGCGCTGTTTGCCGAGGCGGGCAGCACGGTGACGCCCAGCCCCGAGGCGACCATGTTGCGTATCGTCTCCAGCGACGTGCCCTGCTGGATGTCCGCGCCCTTGCGATGCAACTCGGGGCAGGCCTCTTCCACCTGGTTGCTGAAGCAGTGTCCGGAGTCCAGCAGCAGCACTTTTTCGTCCGACAGCTCCTGTGGCCTGATACTGCGCCGCGCCGCCCAGCGGTGCTCGCTGTTCACCACCACCTCGAACGGCTCGTCGTACAGCGGATGGGTGAGGATGCCGCCGTCGCCGAACGGCAGCGCGACGACGATCACGTCCAGCTTGCCGTTGCGCAGCAGCGTATCCAGATTGGCCGTGATGTTCTCTTCCACCTCCAGCGGCATCTGCGGCGCGACCTTCTTCAGCGCGGGGATCAGGTCCGGCAGCAGATAGGGCCCGACGCTGTGGATGACGCCGATGCGCAAGGGTGCTACGAGCTGGTTGCTGCCCTGCGCCGCGATCTCGCGGATGCGCTCCGCCTCTTCCAGCACGCGCTGCGCCTGCTCCACGATGGCCGCCCCGACGGGGGTGAGCGTGACCTCGTTCTTGCCGCGTTCGAAAATTTTCAGGCCCAGTTCTTCCTCCAGCTTCTGTATCGCCAGCGACAGCGCGGGCTGGCTGATGAAACACTTTTCCGCCGCGCGGCGGAAGTTGCGTTCCTGCGCCACGGCGACGATGAAGCGTAGTTCGTTGAGCGTCATATTGCTCTCCTTTGAGCCGTCATTCCGGCGCAGGCCGGAATCCAGTGCGGTTATTCAATATGTAGTTGGTCTTGTCCCGCTTTGCAGGATTTCAGAAATGACGTGCTGGTGATTTGCATAATAAATCACCTCTGTTTGAACAATCAATTGGATTGATGGATGGACGAAGCCTACATTGCAACCCGTGGACAGCAGCCACATCCAACCGACCGACAGGAGAACGAAATGAAACGACCCGAGATCAAGACCCGCGCAAACCTCGAAGCCGCCCTCGCCGGCGAATCCATGGCGCATACCAAGTACCGCTACTTCGCCGCTATCGCCCGCGCCGAAGGCAACGAGGAAATCGCGCGTATCTTCGAGGAGACCGCCGCGCAGGAAGTGCAGCACGCGCTGGGCCATCTCGACCTGCTGTACCCGAAATCGGAGATGACCACGCAACGCTGTTTGCAGATGGCCATCGAGGGCGAGACCTACGAGTACACCGAGATGTATCCCGGCTTCCTCAAGACCGCGCAGCAGGAAGGCCAGGATGCCGCCGTTTCGGAGATCGCACAGCAGATCACCGAATCGCAGGAGCACGCCGAGATGTTTAAGGCCACGCTGGAAAAAGCGGCCAAACGTTTCGCCGCGCTGGCGAAGGTGGAAGAGCGCCATGCCAACCAGTACCGCGCCGCATTGGCAACAATTGCAGGCTGATGGGCAGGTCGGGTTTTAACCACAAAATACGATTACAAAAGGAGAGCGACATGAAAGTCTGGCAATGTGTGGTGTGCGGTTTCATCTACGACGAAACCAAGGGGATGCCGGAAGACGGCATCAAGGCCGGCACGGCATGGACGGACATTCCGGAAGACTGGGCCTGCCCGGAGTGCGGCGTAGCGAAGGCTGATTTCGATATGGTTGAGGTCTGACCGTCATGGCACTCGGTTAAGCCGAATCAGCATCATCCTCACCATTCCCTCCCCTTGCAGGGGGAAGGGTAGGGCGGGGGTAGAAACGTTATACTTCGCCGTCGCCGGACACAGCAAGGTCGCGGCCCGACGCGGTCGCGGGGTTTTCAATCAATCTTAAGGAGAACGATCATGAGCAAAGCCAACGCAATCAACATCGGCATCCCCGAGAAAGACCGCAAGAAAGTCGCCGACGGCCTGTCGCGCATGCTGGCCGACACCTACACCCTCTACCTCAAGACCCACAACTTCCACTGGAACGTCACCGGCCCGATGTTCCAGACCCTGCACCTGATGTTCATGACCCAGTACACCGAGGCCTGGAACGCCGTCGACCTCGTCGCCGAACGCATCCGCGCGCTGGGCTACCCCGCCCCCGGCAGCTACAAGGAATTCGCCGGCCTGACCAGCATCAAGGACAGCAGCGGCAAGGTGAGCGCGAAGGATATGATCAAGCAACTCGTCGAAGGCCAGGAAGCCGTCGTCCGCACCGCCCGCGAAGTGCTGCCCATCGCCGAGAAGGCCGGCGACCAGCCGACGGTAGACCTGCTCTCCGCGCGCATGGAAGTGCATGAAAAAAATGCGTGGATGCTCAGAAGCCTGTTGGAAGAGTAACCGAATCGTAGGGCGGAAAAGCGTAGCGCCTTCCGCCGCATGGAGATCAATCGAAAACCTCATTCGGCGGATAACGCCTGCGGCTCATCCGCCCTACGCGAGCTATTCTTCAACTTCCTTTATTGGTAGAAAATATCGACCTTAGGAAGTCACTCGAAGGAAAGATTGAATTAGCAAAAGCAGCCACGGAGTTCTGCAGGGATTGGCGAAACCGGCGGATTGCTCACAAAGACCTGGTCTTGGCAATAAAGGAGGGTGTAACTCCACTTCAACCAGCCAGCAGAGAAAAGATTAAGCATGCTTTAGGACTGATAGCCGATGTTGTGAATTTGGTATCGGAACATTACCAGAACTCAACTACTTTCTTTGATTCGCCAATGCATGGTGGTGCTGAAGCATTGCTCTATGTAATTGATGATGGATTGGTGCGAGATGAAGAAAGAATGCTGCGCGTAAAGAATGGCACTTATACAGCCAATGATTTAAAAACCAAGGAACTGTAAATCACTTTAACCAATAATCCTCCATCCTCGCCGATTTTGGCCCTCCCCCCGTCTGGTGTTAAAGTCGCGCCCTCTCAATCGCAGTCGAATAGCAAGCCATGAGTACTCCCGACCTGTCCCGCTGGACGGACCCCCATGTGTTCGATGCAGGCAATCCCGCCGCGGAGCGGAGCACGCGCGCGGTGATGTGGATCACTGCCGCGATGATGGTGATCGAGATCGTCGCCGGGTGGTGGTTCAATTCGATGGCGCTGCTCGCGGACGGCTGGCATATGAGTTCGCATGCGTTCGCGATCGGGTTGAGCGCCTATGCCTATTCGGCGGCCCGCCGCCACGCGGACGATCCGCGCTTCGCTTTCGGCACCTGGAAGATCGAGATCCTCGGCGGCTTCGCCAGCGCGATGTTCCTGCTCGGCGTCGCCGCGATGATGGTCTACGCGTCGGTGGAGCGGCTGTTTTCGCCGCAGCCCATCCACTATCAGGAGGCGATCATCGTTGCGATCGTCGGTCTGCTGGTCAATATCGTCTGCGCGGCGATCCTGGGTCATGCGCATCACGGGCACGACCATCATCATGGCCATCACGGACATGAGCATGATGGGCATGAACATCATCACGACCTGAACCTGAAGTCGGCTTATTTCCATGTGATCGCCGATGCAGCCACCTCGGTGCTGGCGATACTCGCGCTGGTCGGCGGCTGGTTCTACGGCTGGTCCTGGCTGGACCCCGCGATGGGCATCGTCGGCGCGGTGCTAGTGGCGCGCTGGGCGAAGAACCTGCTGCGCGAGACGGGCAAGGTGCTGCTCGACCGGGAGATGGATCATCCGGTCGTGGACGAGATACGCGAAGTCATCGAGTCCGCTGACAATCCGGACGAAGCCCGTGTGATCGATCTGCATGTCTGGCGTGTCGGCAAGGACGCCTATGCCTGCGCCGTCAGCATCGTCACACGCAGCACGACGCTGACACCGGAGCAGGTGCGCGAACAGTTGCGCCAGCATGAAGAGATCGTGCATGCGACCATCGAAATCCATCGCTGCGACTCGTTCGACGAAATCGCCGCGCGTTCCGGTTATTGTCCGTCGGGTTCGTAATTTGTAGGGCGGATGAGCGCAGCGTTATCCGCCGATATGGTGAGTAACCGGAAATCCACATTCGGCGGATAACGCCTACGGCTCATCCGCCCTACGTAGGCCACACAGGTCGCAAGAATCGCAACGTGATAAAGTCGCATCGAATTTTCAGCCACACAATACATCCGCGCGCCATTCGCCCATGCCTAACTACCACCGCAATCGAGTCCCCGGAGGAAGCTATTTTTTTACGGTCAATCTGTTGGATCGCCGTGAACGTTTGCTGGTCGAGCATATAGATGCTTTTCGCGAATCGGTGCGGCAAATTCGTGCCCAACGACCGTTTCATATCAATGCCTGGGTGGTTTTGCCGGATCACACACATTGCGTCTGGACCTTGCCGCCCGGCGACGAAGATTATTCCTCGCGCTGGAAGGCGATCAAGATTGCATTTGCGAAGACGCTGCCAAGAACCGAACGGTTGTCGGCGGTCAGGGAGCGCAAGGGTGAGCGCGGTATCTGGCAGCGGCGATTCTGGGAACACACGATC
>MGWR01000005.1 GCA_001801085.1 Gallionellales bacterium GWA2_60_142 | reverse complement strand
CTACGAAGGTTACGGCATCAACGGCGCGGCGGTGATGGTGGACTGCATGACCGACAACAAGACCCGCACCGTCGCCGACGTGCGCCACGCCTTCAGCAAATACGGCGGCAACCTCGGCACCGACGGTTCGGTGGCGTTCATGTTCAAGCACTGCGGCCAGATGATCTTCGCGCCGGGCACCGACGAGAACGGCCTGATGGAAGTCGCGCTGGACGCGGGTGCGGAAGACATCGTCACCAACGACGACGGCAGTATCGAAGTTATCACCGCGCCGAACGATTTCATGAACGTGAAGCAGGCGCTGGAAGATGCCGGCTACAAACCTGAATTCGGAGAAGTCATCATGAAGCCGGCCAGCGAAGTGGCGTTCACCGGCGACGACGCGGTGAAGATGCAGAAGCTGCTCGACGCGCTGGAAGACCTGGACGACGTGCAGGAAGTGTATACGACGGCGGTGATCGAGGATTGACTCCGCTTCGCCTGCGTCACGATAACTGCATTGGCTGTGCTGCGCGACTCCTGATGGAGCAACTAGCCATTCGACTAAGCCCGCAAGCGGGCAAGTCGCTGGTTATCGCCGTGCTTGATGCACTGTCTCGTCGTTGCTCGCTTGCCGCCTTGTTCTCGTTTAGCAGGCAAATCGGAATCGGAAAATGCGAATTCTAGGCATCGACCCCGGCCTGCGCATCACCGGCTTTGGGGTCATCGACAAGGAAGGCCAACAGTTGCATTATGTCGCCAGCGGCTGCATCAAGACACCGGACGGCGAACTACCTGCACGTTTGCGGGTGATCCTCGATTCTCTCGCCGAGGTGATAGCAATGCATAAGCCGCAACTGGCGGCGATCGAGAAGGTGTTCGTCAACGTCAATCCGCAATCCACGCTGTTGCTCGGTCAGGCGCGCGGCGCCGCGATCTGCGCGGCGGTGCTGGCCGATCTGCCGGTCGCGGAATACACCGCGTTGCAGGTGAAGCAGGCGGTGGTCGGCAACGGCCACGCCGACAAGGAGCAGGTGCAGTCCATGGTGACGCGCTTGCTGAAACTGTCCGGCACGCCCAGCCCGGATGCGGCGGATGCGCTGGCCTGTGCGATCTGTCATGCGCACGGCGGTCTGGGTAATCTGGGGGCATTGGCGGGCAAGAGCTTCAAGGTCCGCGGAGGGCGTATGGTATGACTCAACCGATGGAACCGACGCTGGACGCTCTGCGTAATCCGCTCGCGCGCTACGTCGCCGCGACGCGCCCCGCCTTCCTCTCCGCGAGCCTGATGGCCTGTTTCGTCGGCCTGGCGATCGCGCGCCACGATGGCTTGGTCATCGACGCCGAACTGGCTGTGGTCACGCTGCTGTTCGCGCTGATGGCGCAGGCCGGGACCAATGTGCTGAACGATTATTACGACGCGCTAAACGGCACCGATGCGCAGAACAGCGAGCGCATCTTCCCGTTCACCGGCGGCAGCCGCTTCATCCAGAACGGCGTGATGACGCAGGCCGAGATGCGCAACTTCGGCTTCGCGCTGATGGCGGGCGTGGCGGCAGCCGGCTTGTGGCTGATGGCGCATTCTGCGCCGCAACTGTTCTACATCGGGCTGGCCGGACTGTTCATCGGCTGGGCCTATTCCGCGACGCCGTTCAGGCTGAACAGCCGAGGCTGGGGCGAACTGTGCGTCGCGGCGGGATTCCTGCTGGTCACGGTCGGCACCGACTTCGTGCAGCGCAAAGGTTTCTCAGTCGCGCCGCTGATCGCGGGCCTGTCCTACACGTTGCTGGTGACCAATCTGTTGTACATCAACCAGTTTCCGGACCGCCGTGCGGACACCGCCGCAGGCAAACTGCATTGGGTCGCGCGGCTGGACGTGCGTCAGGCGCGCTGGGGTTATGTGCTGGTCGTGATGCTGGCTTATATGTGGTTGCTGATTGCCGTGGTGCTGGGCTGGCTGCCGCTGTTCGCTCTGGTGGCATTGCTGGCGCTGCCGTTGAGTGTCAAGGCGGCGCGGCAACTGTTGCGCCATGCCGCACAGCCGAAACAACTGGGCGATGCGATCAAGCTGACCATCGCCGCGATGATGGCGCATGGGGTGCTGCTGTCGCTCGCTTTAATTCTGGGATAAGAAAATGATCGGTCGTTTAACTGGAACATTGCAGGAAAAGAACCCGCCGCAGATTCTGCTGGATGTGCAGGGCGTGGGCTACGAAGTGGATGTGCCGATGAGCACGTTCTATAACCTGCCGGCGTTGCACGAGAAGGTGGTGCTGCATACGCATTTCGTCGTGCGCGAGGATGCGCAACTGCTGTACGGTTTCGCCACGCAGGAAGAGCGCGTGGCGTTCCGCCAGTTGCTGAAGATCAGCGGCGTCGGGCCTAAGCTCGCGCTGTCGGTGCTGTCCGGCCTGAGCCTGGCGGAACTGGCGCAGGCGGTGGCGAGCAAGGAGGCCGGGCGGCTGACCAAGATACCCGGCGTCGGCAAGAAGACCGCCGAACGCCTGTTGCTGGAACTGCAGGGCAAGTTTGTCGTTGCAGCACTATCGGGCGGAGCTGCGGCCAGCGTCACCGCCTCCGCCGACAACGACATCGCCAATGCGCTGATCGCGCTGGGTTATAGCGAGAAAGAGGCCGACTGGGCGGCGAAGCAGTTGCCCAAGGATGTCGATGTCTCGGGCGGCATTCGTCAGGCGCTCAAGTTGCTGTCCAAGGGATAAGGGGCTGGGTGGGCATTGTGCCCACGTATTCCGCTTTATCCCGGAAGTTTTATCCCGTGTTAACCTGCGCACCCTGTTGGTCCGCGCTACTATTCATTCCGGCGCAATCGCCGTCTAATTTTTGCCATGCCTCTTTCCCTTTCTTACACGCTTTCCGATGTCACGCGCTGGTATAGCGCACAAGAGCTGCATAAAGCCAAGGCTTACCTGAATTCGATCGAACACATCGAAATCGACGACGAGGTGATCGCCGCCCAAGTCAAGGGCACTGCGCGCCAGCCTTACCAGGTGGAAATATTTTTCGATTTGAACGATGCGGGCAAGCTCGATATCGAGCCGCTGTGCACTTGTCCCGTGGGTTTCAAATGCAAACACACCGCAGCCGTTTTGTTGTCGGCCTTGTCGTTGCCGCGCGAACGTGCGCCTGTCGTGAATCTCGCGGTGCTGGAGTGGGTCGAAACTTTCAGGAAGGCGGTCAAGACGCCGCCGAAGAAGAAAGCCAAACCGGCTGTGCGCCCGGAGCGATTGCGTTACGCGCTGATGAGATCGCTCTACACTGGGAGCTATGTCATCGCCCTGTTCAAGGGCAAGGTGGATGTAGACGGGAATTTCCTGGGCGGACTGGAAGAGTGGTCCAATGTGGAGCGCGCGATGATCAAGCCGCCGCAGTTCGTTACGGATGAAGACTTGTCCATCTTCCGGCTGTTGTGGAAACAGCGCGACAGGTACGACGGTTTCATGGTGGAGGGCGAGCAGGGCAGCGAAATTCTGATGCGCTTGCTGGCAACCGGGCGGTTGTGTTTGATGACAAGACCCGCAGGCGGCAGGCATTTGGGGGAGCCGGTTTCGCTCAGGCAGGGCGAGGTGCGCGAAGCGCGGCTGGACTGGGGCGCGGACGAGTCGGGGCGGATGGCGCCGCGCATCATACGCAGCGGCGACGCGGTGGATGTGCTGCCGATGCCGGACGCCACCTGGTATGTGGATGGCGATACCGGCGAGATCGGCCTGCTGAAGCTGGTGCAAACGCCCGCGCAGATCGCGCAATTGCTGACCATGCCGCCGCTGCAGGAAATCGACGTGCCGGTGGTGGCCGAAGTGCTGCGCGAAATGGTGCCCGACCTGCCGCCGCCCAGCACGGCGAGATTGCGTTCCATCGCCGCGCCGCTGACGCCTATGCTGTCGCTGGATACGGTCTGGCTGTCGTGGATGGGGCGTTTTCGCGGCTATAAGGCCGGCGCTCAGGATCTGGATATTGCGCGGGTCAAATTCCGTTATGGCGACGCGGTGTTGAAGCCGGATCATCCGGGCGAATTCGTCTCGCTGAAAAACGGCGAGACCGTGCGCGTGACGCGCGACCAGAAGGCCGAAGCCCGCTTCCTCAAGTCGCTGGCCGAATACGGTTTCGAACAGATGCCCAGTTTCGGCTTGCCCGGCGACATACTCGACCGGCCGATTTATGCGTTGAGCAGCGAAGATGCTTGGACTGCGTTCATGCAGCAAACCGTGCCGCAGATGCGGGCGGCGGGGTGGGAAGTCGTTATCCCGCAAGGCTTCCGCCATCACCTGCTCGAAGTGGAAGCCTGGGAAGCCGATTTCGAAGAGGCGGAAAGCGGCTGGTTCAGCCTGAACATGGGCATCGTGGTCAACGGGCAGCGGCTGCCATTGGCACCGTTGTTGCACGAGCTGTTCAAGGTCGATGAACGCTGGCTGGATGCGATCCGGCTGGAGAGAATGAAGGACGACGAAGCCGTCGAACTGCACCTTGAGCAAGGCGGCAGGGTGCATGTTCCGGCCGGGCGCATCAAGCCGCTGGCGCGCACGCTGATCGAATTGTTCGACGGCAAGATGGGTGGCGACAACATTCGATTGTCCCGTTACGACGTGGGCCGCATCAACGAACTGGCGAGCATGGAGCGCTGGCAGTTCAAGGGCATGACCGCCGTGGCCGATCTCGCCAACAAGCTCAAGAATACCTCGGGCATCAAGGCGGTCGCGGCACCCAAAGGCTTCGCGATGCAACTGCGCCCCTATCAACTGGAAGGCTTGTCCTGGCTGCAATATCTGCGCGAACAAGAGCTGGCCGGGATACTGGCCGACGATATGGGGCTGGGCAAGACCGCGCAGACGCTGGCGCATCTACTGCTGGAAAAACAGAGCGGGCGCATGGACAAGCCCTCGCTGGTGGTGCTGCCCACGTCGCTGATCTTCAACTGGAAGCGCGAGGCGGAGCGCTTCGCGCCGCAGCTCAAATTGCTGTCGCTGCACGGCAAGGAGCGGGCCGAGCACTTCCCGGCCATTCCGAAACACGATGTCATCCTCACCACCTATCCGCTGCTGTGGCGCGACGAAGAAGCGCTGTCCGAACACGAATACCATTTGCTGATTCTGGATGAGGCGCAGACGGTGAAAAACGTCTCCAGCCAGGCCGCGCAAGTGGTGCGCAAACTCAAGGCACGACATCGTCTCTGCCTCACCGGCACGCCGCTGGAAAACCATCTGGGCGAGCTGTGGGCGCAGTTCGATTTTCTGCTGCCGGGATTGCTGGGCGACTCCAAGGGCTTTACCAAGACCTGGCGCACTCCCATCGAGAAACACGGCAACAAGTTGCGCCGCGACCTGCTTGCCAAGCGGGTCAAGCCCTTTATCCTGCGCCGACGCAAGGAAGATGTCGCGAAGGAGTTGCCTGCCAAGACCCTGATCGTGCGCAGCGTCGAACTGGAAGGCGCGCAGCGCGACCTGTACGAAACGGTGCGCATCGCGATGGATCAGCGCGTGCGCGAAGAAATTGCCGACAAGGGGTTTGCACGCAGCCACATCATCATCCTCGATGCGCTGCTCAAGTTGCGCCAGGTCTGCTGCGATCCGCGCCTGCTGAAACTGACCGCAGCCAAGAAGGTGAAGGAACGCGCCAAGCTCGATCTTCTGATGGAAATGCTGCCCGAACTGGTCAGCGAAGGCCGGCGCATTCTGGTGTTCTCGCAATTCACCTCCATGCTCGAATTGATCGAGGAAGAGTTGGCGAACGAAAAACTGGATTACGTCAAACTCACCGGCGACACGAAAAATCGCGAAGAAGTGGTGCGCCGCTTCCAAGACGGCGAAGTACCGATCTTCCTCATCAGCCTGAAGGCGGGCGGCGTGGGCCTGAACCTGACCACCGCCGACACCGTGATTCACTACGACCCTTGGTGGAACCCCGCCGTGGAAAATCAGGCCACGGACCGCGCGCATCGTCTGGGCCAGACCAAAAATGTCTTCGTCTACAAACTGGTCGTGGCGGGCAGCATCGAAGAGAAAATCCTGGGCTTGCAAGAGAAGAAAGCCGAACTCGCCGCCGGGATTCTCTCCGAAGACGCCAGCGGTCTGGTCAAGTTCGGCGAGGCCGATATCGCCGCGCTGCTCGCACCGTTGCCGAAGGACGAGGATGCGTAGGGTAGAGCTCCTTAAGGAAGTGGAGGGTGTCAGCCCGCCGCTATTGCGAACGGGTCTCGCGCTTTCAGGTAATAATTTGCGGCATAATTCCGTCGGATTGTCCGTCCAGGAAACCAAACATCGCCCATGATCCACAACGACGACCTTTCCGCCGCACCCCGCATTATTTCCGCCGTCCCTGTCTCGCGTCAGGAGGAGGCGCTGGAGCGCGCGCTGCGTCCGAAGCAGCTCGACGAATATGTCGGGCAGGAGAAGATACGCGGGCAGCTGGAGATATTCATCGAGGCCGCCAAGCGGCGCGGCGAGCCGCTGGATCATGTGTTGCTGTTCGGCCCGCCGGGCCTGGGCAAGACCACGCTGGCGCAGATCATCGCGCGCGAGATGGGGGTGAACATCCGCCACACCTCCGGTCCGGTGCTGGAACGCGCGGGCGATCTCGCGGCTCTGTTGACCAACCTCGAACCGAACGATGTGTTGTTCATCGACGAAATTCATCGCCTGTCGCCGGTGGTGGAAGAAATCCTCTATCCCGCGCTGGAGGACTTCCAGATCGACATCATGATAGGCGAGGGTCCGGCTGCGCGTTCGGTGAAGCTGGACTTGCCGCCGTTCACGCTGGTGGGTGCGACCACTAGAGCCGGCATGCTGACCAACCCGCTGCGCGACCGTTTCGGCATCGTCGCAAGGCTGGAGTTCTACACGCCGGAAGAATTGCAGCGCATCGTGATGCGCTCGTCCGGTTTGCTGGAAATGAATCTGTCTCAGGACGGCGCGCTGGAGATCGCCAAACGCTCGCGCGGCACGCCGCGTATCGCCAATCGCCTGCTGCGCCGCGTGCGCGACTTCGCCGACGTGAAGGCGGGCGGCGACGCGAACCGCGAGGTCGCCGACGCGGCGCTGACCATGCTGGACGTGGACACGCGCGGGCTGGACCTGATGGATAGAAAACTGCTGCTCACCGTGATCGAGAAGTTCATGGGCGGGCCGGTCGGAGTAGATAACCTTGCGGCAGCGATAGGCGAAGAGCGCGACACCATCGAGGACGTGCTGGAACCCTATCTGATCCAGCAGGGCTATCTGCAACGCACGCCGCGCGGCCGCATGGCGACCGCGAACGCTTATCGACATTTCGGGCTGGCGGTAGCGAGCAATCCGGTGATGGGGGGGTTGCTTGATGAGTAGTTTTTTTGTCTGGCCGGTTACAGCAAGCGTAGGGCGGATGAGCCGAAGGCGTTATCCGCCGAATGCGACTTTCATACGGCGGAAGACGCTACGCTTTCCCACCCTACCTCGTGGCGGTGATAAGCAACTTGATAGCGGGAGACTTGCCGGATGACCAGGCACAAGGTTTTTTCGCTGCCGACGCGAGTTTATTACCAGGACACCGATGCCGGCGGGGTGGTGTATCACGCGAACTATGTGAACTTCATGGAGCGGGCGCGGACTGAGTGGCTGCGCACCTTCGGTTACAGCAATGCCGGGCTGATGACGGAACTGGGCGTGATGTTCGTCGTGCGCAAGCTGGAATTGAACTATCTGCGGCCTGCGCTGCTCGATGACATGTTGAGCGTGACCGCGCAACTGAAGGAGGTCGGCCGCAGCCGCATCACGCTGGTGCAGACTGTGCTGCGCGGCGAAGAGGTGATGGCCGAGGGCGAGGTGCATCTGGTGTGCGTCGGCGCGGAGAGTTTCAAGCCGGTCAGCGTGCCGGCGGTGTTGAGCAAGCACTGGAAGATTTGAACGGGAAGGGAAGAACAATGGAAGTAACTCAGGATCTGTCTTTTATTCATCTCATCGCCAATGCCAGCGTGCTGGTGCAATTGGTGATGGGTTTGTTGCTGCTGGTGTCGTTGATGTCGTGGTGGTACATCTTTCTCAAGCTGTTCGCGATCCGTGCCGAGGTCAGGATGACCGAGGAGTTCGAGGATGCGTTCTGGCGCAATCCGGATCTGAATCATCTGTATCAAGGGGCGAAGGGCGGACGCGGCGATCAAGGCGCGTTGGAGCGCATTTTTGCAGCCGGCTTCGCCGAGTTTGCCAAGCTGAAGAAACAGCATGGCATGGACTCCAGCGCGGTGATGGACGGTACGCGCCGCGCGATGCGCGCGACCTACCAGCGCGAGATGGACAGGCTGGAGTCGCATTTGGCTTTTCTCGCCTCGGTCGGTTCGGTCAGTCCGTATGTCGGCCTGTTCGGCACGGTGTGGGGCATCATGAACGCGTTCCGCAGCTTGGCTAACGTCGGTCAGGCGACGCTGGGGCATGTGGCACCCGGCATCGCCGAGGCGCTGGTGGCGACCGCGATGGGCTTGTTCGCGGCGATCCCGGCGGTGATCGCCTACAACCGTTATTCTCACGACATCAACCGTCTGGCGACGCGCTTCGAGAGCTTCACGGAAGAGTTCTCGAACGTGTTGCAGCGTCAGCCTTGAGCGCGTGAGGTTATCGTGAATTCCAATCGCCGCACTTCCCGCCGTCTGATGAACGAGATCAATGTCGTGCCTTACATCGACGTGATGCTCGTTCTGCTGGTGATTTTCATGGTCACCGCGCCGCTGATGAATCCCGGGCAAATCGACCTGCCGCAGGTCGGTGAGTCGCTGGCGCCGCCGGTTTCGCCGCTTGAGGTGGTTATCAAGAAGGACAACTCGCTGGCCTTGCGCGACCACGCGCGTGGCGGTCAGGAAAGCCGCGTCACGCGCGACGAACTGGTCGCGATCCTGAAAGGGCGCGAGGGTGAGTTCGCCGATCAGCCGGTGGTGATCTCGGCCGACAAGAGCGTGCGCTACGAAGAAGTCATCAACGTGATGGATGTGCTGCGGCAGCAACAGATCAAGAAGGTCGGGCTGCTGACGCAAGCGAAGAAATGAGCGTAGCGGCCTATCCAAATCCTTATGGGCGCGAACCCTACAAGCTGCCGGCGGGACTGCTCGCGGTGGCGGTGCATGGCGCATTCTTTGCGCTGCTGTATTTCGGTTTCTCATGGCAGACCGAACCGCCCGCGACGATGAGCGTGGAGCTGTGGGACAGCATCCCAAGCGTGGCTGCCGCGCCGCCCAAGGTCGAAGAGCCGCCGGTCGAAGCGGTTGAGCCGCCACCGCCCGAGGCGCAACCCGAGCCGGAGATTGCGATTCCGGATAAGAAGGCCAAGCCGGTGGAGAAAAAAGTCGAAGTCAAGCCAGTTGAGCCGCAGGTGGACGAGCGGGTGGTACGCGAACAGGCGGAACGCGCCGAGCGCGCCGCGGCAGCCGGACGGGTGGTTGACGAATACACCGCCAAGATCGCCGCGAAGATACGCAGCCGTATCGTGATGCCGCCGGATGTGCCGGACGATGCGCGCGCTGAGTTCGCGGTGACAGTGCTGCCGGGAGGTTCGGTGCTGAATCCGCGCTTGCTGAAATCCAGTGGACATGTGGCTTACGACAATGCAGTCGAGCGCGCGATCCTCAAGGCGCAACCGCTGCCGTTGCCGCCGGATGCGGCGTTATTCAACAGGTTTCGTGAAATGAAATTGGGCTTCAGGCCAAAGGAGTAGGTTCATGCGTGTCATACAAAGCATTTTCGGTTTGTTGTTGCTGATTCAAGCTTCCGTTGCATCTGCCGTGCTGGACATCGAAATTATCGGCGCCGGCGAAAAACAGATTCCGGTCGCCATCGTGCCGATGGGCGGCGATGCGAAACTGTCGCAGACCATACACGAAGTGGTGGTGGGCGACCTGATGCGTAGCGGCCTGTTCAGGATGGTGGATCTCGCGGGCAAGTTCCTCACCGAACCGTCGCAGGTCAGTTATGCCGATTGGCAGGTGCGCGGCGCGGATGCGCTTGCGATCGGCACGGTGGCGATGCAGCCGAGCGGGCGCATCGAGGCGCGCTTTCGCCTGTTCGATGTGGTCAAGCAAGCGGAACTAGTCGGCCAGTCGGTGACGGCGGCGGAAGGGCAGGCGCGCGCGGTCGGGCACCGCATCGCCGACATGATTTACGAGAAGCTGACCGGCGACAAAGGCGTGTTCGGCAGCCGCATCGCCTACGTTAACCGGCGTGGGCAGAATTTCCGGCTGATCGTCGCGGACAGCGACGGCTACAACGAGCAGGTGGTGCTGGCGCAGAACGAACCCATCATGTCTCCGTCCTGGTCGCCGGATGGCAGCCATCTCGCCTATGTGAGTTTCGAGACCGGGCACGCCGCAGTGTTCGTGCAGTCGCTGTACACCAACCAGCGCAAGGTGCTGGCCGATTTTCGCGGCAGCAACAGCGCGCCGGCCTGGTCGCCTGACGGCAAGCAGATGGCCATCGTGCTGACGCGCGACGGCAGTTCGCAGATATATCTGGTGCGTCCGGACGGCAGCAATCTGCGGCGCATCACCTTCAGCGGCGCGATCGACACCGAGCCGCATTTTTCGCCGGACGGGCAATATCTGCTGTTTACCTCGGATCGCGGCGGCAGCGCGCAGATTTACCGCATGCCGGTCGAGGGCGGCCCCGAGCAGCGTCTGACTTTTGGCGAGGGCAGCAATTATTCGCCGCGCCATAATCCGGACGGTAACGGCTTCATTTTCGCGCATCGCAACAACGGCAAGTTCTACATTGCGATGCAGGATTTTCAGACCGGACAAATGGAGTTGCTGACCGAGGGCGGGTGGGAGAAAAAACCCAGCTTCGCACCCAACGGCAAGCTGATCCTGTTTGCCAGTGAGGCCAAAGGCCGTGGTATATTGGCAACCGTTTCCAGCGATGGCCGTGTCAAGCAGCATATGTTCACGCAAAGCGGCGATGCCCGCGAGCCGGTGTGGGGACCGAATCCTTAAATAACAACAGTAAAGGAGATGCACCATGAAGAAACTCGTTATCAGTCTCGTGTTGGTGAATTTGCTCGCCGCATGTGCCAGCAATAAACCCGCCGAAACAACTGCCGCTCCTACCGACTCCAGCGCCAAGGCATCGGCCTCCAAGACTGGGGCTGCTTCGGCTACGCAGGTTGCGGGCGATCCGCTGAACGATCCGGCTAGCATTCTCGCCAAGCGTAGCGTGTATTACCCGTTCGACGTCGATGCGGTGCAGGATGCCGACAAGCCGGTGGTGCAGGCTCACGGCAAGTATCTGGCTTCCAATCCGAACCGCAAGGTCCGCCTGGAAGGCAATTGCGACGAGCGCGGAAGCAACGAGTACAACCTGGGCCTCGGCCAGCGTCGCGCCGACGGCGTGAAGAAAATGCTGGAGCTGGGCGGTGCGAAGTCCGCACAACTGGATAGCGTCAGCTACGGCGAAGAGAAGCCCGTAGCTTCCGGCCACGAAGAGGCCTCCTGGTCGCAGAACCGTCGCACCGACATCAAGTACGCGAAGTAACATGAAGCAACGCATTCTCCTGTTGCTGGCTCTGTGTTTCGCCGCTCCCGCGCAGGCGGGGTTGTTCTCGGACGACGAGGCGCGCAAGCAGATCCAGCAACTCGAGGAGCGTGCGCTCAAGCTGGAAGCTGCCGCCGAGCAGCAGACCAAATCCATGCTCGATTTGCAGTCCCAGATAGAAATGCTGAATACCGAACTGCGCAAGTTGCGCGGTCAGAACGAAGAATTGTCGCGCGGCTTGCAGGATGCCGAGAAGCGCGAAAAGGATTTTTACGTGGATTTGGATACGCGCCTGCGTCAAATCGAATCCGCGGATAACGAGAAGCAGGCTGCCGCCGCTGCAAGCGAAGCGGCAGTTGCGTCCGACCCGAACGACCCGGCGCAGGAAAATCGCGCCTACGAAGCTGCCTACGCCTTGTTCAAGACAGGCGACCACCTGAGTGCGATCAAGTCGTTCCAGGAGTTTTCCAAGAAATATCCCGCCTCGGTGCATGCGCCGAATGCGTATTACTGGCAGGGCAATGCCCAGCTCGCGATGAAGAATCACAAGGCGGCGCTGGAGACTTATCGCAATCTGCGCAAGGATTATCCGGCCTACGCCAGGGATGCCGATGTGTTGCTTAACATCGCCGAATGCCAGGGCGCACTCAAGCAGAGCGACGCCGCGAAAAAAACGCTCAAGCTGCTGATCACGAAATATCCGGATAGCGATGCCGCCGCCAAGGCGAAGAAACAGCTCGCTGCCGCCAAGTAATTTCCCATGTTGCAAACCAACTCCGAGGCGCAACTGCGCATCAGTGAAATATTCTTTTCGTTGCAGGGCGAGACGCGCCGTATCGGCCTGCCCACCGTATTCGTCCGCCTGACCGGTTGCCCGTTGCGCTGCACTTATTGCGACACCAGCTATGCCTTCAGCGGTGGACAGAACATGAGCATCGCCGACATCCTCGAACAAGTCGCCGGCTATGCGCCGCGCTATGTCTGTGTCACCGGTGGCGAGCCGCTGGCACAGAAGAATTGCCTGACGCTGCTGACAGCGCTGAGCGATGCCGGTTACGAAGTGTCGCTGGAGACTGGCGGCGCATTGGACATCGGCGGCGTGGATGCGCGGGTGATGCGCGTGCTGGACATCAAGACCCCGGCCTCGGGCGAAGAAGCGAAGAACCGCTGGGAAAATCTGCCGCTGCTGACGCAACACGACGAGATCAAGTTCGTGCTGTGCGGCGAGGACGATTACCGTTGGGCTGTGCAGATCATCGCGCAGCATGACCTCGCGGCGAAATGCGAAGTGACCTTCTCGCCCGCGCACGGCTCGCTGGATGCGACGCAACTGGCCGAGTGGATATTGCGCGACCGCTTGCCGGTGCGCATGCAACTGCAATTGCACAAGATACTTTGGCCTGACGAGGCGGGACGATGAAGAACGCGGTGGTCTTGCTGTCAGGAGGGCTGGATTCGGCCACCGTGCTGGCGATGGCGCGTGCGCAGGGATACGATTGCTACGCGCTGAGCGTGGATTATGGCCAGCGCCACCATTCCGAACTCGAAGCCGCTGATCGCGTCGCGAAGATGCTGGGGGCGAAGGAGCACCGCGTCGTCAACATCGACCTGACCGGCTTCGGCGGCTCCGCGCTGACCGACAACAACATCGCCGTGCCGCAGCAGCCGGGTGAGGGCATCCCCACCACCTACGTGCCCGCGCGCAACACCATCATGCTGTCGCTCGCGCTCGCCTGGGCCGAAGTGCTGCAGTCGCAGGATATTTTCATCGGCGTGAATGCGGTCGATTACTCCGGCTATCCGGATTGCCGCCCGGCCTTCATCGAAGCCTTCGAGCGCATGGCCAACCTCGCCACCAAGGCCGCCGTCGAAGGCAGCACACTGACCGTGCATGCGCCGCTACTGCACCTGTCCAAGGCCGAGATCGTCCAACTGGGAACCGCGCTCGGCGTGGATTACGCCCAGACCGTCTCCTGCTACCAAGCCGACGAACAAGGCCGCGCCTGCGGCGTATGCGACTCCTGCCGCTTGCGCCGTGCCGGCTTCGCCGCCGCTGGCATTGTCGATCCAACACCGTATCGCAGCGCGTAACAGAGCATTGCCACGAAGCGATTTGCGTACTCGCGCGTATTGAATTAACGAATTTCTTGACATTTTTCGTCGCGCCACTACAATGCGCGCCTCTACACGGGTCGTTAGCTCAGCTGGTAGAGCAGCGGACTCTTAATCCGTTTGTCGCAGGTTCGATCCCCGCACGACCCACCAATAAAACAAAAAAGCTCGCAGAAATGCGAGCTTTTTTGTTTTTCAGTCAGAGTAGGCCATTAGTAGACCGAATAATAGTGTGTTTATGATGTTTTTCTATTAACCTGCGGAATTCCCCAAGGGCTCCCGGTTAGATTTGACGGGATTAATCTAAAAAAAACAATTCTGGATTGAGCAAAATTCATGAATGTGGCACATCCAATTCGGCTGAATCTGGAAAATTATTTACCTTGGCCACGGCCATTTATGGCATCTTGATGCGGCAATAAAGTAAGTTTAACAATCAATATTGCGGGAGGTAGCGCAGCTACGGCGCTTTTTTTGCCTGCTCTTCCTTGACGATTTGTCGCACCTGTTCCTGTTTGTCTCCCGGTATCTGGCTGAAGGCACGGTACTTTTCGCGCGCGGCTTGACGCTGCTCGGGGGTGAGTTTGCTCCATGCGCTTAGACGGCTGAGGAATCGCTGTTTTTCTTCCGGGCTCAAGTCGGGATAGTGGCTGGCGACGGAGAGCAGGCTGCGTTGCTGTTCCTCGGATAATCCTGCCCATTGCGGCACCATCGGTGCCAGTGCTTGCTGCTGCATGGGCGTGAGGGCGTGCCAAGGCTGCGGCGCGGCGATTGCGGGTGAAAAATAGATTATGCAGAGCAGTGCAAATGCGGCGATGGATGGTTTCATTCGGATATGTGGTCGATAAATACTTCCAGTGGCATGTCGTCGGTCAGGATGGCTACATCCAGATGCGTCATCATTTCATGTCTGCGCAGGTGTTGCCAATAGCCTGTGCTGCCGGCAATCACGGCCAGTAGCAGAGCCGTTGCCGCCCATTGGCGGGGTGTGTGCGGGAGTTGCCAGTGAACGCCGTGTCTGCCGTCGAGCGTAAATGCCTGCGCGCGAACGGTTTGTCGGTTGAGCGCAACATGGCGAGCTCGGCGCAATGCTTCTACGGTTTTGCGGTCCAGTTGTTCGGCGGAGCGCGTAAGCAGTCCGGCGATTTGTTCCGGGGCGATATCCGTCGAATCGATATTTGGCGATTTGCGGTTGTGCGGTAAACGGGGCTCGATGTTCATGGCTGTTCCATTCCGGTGTTTTTTAATGCCGCAGCCAACGCATGCGTTGCGCGCGAACAGTGGGTTTTTACACTGCCTTCGGTGCATCCCATGACGGCGGCGGTTTCGATAATATCCAATCCTTCCCAATAACGTAGCAGGAACGCCTCGCGTTGACGCGCCGGTAGTCGTTCCAGCGCTCGCTCGATTCTGGCGATGACCTGTTTCTGCTGTAGCGCCGCGTCGGGCAGGGGTGGCGTACTACAGTTATCGTCGTCCGACAGCAATTCCAGCGGGTCGGATTCATCCTCATCGTTTTTCGTCGAAAACGACGAAAACAGCGTTGTCCAAGTATTCCTGACTTTTTGCCTGCGGAAATGGTCGCGTATGGTGTTTTGCAGGATGCGCTGAAACAACAACGGCAACTCGTTGGCCGGTTTGTCGCCATATTTCTCCGCGAGTTTGATCATCGTGTCTTGCACGATATCCAGTGCGGTATGTTCGTCGCGCACGGCGAATAGCGCCTGCTTGTAGGCGCGACGCTCTGCGTTGCACAGGAATTGCGACAGTTCAGCGGGGGTGGTCAGTTCGATACTCCTTTTTGCTTAGGGGAATGGTAGCAAATAGCCGTACGTACCGGGAGTGTCGCTGCGATATTGCTGTAACTGTAGCCGTCCTTCTTCAAATGAGGTATAAATTCACTCATTCTGCATGCAGGAATAAAAAACAGGACAGGGGGATATTTGGTTACGCGTCTGATGATCACTGACGACCACGAGTTGGTTCGTTCCGGCCTGGTTCAATTCATGGCGACGTTCCCGGACGTCCAGGTCGTCGCAGAGGCAAATTGCGGTGCGGATTTGCTTGAAAAATTACGTTCGGTGCAGGTTGACGTGTTGCTTCTGGATCTGGTTATGCCCGGCATCTGCGGTGCTGAACTGGTCGCGCGCGTCAGGGGCGGCAACCCGAATTTGCGTATTCTGGTGCTCAGCATGCATAACGACACCCAGACCGTGCTGCGTGCGATGAAGGCCGGCGCCTCGGGATATATCACCAAAAATTGCTCCCCACAGACATTGCTCGATGCGGTGCGCAAGGTCGCTGCAACCGGGAAATATCTGGATCCGGAAATGGCCGAACGGCTTGCATTTGCCTCGTCTTCGGCGGATGTGGATGATGTCGAACTGACTCTGTCCGAACGGGAGATGCAGATATTTCGTCTGATCGTCGAAGGAAAGTGCATCAAGGCGATAGCCAACGAATTGTCCATAAGCGACAAGACGGTCAGTACTCACAAGGCCCATATCCTTGCCAAACTGGGTTTAAAAAGTGTCGCAGATTTAGTGCGATATGCGATGCAAGGTAAGCTATTTCCTTAACTCCCTCGTCGTTTTCCTAGCCGTCTCCCTCCCGTAATACGACGGCGAAATAGTCACTCACCGATACTTGCTACTGTGTAGTTTGGGCAGAATCGCTCCATGGCAATCGAGCCTTCGATTTCCTTTTCGCGACACCCGAACAACGAACCAGTTCAAGGAGACAACGTGAGGACTATCCACAAGCAGGAACACCATGTCGGCGGGGAACGCGTCGCTGCCATTACCGTACGCCAGACACTCAGGAATCTGGGTGTGAAGGAGTTCATGGAAAACGCTGGCGGCTGGCGCAACCGGCTTTCGGCCTCCCCGTCGGCCGAAAGCGATACGATCTGCTTGCTGGATCGTGTCGACATGGATTCCGCGTTGGAGGTGCAAAGCTCCAACGATGCCGCAGCTAAGCCTGTTCCGCCCTCCGTCGATAGTCGTGCCGACTTTCCCCCGATCGAACACTCGTCGGCTATCGTTTATATTGCGTCATGCCAGCCGGATCGCCATCTGATCTATGTCAGCCCGCAGATAAGCGACCTAGGCTTCGCGCCCGAGGACTTGCTCGATCGTCCGGATCTGCGCCTGAAACAGGTGCATGAGGACGATTTCGGTCGTTTCGATCAGGCATTGCGGCGTAGCTGCAGCGTGGCGGAAAAATTCAGCTGTCATTATCGTCTGTACGACAACCAGGGCAAGATTCGCTGGTTCCACGACGAAGCCAGCGTGGTGTGCGACGAAACCGGTGCGCCGTTGTTCATCAAGGGCGTTATGCTGGATATCACCGAGAAGAAACGGATGGAGGCCGAACTTGCCGACCACCGCTATTACCTCGAGCGCAACGTAGAACAGCGCACCCGGCAACAGGCGAAACGCATAGAGCTGCTTGAGTCATGCAATACGGTGATGTGCAGCCAGCTTTCGTCCGCCCGGCTGGAGATCGCCGCACTCAAGCGCCAGTTGCTGCTGGCGGCTCCCGAAACCGGAGAGGAGCGGTCGCTCGGACAAGATGCACCGGATTTACTCTATGCCGGTGACGGGAATGAATCATGAAGTCCTGTTGCCAGACCCTCGCGGATTCTGACCGGTCTGCGGCGGATAGCGCATGCGATGTCCGGCACGGGACGGCAAGACGAGGCTATTCCAACCGCATATCGCAGCTCATCGAGTGCGGAATACTGGTGTTCATCGTGTCGCTGACGCTGTTGGGCAACTATGTGGCCCATCGTCAGTTGATGAGTGACGTCTTGCTTTCCTGAGCACCGGTACCGCCGCTCGGCATGGTTCGGAACTGGCCGAGCGCAGCCGCATGTCCGGAGCGAATGACCATTTCAATGGAGGGTCGCCATGCCGAACGCGATGTTCGACGGGGACGCGTTTCCGGAAGTCTTCTGTATCGAGGATATCCGTTGCTCAAGGCGGGAGGGAGGCGGTTACGGCTGTCGTGCAACGCTTTACCACGATCGCGCCAGTATCTCTGTGGCTTTCGGGATCGTACAACGCGATCCGGAGTTGATGCGCGGCCGTTTCGTCTCCGTCGAGTGGCTGCCGGAGGCCATTTCCGATCACGGAGCGGTGAGCGACGGTGGCCTTTGCGTGCGCGACCATACCGCCAGCGGATTCAACCCGTTCCGGAGCGTGCCACACAGCTGGTGTGCGGACAGGCATCAGATCGAATGTGCACGCGACCTGTGGGAATCCTCGTCGCAGCCATTGCGTAAATTACTGTTCGAAACATTCTGGAACGAACTTCATGCCCGGCCTGGCGCTGGGGGCAGGGCAAGCACCGGATAGACAAAACGAGCGGCTCTCATCAATCGCAATATCGGCAGGAGGTTCATCATGCAGGAAGACAAGGAGCGGGCGGTGGAGAGCAGGAGTCGCGAACTACTGACATTCACGCTGGGCAAGGAAGAGTACGGGATCGACATCCTCAAGGTGCAGGAGATCCGCGGTTATGACGCGGTGACGACAATCGCCAACTCGCCGGAGTTCATCAAGGGCGTGATCAACCTGCGCGGCATCATCGTGCCCATCGTGGACATGCGCATCAAGTTCAGTCTCGGCAACGTGACTTATAACGAACTCACCGTGGTCATCATCCTGAATATTGCCAAACGGGTAGTGGGCATGGTGGTGGACGGCGTGTCCGACGTGATCGCGCTGACGCCGGAACAGATCAAGGCCGCGCCGGAATTCAGCTCGTCGCTGGACATGGAATACATCACCGGCATGGGCACCGTGGACGACCGCATGATCATCATCATCGATATCGAGAAACTGATGACCAGCGGCGACATGGATCTGGTCGAAATGGCTGCGGCTTGATTACACATCGAACAATAAGAAAGGACAAATATCATGACGACTATGACAGTGGGGAAACGACTTGGACTGGGCTTTGGTACGGTGATCGCGTTGTTGATCGTCATCTCGGTTGTCGGCATCAACAGCATGCGCATCCTGGATACGGAGCTTATGGACATCGTCGAAGACGAATTCCCCAAGACGGTGCAGGCGAACAACATGATCGACGGTATCAACAAAATCGGCGTGCTTATGCGCGACTCCCTGCTGGTGACAGGCCAGGAAAACATCCAGAAGGAATTGGACGGCATTGAGGAAAGACGCAAATTTATCCAGGATAACCTTTCGAAACTCGAAAAATCGATTGCCTCCGAAAAAGGCAAGGCTGTGCTAAGCAAAGTGCAGGATATGCGCAGCAAATATGTCGGCTCTCAGGATGCCTTCCTGAAATTGCAAAAGGAGGGAAGGACAGCGGAAGCGAAGACCCTGTTTATGGAAGAATCCATGGAGCTTCAGGATGCCTATATTCTGTCCATCAACGAATTGATCGTGCTGCAGACCGAGCGCCTGAACGAGATCGGCGCTGCGGCAGCAGTACAGGCAGACAATGCGATATTGATCACCATCGTATTGTCGATCATTGCGCTGATCGTTGCGATCGTGATCGGCATGCTGATCGTCCGCAACCTGATGAAGCAACTAGGCGGCGAGCCGGACTATGCGGCCGAAGCCGTGCACAAGATCGCCCAGGGCGACCTGTCCGCCAATCTGGTCATCAAGCCGGGCGACACCACCAGCCTGGTGTACTCGCTGAAGACCATGCAGGACAGCCTGCGCGGCATCGTGACCGAGATCAAGAACATCGTCGATGCTGCGAACAAGGGCGACTTCAGCATCAAGATGGACTTGAACGGCAAGGCCGGTTACACCAAAGAACTCTCTGACTTGCTCAACCAGTTGAGCAACACCGTCGACGGCGCATTCAAGGACACCATCCGTGTCGCCGAAGCCCTTTCCAAGGGCGACCTCAGCCAGAAAGTCACCACGGAATACGTCGGCGCTTACAATCAGGTCAAGGTCAGCGTCAATACTACCGCGGATTCCCTGACGCAAATCGTCGGCGAGATACAACAGATCGTCGAATCCGCCACCAAGGGTGATTTCAGCATCAAGATGAACCTGGCCGGCAAGCAGGGCTACACCAAGACCCTGTCCGATCTGCTCAACTTGTTGTCCGACACCGTCGATACCGCCTTCAAGGATACGATCCATGTGGCTCAGGCCTTGGCTAAAGGCGACCTGACCCAGGTTGTCACCCGCGAATACCAAGGGTCTTTTAACGACGTCAAGCAAAACCTGAACTGCACCGTCACCAACCTCAAGGACTTGATCGGCCAGATCAAGGATGCCACCGACACCATCAACACCGCCTCGAAGGAAATCGCCTCTGGCAACGCCGATCTGTCGCAGCGCACTGAGGAGCAAGCCTCCAGCCTGGAAGAGACTGCTTCCAGCATGGAAGAGTTGACCTCGACCGTGAAGCAGAACGCCGAGAACGCCAAGCAGGCCAATCAATTGGCGATCGGCGCATCGGATGTGGCGGGCAAGGGCGGTGCGGTGGTGGGCGAAGTGGTGACCACCATGAGTTCGATCAACGAATCGTCGCGCAAGATCGTGGACATCATCAGCGTCATCGACGGTATTGCATTCCAGACCAACATCCTGGCGCTGAATGCCGCGGTCGAAGCGGCGCGAGCAGGCGAACAGGGCCGTGGCTTCGCGGTGGTGGCGGGCGAGGTGCGCAACCTCGCGCAGCGCAGCGCCGCTGCGGCGAAGGAGATCAAGACGCTGATCGGCGACTCGGTCGAAAAGGTCGAAGGCGGCAGCAAGCTGGTGGCTCAGGCGGGGCAGACGATGGAAGAGATCGTGACCTCGATCAAGCGCGTGACCGACATCATGTCCGAGATCACCGCAGCTTCGTCCGAGCAGAGTCAGGGTATCGAACAGGTCAATACCGCGATCACCCAGATGGACGAAGTGACGCAACAGAACGCCGCGCTGGTCGAAGAGGCGGCTGCGGCGGCGGAATCGCTAGAAGAGCAGGCGCAGAATCTGGCCGTGGCGGTGGCGACGTTCAAGGTGGACGAGGGCGGCGGCACCGCACTCGCAGTGGGCCGAACTTCGGCAACACGTCCGGCTCCTGCTCGCAAACTGGCGCCGCCAGCCAAATCTGCAGTTCCGGCGAAGGCCGGCAAAGCCGGTGCACGTAAGGCGACGGGAGCAGATGCGCAGAGCAGTGAGGATGGCGAGTGGTCTGAATTCTAGTCGGCGCTTCCTCGTTCGGCCCAGTCCAGCGTTTTGCCGGGCTTGGGCGAGCGGCTAGTAGTTGCGTCTGGCATTTTTTATCTAACTTAATCAAGAGGCTAAAAATGTTCCGCACACTTCATCTCTGGGTCAAGGCCATGCTGGCCATGGGATTGCTGGTTTTTATGGTCGGCGTGCTGCTGACGGCCTCCAATCTGCGCATAATGGAGGACTTGATACGCAAGGCCGAGATGAAAGAACTGGAGGCTCATCTCAAGGCCATTTCGAACCGTATCGCAACGGAGAACCGCATTGCCGAGACGATGAGTGTCCTGGTCGCCAACATGCCGCTGGCCCAGGAGAAATTCGATGCCGGTGATCGTGCCGCACTCTCCGACCAGTTTCTCCCCGGCTTCAAAGTGCTTGCCAAAAACTATGATGTCGAACAATTCCAGTTCCATACGCCTCCGGCGATTTCCTTCCTGCGCCTGCACAAGCCGGAAAAATACGGTGATGATCTTTCTTCTTTCCGCAATACCGTAGTCATCACCAATGAGACAAAGAAGCCTACGCGAGGGCTGGAAGGCGGCGTGGCTGGCTTGGGCACGCGCGGCATGGTGCCGGTATTTCACAATGGGAAGCATGTCGGTTCGGTGGAATTCGGCATGAATTTCGGGCAAGCCTTCTTCGACAGTTTCAAGGCGTTGAACAAGGTGGAGGTGAGTCTGA
>MGWR01000004.1 GCA_001801085.1 Gallionellales bacterium GWA2_60_142 | reverse complement strand
GCTGGAAAAACAGCAGCCGCCCAAGGGCTCGCGTTTCCGCCCCAAGATGCGCTACGCCCACCAGGGCGGCAGCAACCCGCCGCTCATCATCATCCACGGCAGCGGCCTGGATGACGTGCCGGCCAGTTACCAGCGTTACCTTGAGCGCGCGTTCTGCGAGATGTTCCGCCTGCAAGGCACGCCGCTGAAGATCCAATTCAACAGCAGCGCCAACCCGTTCGAAGGCAAGAAGCGCGTGCTGACCGAAGAAGAGCAACGCCGCGCCCACCGCGCACGGATTATCGGACGCAAGCGTTTCGGCTAAGCGGCAGGTAATTGCGGACCGTCGGCGACGGTCCGGCTGCTTGACGACGAGTTTGAATCCTTCAATCGTCATTTCACATCGATTTGATTACAATACCTGTGCACCAAGTCCATTGAAGGAGCCGAACATGGCCAATCTCATCATTCACAATCTTGACGAATCGGTCGCCAATAACTTGAGCATACAAGCTCAACAGCACGGGCAATCGGTTGAAGACGAGGCGCGCCAAATTCTCCGCCTCGCTTTTTCCGGCACCACACACAAAGCTGGCGGACTTGGCAGTAAGATATCCAAACGCTTTATGGAAGTTGGCGGCGTTGAACTACCGCAACCTATCCGTTCGCAACCTCGTCAGTCGGCAGATTTCGGCGAAACCGATTGATACTGCTCGACACCAATGTCATTTCCGAATTGATGCGTCCCGCGCCGGATGCAAACGTGGTGGCGTGGCTAGACCGTCAAAAAGACAAAAGCATTTGAATATGTATTTATGGCAACGAATCTACATTCCAACAGCTACTGTGAAGCTTGGGTAAAGGGCAAGTGGGTTTCTGTGTCAGTTGAGTCGGCGCGCACCCGTCCAGCACTCTCGGTTCGTTGCCTCGAATGCCATGGTCCAATAGTTTTGATGCGCGCTGGCCGAAACAACACAACCCGTGCTCATGCAGAACATAGGCCCGGCCATTCGGGCTGCTCCCTTGGCCATTATTTCGATGGTACAAAAACCCTTCATCCCCAGCAAATCACAACGCCTGCCGTCACTACAAATGCGCTGCCGGAAAATGAAGTCGTCATCGAAGACGACGAATCAGCCTTTCCGGAAGGAACCGTAAAATACAAGCAGCACAAATATCTTGAGCGTGACGGCGCAATTTCTAGACGAGCAAAGGCGCAACGGTTCGCAGACACAGGAAGTCTCGAATGTGAGGTTTGTGGCACAGATTTCGCCATTCGGTATGGTGACCTCGGTCGTGGTTTCATTGAGGCCCATCACAAAATTCCGGTGTCGCAATTGGCAGGAACGAAAAAGACGAAGGTAGAAGATTTGGCTCTTGTTTGCTCAAATTGCCATCGAATGCTGCACCGTGGCGACCCCCTCTTGTCTGTCGAACAACTCAAGATGGCCTATGTTGCAGCGCGGTAGGATGGGTTGAGCGAATGCGATACCCATCATCTTGGATGATGGTTGGAATGTTTTGTTGGGTATCGCTGCGCTCCACCCAACCTACAAAATCTCACCAAAGCATGCAACAGTCGGGGGCAATACCCGCAAGCGAATTCAACGGGGCGGTATCGTAATTATTTAAATCACGCCGCACGCGCGCTCTGCGCATGCAGCTTGATACCCAGCGCATTCGTCACTTTCAAGATCCTCGCAAAGCTTGGATTGCCTTCACCGGATAGCGCTTTGTATAAGCTCTCGCGCCCCAGACCTGTTTCCTTGGCGAGTTGTGTCATGCCTTTGGCGCGGGCGATAGTGCCGAGCGCTTTGGCGATGAAGGCGGCATCATCGCCAGCTTCTTCGAGACAGGCTTCGAGATAGAGCGCCATGTCCTCGTCGGTTTTGAGGTGCTTGGCGCTATCCCATTTGCTCAGTTTTACTTTTCCCATGATGCCTCTCTAAGATCGAGGTATCGGAGTCAATTCTCTGATTACAAAAACAACGCTGCCGAAACACCAAAACGCCCAGCCAATTCTTTCGCTTGGCGGGCATTGAATTCGCGGCGACCGGACAGCAGTTCGGACACGACGCCTTGGCTACCCAATTCAGGGAGATCGACTTGGCGCAAGCCATCGCGTTGCATTAAATAGCGCAGCGCCTCCGCGCCTGTTGCCGCTTTCGGCATCTTGTCCCTGGCTTCATATTCCGCGACCAAATCGCCGAGATAATCCACCAGTCTGGCGAGCGGATGTTTTTCATCAGCGCCGCCTGCGTCGATTGCCGCATCAAGGGCTTCAACCAATTGTGCGTACTCTTTGGCATTGCGCGCAGGTTGCAACAGAGGGGCGACATATCCCCAATGTTCTATTGCTGTTTTAACTCGTGCGTTCATTTCCAGCCTCCTTGGTCATACTCTTTGTGTGTCAGTACAGCCCTGATGAATAATCGCCCCGTATTGAAGTGAATGGCAGCGATTAAACGCAGCTTGTTTCCGCCTATGTCGAATACGAATACATCACCTACCTTGTCCGTACTGGGGAATAGCGCTCTCAATTCCGAGAAATTTCGCCATTCAGCCTTTTTGCATAAGCGATACCACTGCTCAAGGGCGGTCGCACTTTGAGGATGCGCTTGTTGCGCGGCCACAATCCGACGATGGGTAATGATGTGCATGGGGAAAGTATATCTCAATTGGAGATATTGGCAAGTTAGCTCGCGCAATACCCGAGGGGGGCAAACCTCTTCGAGGTAACCAACGGGCATTGTGCCGCATGACGTCCTCATCCGGTGCAATGCGCTACGCCCTTCGGTAAGCTCAGGACAGGCTTATTGCATCTTACGAATGCTCAGGGCGCGATAGCCCTGCATAGCCATTCCACTAATCCATCAAAAAACGACGGATAAGTGGCTGGTTAAATCGCGCCCCTATCGTTTACCCCAGCTCCTTGAAGAAATTCACCACCGCCAGCACCCGCTGCTTCAGGTCTTCGTGCTTCAGCTCTATCCGCAACCTGTCCTGTCCCGACATCTTCACGTAACGCCGGCTTTGGATCAGGGTGATGATCTTCATCGGATCTATCGGCGGGTTGGGCACGAACTGGATGACGATGGCCTCGGATGAGGCATCCAGTTTG
Source organism: Gallionellales bacterium GWA2_60_142 (assembly GCA_001801085.1). Classification (GTDB taxonomy): domain Bacteria; phylum Pseudomonadota; class Gammaproteobacteria; order Burkholderiales; family Gallionellaceae; genus Gallionella. The sequence goes on along the minus strand of MGWR01000004.1, from coordinate 34,970 downwards.
CTGATGCCCAGCGGCTTGGCGAGGATGCGCAGGCGGTGGCTGTCGAGCAGGGTCTGTGCAGGTTCGGGCAGCAGGCCGAAGCGGTCTATCAGTTCCTGGTGCATCTCGTCGAGGTCGTCCTGCGTCGAGCAGTTCGCCAGCCGTTTGTAGATCACCAGCCGCTGGTGGATGTCGCCGCAGTAGTCCTTTGGTAAAAGAGCAGCGCAGTGCAGGTTGATCTCGGTGGTGACGCCCAGCGGATGCGCCATGTCTGGCTCTCGGCCCTGGCGCAGCGAGCTGATCGCAGAATTCAGCATGTCGGTGTAGAGGCTGAAACCGATCTCCTGCATCTCGCCGCTCTGCGATTCGCCCAGCACTTCGCCCGCGCCGCGAATCTCCAGGTCGTGCATCGCGAGATAGAAGCCGCTGCCCAGCTGTTCCATTGCCTGGATCGCTTCCAGCCGCTTCTTCGCCTGCGCGGTCAGCGCCTCGGTCTCGACCAGCAGATAGGCGTAGGCCTGGTGGTGCGAGCGGCCGACGCGGCCTCTCAACTGGTGCAGTTGCGCGAGGCCGAAGCGGTCGGCGCGGTTCATGATGATGGTGTTCGCCGTGGGAACGTCAATTCCCGTTTCAATAATCGTGGTGCACAGCAGCACGTTGAAGCGCTGGTGGGTGAAGTCGCGCATCACCGACTCCAGCTCGCGCTCGCCCATCTGGCCGTGCGCGATGCGGATGCTGGCCTCGGGCAGGAGCGCTTCCAGTCGCTCGGCCATGTTGTTGATGGTCTCGACCTCGTTGTGCAGGAAATACACCTGGCCGCCGCGCTTCAGTTCGCGCAGCACCGCTTCGCGGATCACGCCGTTGTCGGCCTGCGCGACGAAGGTCTTGATCGACAAGCGGCGCTGCGGCGCGGTGGCGATCACCGAGAAGTCGCGCAGGCCTTCGAGCGACATCGCCAAGGTTCTGGGAATCGGCGTCGCGGTCAGCGTCAGCACGTCCACCTCGGCGCGCAGCGCCTTGAGGCGTTCCTTCTGCTGCACGCCGAAGCGGTGTTCCTCGTCGATGATGACGAGTCCCAGATTCTTGAACTTCACGTCCTTCTGGATCAGCTTGTGCGTGCCGATGACGATGTCCAGCTTCCCGTCCGCCAAGTCCTTCAGTGCCTGATTCGTTTCCTTCGCGGACCTGAAACGAGAAAGCTCGGCCAGTCTCACCGGCAGGTCGGAGAAGCGGTTCGAGAAGTTCTGGAAATGCTGTTCGGCCAAGAGCGTGGTCGGCACCAGCACGGCGACCTGCTTGCCGTCCATCGCCGCGACGAAGGCGGCCCTGAGTGCGACCTCGGTCTTGCCGAAGCCGACGTCGCCGCAGACCAGACGGTCCATCGGTTTGCCGGATTGAAGGTCGGCGACCACCGCCTCGATCGCGGCGGCCTGGTCGGGCGTCTCCTCGAAGCCGAAGCCGGCGGCGAACGCCTCGTAGTCGTGCGGTGTCAATTTGAATTGATGGCCTTTGCGCGTCGCGCGCTGTGCATACAGATTCAGCAGTTCGGCGGCGGTGTCGCGCACCTGCTGCATCGCGCGGCGCTTGGCCTTGTCCCATGCCCCGCTACCCAGCTTGTGCAACGGAGCGGTGTCCGCCGCGCCGCCGCTGTAGCGGCTGATGACGTGCAGTTGCGCGACGGGTACGTAGAGCTTGTCTTCGCCTGCGTATACCAGCAGCAGGAATTCGTTCTCGCCCTCGCCGAGGTCTAGATTCACCAGTCCCTGATAGCGCGCGATGCCGTGCTGCTCGTGCACCACCGGGTCGCCGACCTTGAGCTCGGACAGGTCGCGCAGCATGCCCTCGACGTTGCTCTTCTTCGTCGCGCGCGCGGCGCGGCTGCGCGGTTGCGCCGCATAGAGCTCGGTCTCGGTGACGATGGCGAGCTTGTCTTCGGTCAGCAAAAAGCCGTTCTGCAGCGGGCCGACGCCCAGCATGAATTTCTTCTTGCCGCTGCTGAAGGACGCGTAGTCCTCGCATACCTCGGGTGCCAGGCCGTATTCTTTCAGGTAGCCGGAGACCAGCTCGCGCCGCCCGAGGCTGTCGGTCAGCAGCAGCACGCGGCCTTCGTAGCCGCGCAGGAAGTCCTCGAATTTCTGCGTGGGGACTTCGGCTCGGCGGTCCACGGCGATGGGCGGGATTGCCGCGGTGGGGCAGGGCGTCAGCGTCGCGCCGCTCTCGCTTGCGACGATGTCTAGCCGCGCGAACTCCTTCGCGCGGACGAAGAACTGCTCGGCGTCGAGGAACAGTTCCTTCGGTTCCAGCAGCGGCCGTTGCGGGTCGCCCCTGAGCAGGTTGTAGCGCGATGCCGCATCCTTGCCGAAGGTGGCGATGGCGTCGTCGATGTCGTGATGCAGGCACAGCGTCGCATTGCTCGGCAGGTAGTCCAACAGCGTTGCGGTCTTGTCGAAGAACAGCGGCAGGTAGTACTCGATGCCGGAAGGCGCGATGCCCTTGCTGACGTCCTTGTAGATGCGCGATCTCGACGGATCGCCCTCGAAGCGCTCGCGGAAGTTCTGACGGAACGTCGCCTGGCCCTTGTCGTCCAGCGGGAACTCGCGCGCCGGCAGCATGCGTATCTCCGGCACCGGGTACAGCGTGCGCTGGGTGTCCACGTCGAAGCTGGCGATGGTCTCGATCTCGTCGTCGAACAGGTCGATGCGGTAGGGCAGCACGCTGCCCATCGCGAACAGATCGATGATGCCGCCGCGCACGCAGTATTCGCCCGGGGTCAGCACCTGCTGCACATGGTTGTAGCCGGCCAGCGTCATCTGCTCGCGGAACGCCGCGAGGTCGATGCGCGCGCCCTTCTTCAGGAAGAAGGTGTAGGCCGCGAGGTAGGACACCGGCGGCAGCGGATACAGCGCGGTGGTGATCGGCACGACGATTACGTCGGACGAGCCGCTGCGGATATGGTGCAGCGTGGCCAGCCGCTCCGAGATCAGGTCCTGATGCGGCGAGAAGTGGTCGTAGGGCAGCGTCTCCCAGTCTGGCAGCAGGTGCACGCGCAGTTGCGGATCGAAGAACGGAATCTCGTCGACCAGCCGCTGCGCCTCCAGCGCGTTCGCGGCGATGACGACGAGTGGGGCTTTTTTCTTGGCGAGTTGCGCCAGCGCCAGCGCATCGGACGAGCCTTGCAGCCGGGTGTAACGGGGGCGGGAATGGGAAGACGAGAACAGCATGGGAACGGCCTGAAACAAAGGCGCGCATTATAAGCCAAGCGGGATGCTTTCATTTACAATCGCGCCCATGTCCGAATTCCACGCTTTAGTCCCCGCAGCCGGTTTCGGCGCGCGCATGGGCAACGAACTCCCCAAGCAATACCTGCCGCTCGCCGGCAAGCCGATGATCTGGCATGCACTGACCACGCTGTGCGCCTGTCCCGAACTTTCGACAGTGTTCGTCGTGCTGGCGCCAGACGACACGCTGTTCCACGGCTACGACTGGTCGCATTGCGGCGAGAAGCTGCAATCGCTGTATTGCGGCGGCGAGACGCGCGCCGAGAGCGTTTTGAACGGCCTGCTGGCCTCCGAGCTGGAGCCGGACGACTGGGTGCTGGTGCACGACGCCGCACGTCCCTGTTTGACGCAGGCGCATCTCGCGAAGCTGATCGACGAGCTGCGCGATGACCCGGTCGGCGGCATCCTTGCGGTGCCGGTGGCGGACACGCTGAAGCGCGCCGACGGCCAGCAGCGCATCGCGCGGACCGAAGATCGCGCCGGCCTGTGGCAGGCGCAGACCCCGCAGATGTTCTGCGCGGGTTTGCTGATGCAGGCGTTGCAGCAATGCAAGGCGGTGACCGACGAGGCTTCCGCGGTCGAGGCGCTGGGCCTGCAACCCAAACTGGTCGCGAGCGATTCGAGTAATTTCAAGGTGACTTATCCGCAGGATCTGCTGCTCGCGGAACTGCTGTTACAACAAGGGAAATAATCATGCGTATCGGACAGGGATTCGACGTCCATCAATTGGTTGAAGGGCGCAAGCTCATCGTCGGCGGGGTGGATATTCCCTATGAAAAAGGGCTGCTCGGGCATTCCGATGCGGACGTGTTGCTGCATGCGATTTGCGATGCGCTGTTAGGCGCTGCGGCGCTGGGCGATATCGGCAAACATTTCGCCGACACCGACGCGAAGTTCAAGAACATCGACAGCCGCATCCTGCTGCGCGAGACGATGCATCTGGTGCGCGAACAGGGCTATCGCGTCGCCAACGTGGACGCGACCATCATCGCGCAGGCACCGAAGATGGCCCCGCACATCTTCCAGATGGTGGACAACATCGCCGCCGACCTGCGGGTGGAGCGTAGCGCGGTCAACGTCAAGGCGACCACCACCGAGAAGCTGGGCTACACCGGGCGCGGCGAGGGTATCGCGGCACAGGCGGTCGTTCTGTTGTTGGCTGACAACTGATGCGTGTTCTCGCTCTGGAGACTTCCTCCGAATATTGCTCCGTCGCGCTCTGGCAGGACGGCGAAGTCGTCTCGCGCTGCGAGCCGGTCGGGCAGAAGCATTCCGAACGGCTGATGCCGATGATAGACGAGCTGCTGCAAGCTACCGGCCACAGGCTACAAGCCATGAATGCCATCGCCTTCGGCATGGGGCCGGGTTCGTTCACCGGCGTGCGTATTGCTTGCGGCGTGGCGCAGGGGCTGGCGCTCGGCGCGAATCTGCCGGTGGTCGGCGTGTGTACGCTGGAGGCGCTGGCCGAAGCGTCGGGACATGACAAAGTGATCGCGGTGCTGGATGCGCGCATGAGCGAGATCTATCACGCCGCCTACGAGAGACAGGGCGACGACTGGATTGCGGTGAGCGCCCCATGCCTGTGCAAGCCTGCTGATGCGCCGGTCGTGGCGGGGGCTGGCTGGTTCGCCGCGGGCAGCGGCTTTGCGGTGAACAGCGAGGCATTGCAGGCCCGTTATGCCGGTCAGCTGCTCGGTGTGGACGGAACCGTCGTGCCGCAGGCTGCCGCCATCGCCGCGATCGGCGCGCGGCGTCTGGCGCGGGGCGAAGGCATGGATGCTTCGCAGGCGTTGCCGCTGTATCTGCGCGACAAGGTTGCATTGACGACGGCAGAACGCGATGAAAACCGGAAATAAGCTACTGCGCGATCCGATAACCGCGTTGCGCGGTGTTGGCTGCGGCATCACGCGCTTTGCGCATGAGCCTGCGCCGCAACGGAGTTGTCGGAATCCGGGGCCGCGTAGCGGCAAACCTGATGTACATTCAGGTTCCTGTGCTCCGTGCGCCTTGTTCTCGAACCGCTCGCTACGCTTCTTTCCGGTTTTCACATGTATGCCGGAGTTTGTGTGAGAGAAATGCAAGAGCGCGACCTCGACGCGGTGCTCGCCATCGAACAATCGGTGCAGGCCTACCCGTGGACGCGCGGCCAGTTTGCCGATTCGCTGGATGCCGGCTACTGGTGCCAGGTCGATGAAGCCGATGGTGAGCTGCGCGGCTATGCGATCATGATGCCGGCGGTGGACGAGGCCGAGCTGCTGACGATAGGCGTGGCAGCGACGCAGCAGCGCAAGGGTTTGGGGCGCGCGATGCTGGGCGGGATGTTGGAACTGGCGCGCGCAAAAAACATGCGGCGCGTGTTGCTCGAAGTGCGTCCGTCCAATATGGCTGCGGTCGCGTTGTACCGCAGCGCGGGATTTTCTGAGGTCGGCCTGCGGCGCGGCTATTATCGCGACGCGAGCGGCAGCGAAGACGCGCTGGTGATGGCGTGCGAGCTGTTGGATGGAACGAATGGGGCGGGTGAAGCGAATGGATAGAAACGAAGCTGTATTGCGCGAACTGAACCTGTATCCGCAATGGGTGCGCAGGGAACAACCTGTGGTAGCGGACGAGGTCGGGGCCGAAGGCAGGGGTACGGTGTGCCGTGCCGATATCGGAACGGAAGCTTCATGCGCCCCTGCGGAAAATATGGCGGCATCCGCAGCCGATACTCAACCATCGGCGATGGGTATCGCGCAGCCTGTCCCGAGTGCGGACGAAGGGCGCAATCCGTCTTACACAAGCGACATGCCGGTCGAGGCCGAACCCGAACCTGCGGCAGCCGTCGCGGGCGACGAGGCCGGCCGCGAACAGCTTGTCGCCAGACTCGGTTGGCCGGAGCTGAAGACCATGGTGCGCGACTGCACCGCCTGCAAGTTGCGCGCCGGTTGCACGCAGACGGTGTTCGGCGTCGGCGACCAGCAGGCCGACTGGCTGTTCGTCGGCGAAGGGCCGGGCGCGGACGAGGATGCGCGCGGTGAGCCGTTCGTGGGCGAGGCGGGCAGGCTGCTGGACAATATGCTGCTCGCGCTCGAACTGAAACGCGGCAACAACGTGTACATCGCCAACGTCGTCAAGTGCCGTCCGCCGGTCGAGGCTACGGGCAAGCAGTCTCCCCCCAAATTGGACGAGATCGCGACCTGTTTGCCGTACCTGCAACGCCAGATACAACTGATCCAGCCCAAGGTGATCGTGGCACTCGGCAAGACCGCCGCGACCGCATTGCTGAATACGGGCGACGTCGCGCTGGGTTCGCTGCGCGGCCGGACGCACGACTTCAATGGATTACCTCTGGTCGTCACCTATCACCCGGCCTACCTGCTGCGCAGTCCGATGGAGAAGGCGAAGGCCTGGCAGGATCTCTGTCTGGCGCGGCAGACGATGCGGGGAAAATAAGCCGTTAACCCATCGGCAAATCCCTAGCCCGCATGGGGATGCGCGGATTCGTCGGGAAATAGGTCGATTCTGCATTAGGATACGGGAGAACTCCTCATGAGGAACCCCCTGATGCTGAGCGTTTCTCGTTTGTCTACCCGGCTCGCCATCGGCTTGATCGTCATGCTGTCCGTAAGCGCGCTGGCGATCTGGTATATCGAACATTCGCGATTGCGCGAGGCCTATGTCAGCGAGCGTGCCGCCCATCTCGACAGTTCCATCCAGACACAGCGTTTAAGGTTGAATCAGCAAATCGATTTGCTGCGACGCGACGCGCTGTTCCTGTCCAATACCCCGCCCATTTCCGGCATTGTGCGCGCCGCGCAGCACCGCGGCATCGACCCGCGCGACGGCAATACGCGCGCCAAATGGGACGCGCGCCTCCAGGAAATATTCTCCGCGTTCTCCCAGGCTCATCCCGGCTACTACCGGATGCGCTATATCGGCGTGGACGATGGCGGGCGTGAGATTGTGCGTGTCGATAGCCGAGGCGGGAAAATCCTGTCGGTGTTGCCGGACATGGGGGAGGTCTACGGTGCGCGCGATTTCTTCCGGCAGGCGCTAAAACTGCCCAAGGGCGAGGTGTATCTTTCCGGATTCGACTATCAGCAGGGATCGGCAGGAGACCCCGAACGCATCCAGACATTGCGCGCGGCAACGCCGGTTTACGATTCGTCCGGCAAGGCGTTCGGCATCGTGGCGATCAGCCTTGATGTGCGCGGTTTGCTGGAATCCTCCAGGGAAGGCTTGCCTGCGGACGTGCAGACCTATGTCGCCAACCAGTCCGGACAATATCTGCTACACCCGGATGCAAGTCGCAGCTTCGATTCCGGCATGCCCGGGCGCGACAGCATCGCTGCCGATTTCCCGATCCTGGCGCAGATGTTTCAGTCGGGCGCCGAAGGGGCGCTGTCGGCGCAGGCGATAACCATGAGCAGGGACGATCAGTTGTTTGCCGCTACCCGACTGCACTTTGATTCCGCCAATCCGGACCGCTTCCTGGTGTTGATGTATCGCATCCCGGATGTGCCGGCTGGGTGGCAATTATTCACGCTGCCCATAGTTCATCTGGCGCCCTGGCTAGTCGGGATACTGTTGATCGGGGTTGTTGCGATGAGGTCGTTGCGCCGCTCGTTCGCACCGCTGGAACAGTTGGCGCTGGCCGCCGAGAAGATCGCCGCGGGCGAGCATGATGTCGCGTTGCCGCAACGGGGAGTCGCGGAGATCGGCAGGTTGACGCAAGCAGTCGGCGTCATGTTCAGAACGCTGTCGCAGCGCGAGCAGGATATGCTGCGCGTCAACCTTGAACTGGAGGACAGGATCAACCAGCGCACCCACGACCTGACCTTCAGCAACGAACTGCTGCAGGCCGCGATCGACGAGGGAAACAAGCGATCGCAGGAGGGGCAGGCGCAGCTGCGCCGCAACCAGGCATTGATGGCGACCTCGATGGACGGCATCCATGTGATGGACATGCAGGGCGACATCGTCGAGGCCAACGACGCGTTCTGCCGCATGCTGGGCTACAGCCCGGAGGAGGTTGCCGGACTGAACGTGGCCGACTGGGATGCGCGATGGTCCGCGGAGGAATTGCACGAGCGCTTCCGGTCGCTGATCGGCAGATCCGAGTTGTTCGAGACGGTGCATCGCCGCAAGGACGGTGCGCTGATCGATGTCGAGATCAGCACCTCTGGGGTAGAGATCGACGGCCAGTCCTTCCTGTACGCGTCCAGCCGCGACGTCACCGAACGCAAGAAGGCCGAGGCGGCGATGAAGCAGCATGAAAAGGTCATCGAAACGGCGATCGATGGTTTCTGGGTGACCGACATGGCGGGCAATCTGCTGGAAGCCAATCAGGCCTATGCTGACATATCCGGGTATACGATCGGCGAGCTGGTCGGTATGCATGTCAGCCAGCTGGAGGCAAACGAGCGGCCCGAGGACGTTAAGGCTCACGTGGAGAAGATCATCGCGCAGGGGCATGATCGCTTCGAGACCCGGCACCGCCGCAAGGATGGGCGCATCGTCGACATCGAGGTATCGGTCAAGTATCAGGAAGAAAGCGGCCGATTGTTCGTGTTCTGCCGCGACATCAGCCGGCGCAAGCAGGACGAACAGGCGCTGCAGGTCGCGGCGGTCGCATTCGAGACCCAGGATGCCATCCTGATCACCGATGCCGATGCCAACATCATCCGGGTCAACCGTTCGTTCGAGCGTATCACCGGATACAGCGCCGCCGAGGTGATCGGGCATAACCCGAGCATGATGAGCTCCGGCCGCCACGACAAGCAGTTCTACGGCGAGATGTGGCAGCGCCTGAAAGAGGAAGGGGCATGGGCGGGAGAGATATGGGACAGGCGCAAGAACGGCCAGGTTTATCCGCGCTGGGTGACCGTTACCGCCGTCAGGAACGACAGGAACGAGGTCACTCATTATGTTGGCGTGTTCGCCGACATCACCGAACGCAAGCGGGCCGAGGAGGAAATCCGCAATCTGGCGTTCTATGACGTATTGACCAGCCTGCCCAACCGGAGGCTGCTGCTAGAACGGCTGCGCGCGGCGCTGACCGCTTCGGCGCGCCGCCGCAATTACGGCGCACTGATGTTCCTCGACATGGACAAGTTCAAGGCGCTCAACGATACGCTGGGCCACGATTACGGCGACCTGATGCTGGTCGAGGTGGCTAATCGCATCAAATCCTGCGTGCGTGAGATGGATACCGTGGCCAGACTGGGCGGCGACGAGTTCGTGGTGCTGATCGAAGACGCGGGCGGCGACGAACAGGATGCCGGACACAAGGTGGCTACAGTGGCGGAGAAAATCCGCGAGGCGCTGGCGCGTCCCTATCTGCTCAAGGAGCACGAATACCTGAGCTCGCCCAGCATCGGCGTCACGCTGTATCACGGCAACGGGGAGTCGGTGGAGGACCTGTTGCGGCAAGCCGACCTGGCGATGTACCAGGTCAAGAAAGCCGGACGCAATGCCATCTGCTTTTTCGAACCGGCGATGCAGGCCGACGCCGGTTCGCGCGATTCCATGATGGAGAGCCTGGATCATGCGCTCGAACGCGGGGAGTTGCATCTTCACTATCAGCCGCAGGTGGAGGGAGATCGGCGCACGATCGGCGCCGAGGCGCTGTTGCGCTGGGAACGGCCGCAGTCCGGTCTGGCGATGCCGGACGATTTCATCCCGGTTGCGGAAAAGAGTGCGCTGATTCTCGACATCGACCGCTGGGTGTTGAACGAGGCCTGCGCCCGACTGGTTCGCTGGGCGGGTGACGAACGGACGGCGGGATTGACGCTGGCCGTGAACATCAGCAGCAGGTTCTTTGCGCAGCCGGGTTTTGTCGGCGAAATGACCGCATTGCTGGGTACGCACCGGATCAGGCCCGAGTTGCTGATCGTGGAGTTGACGGAGCGTATGGTGCTGGAGGATTTGCCGGCCGCCGTCGGCAAGATGCAGGGACTGAAGGCGTTGGGCATCACCCTGGCCATGGACGATTTCGGCAGCGGCTATTCGTCGTTGAGCTACCTGAAACAAATGCCGCTGGATCAGGTCAAGATACACAAGTCTTTTGTGCAGGGGATAGGGCTCAACGACAGCGACACGCAGCTGGTGCAATCGATCATCGACCTGGGATGCCGGTTCGGGCTGGTTGTCCTGGCCGAAGGCGTGGAGACCGAGGCGCAGTTCGCCTTCCTCGATCGTCACGACTGCATGTCCTATCAGGGCTTCCTGTTCGGGAAGGCGGTTGCCATCGAGGAATTCGAGGCGGGGCTGAGCGCAAGGAGGTAATGCGTCTTGTCGCGGCCATTCCTCACGCCTCACGAAGGCCGCCGTTTGCTGGGAATCTACTTGGCTCCAGTCTCGATACCCGGCTTCGATTCCGGTGCTATCAATTTCCGCGCAACGGGAGTAGGGTTGCCGTAAATGCAGTGTTGAGCGCATGGTTTCGGCAAACCAAGGGTCTTGAAAGAGTTTTGAAATGGATAGCAGTCAGCCCCCCCTCCCTGGAAATGCCCGCGTCAAACCGGGCTTCAAACTTCTATTCGGCTTGATGATCGTGCTGGCGATGTTTCTGCTGGCCGGCAGCTGGGTGTTCGGCAACCTGCGCGAGGCGGTCAAGGACAGCCAGAAGGAAAAGATCGCCGCGATCGGCATACTGAAAGCCAACCAGATCGGAGAGTGGCTGGACGATCGCCATTCCGATATCAACACCCTGGCGATCGATTCCTACTTCGCCGGCGAAGTGAAGCAGTGGATGGTCGACGGGATGAGGGACGGCATCCAGCGCCTGCGTATCGAGAACAGGTTGCGCGCCTTCATCGATGCTCACCATTACCACGCGATTGCGCTATACGATGCGAAAGGACGCTTTTTTCTGCATGTAGGCAGATTCATCGAGCACGAAGAAAAAATGACGGAAGCGGCGCTGGATGCGATGCGTTCGGGTCGCATCCGGCTGATCGACCTGCATCGCCACGAGGATTCCCGCTTGCCGGTCGGGCTGGGATTCATGAGTCCGCTGAGCGTGGCGGGCAAGCCCACCGGAGCGATTTATTTCTCGGAGGATCCTAGCCGCTATCTGTTCCCCTTGATCGAGACCTGGCCGGTCAAGAGCGAGAGCGCCGAGACGCAACTGGTGCGCATCGAGGGCGACAGGGTGCAGTTTCTGAGCCGCTTGCGTCATGGCGAAGCCGCGCCCATGGAATTCAGCCTGCCGCTGAATACGCCGGGGCTCGCGGCGGCTCTGGCATTGCAGGGCAAGAGCGGGTTGCTGGAACATGCGCTCGACTATCAGGGCGTGCCGGTGTTGTCGTTCGCCACACCCATCGCGGAAACGCCCTGGGTGCTGATTTCCAAGATGTCCGAAAAAGAGGCATACACCTTGGTGAATCAGGTCGAACTGCTGGCAATGGCGCTGGCTTTGTTCATTTTCACGATCTCGGTCGCATGGGTATGGCAAAGGTGGCAGCGCGAGCAGACAGCCCAGTTGGCCATCCTGCTCGAACATAAAGTGCGGGCGGATGCGGCGCTGCTGAAAAGCGAGAAGCAGTATCACAACCTGTTCGACAGCGCAGCCGTGCCGATACTCGAAGAGGATTTTTCGCAACTCAAAGCCTATTTCGAACGGTTGGCCGCATCCGGCGTGCGGGATTTTCGCGCATGGTTCGGCGAACATCCCGAGGATGTGAAGAAATGCGGCGCGATGATACGGATACTGGCGGTCAACCGGCCCGGACTGGAATTCTTCGGCGCGACGAACAAGGAAGAATTGAAGCTGCATCTTCCACGTCATTTCTTGGAGGATTCTTGGGAGTGTTTCTCCGAGGAGCTGGTCGCGCTGGCGCAGGGAGAGACGCGTTTTACCTACGAGGTGCCGATACGCGACGGGCGCGGGGACAGGAAAGAGCTGTTGCTGAACCTGTCGGTGCCGGAGAGCAGCCGGGAGACGCTGGATCATGTGCTGATTTCCTTCATCGATATCACCGCGCGCAAACAGGCCGAGTCTCGCATCAACTTTTTGGCTTATCACGACCGGCTCACCGGCTTGCCGAACCGGTCGCTGTTCTTTGATCGTCTGTCGCAAGCGATGTCGCAGGCGCGCAGGCAAAAGAAGCATGTCGCACTGCTGTTCCTCGACTTGGACGGTTTCAAGCCGGTCAACGACACATACGGGCACGAAGCCGGCGACGCGGTGCTGAAGATGGTGGCGCAGCGCCTGCTGGCCTGCGTGCGCGCGGTGGATAGCGTGGCGCGTCTCGGCGGCGACGAGTTCGCCATCGTTGCCGGAGATGTCGATCATCCGGCCGAGATCGAGAAGGTGGCCGAAAAGATATTGCAGGCCTTCGCGCAGACTATGACGCTGCCGGACGGGCAGGAATGCAGCGTGGGCGCCAGTATCGGCATCAGCATCTTTCCCGACAACGGCAACGAAATGGATAGCCTGCTCGCCGCCGCCGACGCGGCGATGTACGACAGCAAGCGCAGCGGCAAGAACACTTACACTTATTTCGGCGGCAAGCCGTTTGCCGAGAGCGATGCCGAAACGTGGATCGTGTTCGACAGCGAGCATTATGTCGGTGTCACCGAGATCGACGAGCAGCATCGTGAGCTGGTGCGGCTGGTCAATCGCCTGAACGGCGCGATCAGGAACCGCGAGGGCGACGAGGTGCTGCACCGGCTGTTCGACGACCTGATCTCCTTTACATCTTTCCATTTCGCGACCGAGCATCGTTTGATGGAGCAGTATGGCTACGGCGAGATGGCCCGGCACGATGGGGAGCATGCCTCGCTGGTGAACGAGGCCGCTCATTTGCAGACCCGATTGAGCCAGGGGGGAGAGTTGCTGGCGTTACAGTCCATCAAGGACTGGCTGTTGAATCACATCAAATATGCGGACAAGCCGCTGGGAAAGTTCCTGATCGGCAAGGGGGTGCATTAGAATGCGGCACGCCGCCAAGAGTCCATGCAACAGATAATCCATGCAACAGATGAAACAGATTTTCACCCACAGAAATAAGCGGCTGCTTATTGCGGTTACCGCCATGCTGCTGTTGGCGGTCGCATTCCTGCAAATCCGGGAAGACAAACCTGCCATCAGGATAGGCGTGCTGCATTCGTTGACCGGCACGATGGCATCCAGCGAGATCCCGCTGGTCGATGCGATCCGTCTCGCGGTCGAGGAGGCGAACGAGGCGGGCGGGCTGAACGGTGCGCGGGTCGAGATGGTCGTCGCCGACTGCCGTTCCGATGCCGTGTATTGCGCGCAGCAGGCCGAGAAACTGATTGTGCAGGACAAGGTGCAGGCGCTGTTCGGCTGCTGGACCTCGGCCTGCCGCAAAGCGGTCAGGCCGGTCGTAGAGAAACATCGCCACCTGATGTTCTATCCGGTGCAATACGAGGGATTGGAGCAGTCGCCGGACATCGTTTACACCGGGGCCGCGCCCAACCAGCAAATCATCCCGATGGCGTTGTGGGCGATGCAGCAGCGTGGCAAGCGCTTCTACCTGGTCGGTTCGGATTACGTGTTTCCTCGCACAGCCAACCGCATGGTCACGGACGTGCTGCTCGCGCAGGGCGGTCAGTCGCTCGGCGAGCGTTATATCCCGCTGGGCGACAGCGATATGGCCGCCGTGGTGCAGGACATCGCGCGGCTGCGCCCGGACTTCGTGCTGAACACGCTGAACGGCGACAGCAACCGGTATTTTTTCAAGGCGCTACGCGATGCCGGCATTGCGGCGGAGCAGATTCCGGTGTTCTCGACCAGCGTCGCCGAAGTGGAATTGGCGGCAATGGGACCGGCGCTGGTGGCCGGGCATTATGCGGCGTGGAATTATTTCCAGAGTGTGGATAGCCCGGAGAATCGGGCGTTCGTCGCGCGCTTCAAACGCCGGTTCGGACAGGAGCGTGTGCTGGACGATCCGATGGAGGCGAGCTACGTCGGCGCGCAGTTGTGGCTGAACAGCGTGCGCGAACTGGGCTCGTCCGACTTGGCGCTGGTGAAGACAGTGCTGCCCCATCAATCCGTTCTCGCGCCCGGCGGCATGCTGGCCGTGGATTACGGCACAGGCCATCTGTGGAAAACGGTGCGCATCGGCCAGGCGCAGCCAGACGGTCAATTCCGCATCGTCTGGCAATCTGCGGGCGCGGTGCGGCCCGCGCCGTTCCCGTTCTACCGCAGCCATGCGGAATGGCAGACGGTGCAGCAGTCCTTGACGGGGGGGGCGCGATGAAATTCAGATTCACTTCGCTGACCCAGCGTTTCCTGCTCTGGTTCGTGGTCGTCTCACTGCTGCCGCTGGCGCTGTTCGGCGTGCTGACGCTGCTGGAGAGCGAGCAGGCGCTACGCGAGGAGACGCTGGGGCGGATGTCGCGACTGGCGGATCGCAAGCTGCTGCTGATCAAGCTCTATCTGGGCGAGCGCGTACACGATGCGCAGATCCTGGCACGCGAGCGCAGCACCGCGCAGGCAATGGACGAATTGCTGCGCGCGTACCAGCAATACGGGCCGGACTCGCCGCAATACCGTCAGTCGGATCATGCGATTCGCGATTATTTATCCACCTTCATTTACGACGGCGCGCAGTTCTACGACGTGTTCCTGATTTCGCCGCAGGGCGAGATTATCTATACCGACAGGCACGAGACGGACTTCGCCACCAATTTGCTCGACGGACCTTATCGCGGCTCGCAACTTGCCCGTGCGTTCAATGAAACGCGCATGACGCTGGAGAGCAGTATTTCTGATTTCGAGCCTTACTCGCCCTCCAATGCACCGGCGGCATTCATCACCGTGCCCATTCTGCGTGGCGGCCAGTTGTTGGGCGTGGTTGCGGCGCAACTCGGCACGGACAGCATCTACAGGATGACCGGGGATTTGAACGGTCTGGGCACAACCGGCGAGGCCACGCTGGCCAAATCGATGCCGGGCGGGGAGGCGTTGGTCGTCGCGCCGTTGCGGAGCGATCCGCAGGCGGCGATGCAGCGCCGGATCGACCTGAATACCAGTGCGAGTCCGATGCGCTACGCCTTGCAGGGTTTGCGCGGCAGCGGGCTGGCGACCGATTATCAGGGGACGCAGGTGGTCGCCGCCTGGCGCTATCTGCCCGAGCTGCGCTGGGGGTTGGTGGTCAAGATGGATGCCGACGAGGCGTTCGCTCCCCTGTACCATCAGCGCATCTTGCTGTCCGGGGGGCTGCTGGTGCTGGCGCTATTTGCCACTCTGGTTGCGCTCTATTGGGGGCGCGCGATGGTGCGTTCGCTCAAGGGCTTCGCCCACACCGCCGGGGAGATTGCGCAGGGCGATTTGTCCAAGCGGGTGGACGAGACGGGCAAGGACGAGATCGGCATGCTGGCGAGTGCCTTCAATTGCATGACCGAAAACCTGCAAGGTTTGTATCAGTCGCTGGAAGATCGCATCGAGGAGCGCACCCGCGAACTGAATGTGACCAACGAGCAGTTGCAGGAAGAAGTCGTCGAGCGCATGCACACCGAGCAGACGCTGCAGCTTAGCAATAACGAACTGGCGCTGTACAAGCGCTTCATGGATAGTTCGTCGAACGCGATGGGAATGGGGCTGCTGGACGGGCAGTTGAGCTACGGCAACCAGGCCTTTTGCGGCCTGCTGGGCGTGCCGTTCGCGGAGTTGGGCAATCACCGGTTCGTGGAGTTTTTCGCCGCCGAAGAATTGGCTCGCTGGCGCGATACGGTGATGCCGGCAGTGCTGCGCGATGGCGCATGGTCGGGCGAGGTCGGTTTGACCAATAGCCGGGGCGAGTTGCGCGACACGGTATTCGAGTTGTTCGTGGTCGAGGATGCCGGCGGCCAGCCTTACGCGCTGGCCGCGGTGATTGCCGACATCACCGAGCGCAAGCATGCCGAAGCCCTGTTGCTGCGCCACAAGATTGTGCTGGACACCGCGCAGGATGGATTCTGGGTGACCGATGCGCAGGGCAAGCTGATCGAGGCGAACGAGGCTTACGCAAGGATATCCGGCTATCCGGTGGATGAGTTGCTGACCATGCATATCAGCCAGCTGGAGGCGCAGGAAGCCGGCGAGGAGGTGCGCGCGCATATCGAAAAAGTCATAGCGCAGGGACACGATCTTTTCGAAACGCGTCATCGCCACAAGGATGGCCATTTAATCGACATCGAGATTTCGACGACCCATCAGCCGGAGTTGCAGCAGTTCTTCGTGTTCTGTCGCGATATCACCGGGCGCAAGCGTGTGCAGCTTGAAATGCAGCGCAGCCAGGATTTGCTCAACGAGGCGCAGCATCTGGGGCAACTGGGTAGTTGGGAACTGGATGTGGCGAGCGGCGAACTGCGCTGGTCCGACGAAATCTACCGGATATTCGAACTCGATCCGGTGACGTTCGCGCCGTCCTACGAGAACTTCCTGAGCGTGATCCACCCGGATGACCGCGACAAGGTCAACCAGGCCTATACGCAGTCGCTGGAGGATAAACAGCCCTACGATGTGGTGCATCGCCTGTTGACCGGGAGCGGTCACGTCAAGTGGGTGCGCGAGCATTGCACCAGCGATTTCGACGAGGCGGGCAAGCCGTTGCGCTCGGTCGGTGCGGTGCAAGACATCACCGAACAGAAATGCGCCGAAGATCAGTTGCGCATCGCGGCGGCGACGTTCGAGACGCACGAGGCGATCATGATCACCGATCCCGACGGCAACATCCTGCGCGTCAACCGCGCATTCGAGGAGACCACCGGTTACAACGCCGAAGAAGTGCTGGGCAAGAATCCGCGCATCCTCGGCTCAGGGCGTCAGGACAAGGAGTTCTACGCCGAGATGTGGCGGCGGCTCAAGGAAGACGGCAGTTGGACCGGCGAGATGTGGGACCGGCGCAAGGGCGGGCAGGTCTATCCGAAGTGGCTGACCATTACCGCGGTACGGAACGAACAAGGAGCGACCACCGAATTCGTCGCGATCTTCAGCGACATCACCGCGCGCAAGCAGGCCGAAGAGGAGATACGCAACCTCGCGTTCTACGATGCGCTGACCCAGTTGCCGAACCGCCGATTGTTGCTGGATCGCCTGCGCCTGGCGCTGCCGGCCTCGGCGCGCAGCCTGTCCTACGGAGCGCTGCTGTTCCTGGACATGGATCGCTTCAAGGTGCTCAACGACACGCTGGGCCACGATTACGGCGATCTGTTGTTGATCGAGGTGGCCGTGCGCATCAAGCATTGCGTGCGCGAAGTGGATACCGTCGCGCGGCTGGGCGGGGACGAGTTCGTCATACTGATCGAGGATCTCGGCAAGGATGCCGCAGAGTCGTCGCAGCGGGTCGCGCTGATCGCCGAGAAGATACGCGTCGCGCTGACCGAGCCCTATCGGCTCAGGGATAGCGTGCATCGCAGTTCGCCCAGCATAGGCGTGAGCCTTTATCGCGGCAATGCCGAGCCGGTCGAGGTGCTGCTCAAGCAAGCCGACATGGCGATGTATCAGGCCAAGGAGGCCGGACGCAATGCGGTGCGATTCTTCGACCCTGCGATGCAACTGGCGGTGGAAACCCGCGCGATGCTGGAGGCAGACTTGCGCAACGCCATCGCCAACCGCGAATTGCGCCTGCATTACCAGGTTCAGGTGGACAAGGAGTTCCGGCCGCTGGGTGTGGAGGCGTTGGTGCGCTGGCAACATCCGACGCGCGGCATGGTGTCGCCGGGGCAATTCATACCGATTGCCGAGGAGAGCTCGCTGATCCTGGATATCGGAGCCTGGGTGCTGGAGACGGCCGGCGCCCAACTGGCGTCATGGCGCAATTACCGGGTTACGCGCGAGCTGTCCATTGCGGTCAACGTCAGCGCCGCGCAATTCCACCAGCAGGATTTCGTCGAGCAAATCGCCGCGCTGCTGCGCCGGCATGGCGTCGAACCGTTGCGGCTGAAACTGGAGCTGACCGAGAGCGTGGTGATGGCCGATGTCGCCGATGTCGTCGCGAAGATGCACGCGCTGAAGGCGCTGGGCGTCAAGTTGTCGATGGACGACTTCGGCACCGGCTACTCGTCGCTGGCCTATCTGAAGAAACTGCCGCTGGACCAGCTCAAGATCGACCAGAGCTTCGTGCGCGACATCGCCATCGACAGCAACGATGCGGTGATGGTGCGCACCATTATCGACCTGGCGCAGAACTTCGATCTGGATGTCGTGGCGGAAGGCGTGGAAACCGATGCGCAACGGCTGTTCCTGAAGCAGCACGGATGCGATGCCTACCAAGGCTACCTGTTCAGCAAGCCGGTTCCGGTGGAGGAGTTCGAGCGGTCTCTTGGGGGATTGTAGTAGGCCGGACCGCCGTTGAAGTGCGCAGTGTTGTTGTGGGAGCGGCTTTGATGGAACTACTAGCCAATCCACTAAGCGCGATGAAACCTGCGCTAAGTGGCTGGTTACAGCCGCGATGGGCCCCCAGTTGCCGGGCTGTTTATCGCGGCTGAAGCCGCTCCCACAAACCCCTACATCTGTCCCCGATCCTGGTCGTGCCCGTGCCGCCTGTACAGCGCGGTCATGATGCCGGACAGCAGCAGGCCGAACACCGCGATGATGAGGTAGATGTGCAGTTCCATCTTCTGCATTACCGCATACAGGCCCAGCATCGCGAAGATGCTCAGGTTTTCGTTGAAATTCTGCACCGCGATGGAGCGGCCAGCGCCCATCAGCAGGTGACCGCGATGCTGGAGCAGCGCGTTCATCGGCACGACGAAATAGCCGCCCATTGCGCCCATGACGATCAGCAGCAGCACCGCCAGCACGCTGTCGGTGATCGGGATCATCATCAGCACGACCACGCCCATCGCGATGCCCACCGGCAGCACCCGCACCGAATGCTCTAGCTTGATGTACTTCGCCGCCAGCACCGAACCGATCGCGATGCCGATCGCGAACCAGGCAGTCAGTTTCGCGGCCTCGCTGATGTCGTAGTTCAGCGCGACCGCGGCCCAGCCGATCAGCAGCAGCCGCAGCGTTGCGCCCGCGCCCCAGAACAGCGTGGTCACTGCCAGCGATACCTGCCCCAGCGGATCTTTCCACAGCAGCTTGAAGCAGTGAGTGAAATCCTGGATCAGCGCGACCGGGTTGCGGCTGAACGGCTTGTGTTCGATAGGCACACGCGGGATGTACAGGTTGAACAGCGCAGCAACGATATAGATCAGCACAATCGCGGCGATGGCCAGCTTGCCTATGCTGTCTATCATCGGAATGTTCAGCGATTCCACCAGCGGTGCGGCCAGCGTCGGGCTGATCAGGATGCCGCCGACGACCGCGCCGAGCACGATGGCCGCGACGGTCAGGCCTTCCATCCAGCTGTTCGCCTTGACCAGTTGGTTGGGCGGCAGGTATTCGGTGAGGATGCCGTACTTCGCCGGCGAATAGGCTGCCGCACCCAGCCCGACCAGACCGTAGGCCAGCAGCGGATGCACGCCGATCAGCATCGCGACGCAGCCGCTCAGTTTGATCAGGTTGCTGATGAACATCACGCGGCCCTTGGGCAACGAGTCGGCGAATGCGCCGACAAACGGCGCCAGCACGATATAGGAGAAGATGAATCCCTGCTGCAATACCGGCGTATGCCAGGCCGGCGAGCTCAGGTCGCTGAGCAGGGCGATGGCGGCGAACAGCAGGGCATTGTCGGCGAGCGCCGACAAGAACTGCGCAGCAAGGATGATGTAAAAGCCCCGGTTCATAGGCCAGTTCTTTCGGCGGAGGCTCGCGCGAGCGCGTTAAGGACGGGTTCACCGTCCGGCCGGAGCCACAGGAACTGCGCGGCAAGAATGATGTAGAAGCCGCGATTCATGTTCTTTTGGCGGAGGCTGATGTGCGCAGCACGTTAAAGATTGCGGAGCTGTATGGCCGTAGCCATAAGAACTGCGGCGCGAGGATGTTGTAGAAACCGGGATTCATTCAACGGGACTTTTTTTATCAGGGCGTTTTATAACATGAAAGCATTGCCCCTGCTATCATTCGCGCCTATCTAAATTACTTGCTTCCAGTCTTTTTTCATGCCCCGCCCGATTCAAGCCCGCATCGACCTCGACGCACTGAATAACAACCTCCGGGTGGCGCGCCGCGCCGCGCCTGCCACCCGCACGATGGCGGTGATCAAGGCCAACGGCTACGGCCACGGTCTGCTGCGCGTCGCGGAGGCGCTGTCGGATGCGGAAGGATTTGCGCTGCTGGATATCCAGGACGCGATACGCCTGCGCGAGGCGGGCTACCGCCAGACGATATTGCTGCTGGAAGGATATTTCGCGGCGGACGACCTGCCGCTGCTTGCCGAATACGACATCTCCAGCGTGATTCACAGCGACTGGCAAATCGACCTGCTGGACGCCTATCCCCGGCGCGGCGCGCTGGATGTCTGGCTCAAGATCAACAGCGGCATGAACCGCTTGGGGTTCGCGCCGCAGCAACTGGGGCAGGTGCTGGAGCGTCTGGGGCGTCACGGCGCGGTGCGCGAGTTCACGCTGATGACGCACTTCGCCAACGCCGACGAGGCGCGCGGCGTCTCCGCACAACTCGAATTGTTCAATGCGGCGGCCGCTGCTTACCGTTTGCCGCGTTCGCTGGCGAATTCCGCCGCGCTGCTGCGATATCCGCAAACCCACGGCACCTGGGTGCGCCCCGGCATCATGCTCTACGGCGCATCGCCGTTCGCCGACAAGACCGCGGCCGAACTCGGCCTGCGCCCCGTGATGACGCTGACCAGCCGCATTATCGCGACGCAGGAGCTGCGCAGCGGCGACGAGGTCGGCTACGGATCGCTGTTCCGCGCTGACCATTCGATGCGCATCGGCATCGTCGCCTGCGGCTACGCCGACGGCTATCCCAGACATGCGGTCACCGGCACGCCGGTACTGGTCACCGGCACGCCGGTACTGGTCGACGGCCAGCGCACGCGCACGCTGGGCCGCGTGTCGATGGACATGCTGTTCGTGGACCTGAGCGCACTGCCGCAGGCCGGCGTCGGTACGCCAGTCACGCTGTGGGGCGAGGGCATGCCGATAGAAGAAGTGGCAACCGCCGCCGGGACGATCAGCTACGAGCTGATGTGCGCGCTGACCGCGCGCGTGCCGGTTGTTACATGATAATAATTCCCTCCCCCTTGCAGGGGGGAAGGAGTGTGAGGATTAAAATTTCAGGGAGAGAAGAACATGCTGGGCATCATCGGCGGTAGCGGCGTCTACAACATCGAAGGGCTGGAGAATACGCGCTGGGTGAAGGCGGAGTCGTCGTTTGGCGAGCCGTCCGACGAAGTGCTGATCGGCGAGCTGAACGGCCAGTCCATCGCCTTCCTGCCGCGCCACGGGCGCGGGCACAGGCTGTCGCCGACCGACATCAACTTCCGCGCCAACATCGATGCACTGAAGCGCATCGGCGTGACCGACATCGTCTCGGTCAGCGCGGTCGGCTCGCTACGCGAACATCTCATGCCGGGCATGTTCGTCATCGTCGATCAGTTCATTGACCGCACTTTCGCGCGCGAGAAGAGCTTCTTCGGCAACGGCCTGGTCGCGCATGTCTCGATGGCGCACCCGGTGTGCGGACGCCTGGGCGAGCATCTCTACGCGGCCGCACAACAGATCGGCATCCCGGTCGCGCGCGGCGGCACTTATCTGGCGATGGAAGGCCCGCAGTTCTCCAGCCTCGCCGAATCCGAGCTTTACCGCACCTGGGCCTGCGACGTGATCGGCATGACCAACATGCCCGAAGCCAAGCTCGCCCGCGAAGCCGAGATTTGCTACGCCACCGTCGCGATGGTCACCGACTACGACTGCTGGCATCCCAACCACGACGACGTCACGGTGGATGCCATCGTCAAGGTGCTGCTGGAAAACGCCGACAAGGCCCGCGCGCTGGTCAAGAGCGTTGCGCCCAGAGTGCAGGGCGATGCCGCGGCATGCCAATGCGGTTGCCGAACCGCGTTGCAGCACGCCATCCTCACCGCCCCCGAAGCGCGCGACCCGGCGCTGGTCGATAAACTGTCCGCAGTTGCAGGGCGGATGCTGAAAAACTAGATAGTGGGAAGTGGGGAGTGGTCAGTGGGGAAACCACTGCGCTTCCTACTCACTACTTCCCACTCCCCACTCCCCACTCACCAGGAGAAAACATGCCCATCAAATCCCGTATCCGCACCGTCCCGCATTACCCTCATCAGGGCATTATGTTTCGCGACATCACCACGCTGCTGAAAGACCCCATCGGCCTGCGCGCCACGGTGCAGGAGATCGCCCATCGCTACAAGGACGTCAAGATCGACAAGATCGCCGGCATCGAATCGCGCGGCTTCATCGTCGGCACACCGGTCGCCTATGTGCTGGAAAAAGGCTTCGTGCCCATCCGCAAGAAGGGCAAACTGCCCGCCGATACCATAGGCCGCGATTACGAGCTCGAATATGGCACCGACCGCATCGAGATCCATACCGATGCGATCCAGAAGGGCGACCGCGTGTTGCTGGTGGACGACCTCATCGCCACCGGCGGCACCGCCGAAGCCGCAGTCAAGCTCATCGAAGACATGGGCGGCATCGTGGTGGAATGCTGCTTCGTCATCGACCTGCCGGATATCGGCGGTAGGGCGAGGCTGGAGAAGATGGGGCAGAAGGTGTTTGCGCTCTGCGAGTTTGAAGGAGACTAAACGTAGGTCGGGTTAGGCGTTTTGCGCCGTAACCCGACGAAGCGGCTTGATAACAAAATGCGTCGGGTTACGCTGTGCTAACCCGACCTACGAGCTACGCGGGTTGTTCAGGGGAAACGGTAACATCGTTACAATGGCACGCTACTGGCAGAAATAAGTGTATGGGACGTAAGAGCGTTGAAATTTATCGGGGCCAAAGGGGCAAAGAAAAGGCTGAACTTTTTAAGCGCTTCAGGCTTCGTGTAATCGCTGACCTATACAAGAAAAAATTCTTTTCCTTGTTTGATCACAGGTGCTTCAAGTGCGGTTCCAAGGAAAAATCACAACAAGAATTTGGTAGGCCACCAATCTTGTGCATAGACCACCATATCCCAATGGCTCGTGGCGGACATCTAGTCCCTGGAAATCTAGTTTCACTATGCCGTAGCTGCAATAACAAGAAACTAGATTATCCTCCTGAAGATTTTTATACGCCAAGTGAGCTAGAAAGATTAAAGCCAATTCTTGAACGACAGATAGAACTCTTCTCGTTCAAGTTTGATTTTGATGCGTGGGGTGAAGATCGCGAAGGTTATTTTCTCAGATTAGGAATCGATGCTGATTTAGTACATGAATTACTGTTTAATCCTGATCATCCTGATTTCATTGGCGCTGCCCCGGAAAATGACGGGCTTATCATTTCTGTCACCCTTAAGTCTTAGGTTTTTCATTCTGTAAGTAAATGCAGGATGGGTTGAGCATAGCGATACCCATCAAGAGAGAGATTTATGAAAGTTAACGGCAAACCCTATCGCACGATCTGGTCCACCGCCGACGGGGCGGTGGAGATCATCGATCAAACCAAACTCCCGCACGAGTTCGTGACCATGCGGCTGGAGAACATGCGCGATGCGGAGCGGGCGATACGCGATATGTGGGTGCGCGGTGCGCCGTTGATCGGGGTGACGGCGGCTTACGGCGTGGCGTTGTCTATGAAGCATCACGCGTCGGATGCGGCGCTGGAGGCGAGTTGCGGTGTGCTGCTGGCGGCGCGGCCGACGGCGGTGAATCTGCGCTGGGGCGTGGAGCGGATGCGCGCGTTCCTCGCGCCGCTGCCGGAATCCGAGCGTGCGGGAGCGGCTTGGTTGGAGGCGGCGCGCATCGCCGACGAGGATGTGGAGATCAATGCTTCCATCGGTCGCTACGGTGCGGAACTGATACGCGCGATGCATGAATCCAAGCAGCGCGAAGGGCGCAGCGGCGTGGTCAACATCCTGACCCACTGCAACGCCGGCTGGCTGGCGACGGTGGACTGGGGTACGGCGTTGGCCCCCATCTATGCGGCGTTCGACGCGGGCGTGCCGCTGCATGTGTGGGTGGACGAGACGCGTCCGCGCAACCAGGGGGCGAGCCTGACCGCGTGGGAGCTGGGCCAGCACGGCGTGCCGCACACGGTGATCGTGGACAACGCGGGCGGACACCTGATGCAGCACGGGCTGGTGGACATGGCCATCGTCGGCACCGACCGTGTGACGGCGACAGGCGATGTGTGCAACAAGATCGGCACTTACCTGAAGGCATTGGCCGCGCACGACAACGGCGTACCGTTCTACATCGGCCTGCCGACGCCGACGATAGACTGGACGCTGAACGATGGCGTGAAGGAGATTCCCATCGAGGAGCGCGCGCAGGAAGAGGTGACGCATATCGCCGGCCTGTGCGACGACGGGCAGGTGCGCACCGTGCAGGTCACGCCGACGGGATCGCGCGCGGCGAACTACGGCTTCGACGTGACGCCCGCGCGGCTGGTGACCGGGCTGATCACCGAGCGCGGTGTGGTTGCGGCGAATGCGCAGGCGATGGAGTGTTTGAAATGAACGAAAACCAACTACGCGGCGAACTCGCGCGCGTCGCGAAGAAGCTGGATGCGCAGGGACTGAATCGCGGCTCGTCCGGCAACCTCAGCGTGCGCTGCGGCGACGGCATGCTGATCACGCCGTCCGGCATGGGGGCGGAGGGATTGACCGGCGACCACATGGTGTTGATGTCGTTAAGCGGCGAGGCGAGCGGCAGGCTGAAGCCTTCGAGCGAGTGGCTGTTCCATCGCGACATCTACGCCGCACGCCCCGAATTCGGTGCGGTGATCCACACCCATTCGGTCGCGGCGACCACGCTGGCCTGCATGCGCCGCGACATTCCGCCGTTCCACTACATGATCCTGATGGCGGGCGGGGACAGCATCCGCTGTTCCGGCTACGCGACCTTCGGCACGCAGGCGCTATCCGATGCGGTGCTGGAAGCGATGCGGGATAGGCGCGCTTGCCTGATGGCGAACCACGGCATGATCGCGGCGGGGAAGAATCTGGCCGATGCGTTCAAGCTCGCGGTCGAGGTCGAGACGCTGGCCGAGCAATACTTGCGTGCATTGCAAGCGGGCGGGCCGGTGTTGCTGACCGATGAGGAATTGCGCGATGCGCAGCGGCAGTTCGCCGAGCTGCGCTACGGCGAGGCGTGAGGTGCGGTTAGTGTTTATGTGCGACCCCATGTAGGTCGGGCTCCGTCCGACACGGTGGGCAGAGCCCACCAATGCAGCTTCGCCCATTGAATTTCGAACAGGATGAACCTAAAAACTTTTTCATCCACGAAAGACACGAAAATCACGAAATAAAGCATGGTGTTAAACGAATTAGGCGATCACCCAACGGGTAACAGGATTCGCCGAAACATGCATTTGAATTTGTTCGTGTTTTTTCGTGTATTTCGTGGACAACTGGGTTTTCTAGGATAAAACACTAGAGCCCGAACATCCCCTTGAGTTTCTTCATGCTCTCGGTCGCGGATTCAGACTGTTTTTCTGCGTCCGACGGAGATTTTCCGGCTGCGCCGCCCAGCTTGTTGTCCTTGACGCTGTCGCACTTCGGTCCGACCCGCTTGCCGCGGTAGGAGCTGGTCATGTTGATGGGCTGGCCGCCCGCGGTTCCCTTCAGGCGGGTCACGCCCTTGTAGCCGTCGGCGTTGCCGACGAACTCGCCGTTGCCGTTCATCACCTCGCCGTTGCGGACGCAGCGCATCTTCCACGTGGTCTTGTTGCCGGACGTTTTTATGTCGGTCATCTTGCAGTCCTTGTCCTGCATCGTCTGGCGCGGATCGGTCGCGGCATCCTTTTCGACGCAGGCCCTGACGGTCGTCTCCGGCATCTTGAAGGGCATGCCCGGCATCTCGGTCTTGCTGGTGATCTCCCACCATTCACCCGGTGCGGCGCTGGCGTTGGAGGCGTATGCGCCAAGGAGCAAGGTGAGGCAGATAGTCGATGTCTTGTTCATGATGTCTCCCGTCGGTTCGAGGTAAAGGATGGACTGCGTCAGCGTTTCAGTATCCCGGTCTTGCCCATCACGCCCATGAAGCGCGGCGCATGGTCGGGCTGTTTCTCGAATTCGTCGAACTGCCCGGTCATCAGCCGGTCCAGCAGGTTCAGGCGCTCGCCCAGTGCCGGGTGGGTCTTGAACAGCAGGGCCAAGCTGGAGTCCTGCGCGTTCATGCCTTGCAGGGTTTGCAGCACTGCGGGCAGGCCCCAGGGGTCGTAGCCCGCGCGGGTGGCGATCACCACGCCCATGCGGTCGGCCTCGAACTCGTCGTCTTTGTCGAGGCCGCGCGCGTAGACTTCGGTGCCCGCGCCGACCAGTTTCTGGAATGCCGGATCGGCGCCGCGATTCTCCAGCGCCTGTCCCGCGAACTCGGCGATCAGGCCGGTGCGCGCCCCCTTTTTGATTGCCTCCAGGTAATGCTTGCGCAGGATATGCGACATTTCGTGCGCCAGCACGCCGGCCAGTTCCGCTTCGCTCCTCATCTGCGCGAGCAGTCCCCTGGTGACGAAGATGTAGCCGCCCGGTGCGGCGAAGGCGTTGACGTCGTTGTCGTCCAGCACGCCGAATTGCCAGGGCAGGTCGGGGCGTTCGGTTTGCAGCGCGAGCCACATGCCGACGTTGTTCACGTATTTCTGCACGCGCTGGTTTTTCAGCAGGGGCGCTGCGCCCAGCAGGTTGCTGGCGATGCCTGCACCCAGTTCGAGCTCTTTCGGTTCGTCGATGTCGGTCGAGGCCTGCTGCGTTTTCTGCAAGACACCCAGCGCCTTGCCCAGGTCGATGTTGCCGAAGTCGAAGGCGAGCGCGGAGGAGGAGATGCTGCACAGGAAAACGATGGTGATGAGTTTTCGGTTCATGTCGTCCTCCTCATTTCGCCGGCGGCAGGTAGTCGATCTGCCGCATCGCCAGCTTGCCCGACTTGGCGAAGTTCTGCGCCCCCTTCTTGCCGGTCGCGTAGCGTTGCAACTCCTTCATCGCCTGCGGGTTGGGATGCGGGTTCTTCAGATTCTCTTCGGACAGGCCGCGCACGCCGGTGGAGACGGTGCTGCCGCTGCCGCCGGTGGCGGCGACGTTGAACAGCGCGCCCAGACCGCTGTCGCCGGACTTTTTCTGCGCGGCGGCATCGCCAAAGCGCAGGCTCAGCATCTTCACCCAGCCCTTTGTGCTGTCGGTTTTGATCTGCATCCAGCCCGACTTGCGTTCGAGCACTTCGACCCGGCTCTTCTCCGGCAGGCTGGAAAGCGTATCGGCATCGGAGAACGGTTTGGCCTTCACCTCGGTGGTCCGCACGGTGTAGGCGGTTTCGGCCGAGTGGGCCGCGAAGATGCAGCATGACAGACAAAATGCGAGCAACAATCTCATTGCACATTCCTCCTTGATGTCGGCGCGAACAGTTCGACTTCCTGCTCCCGGCCCTTGACCTTATACGAACCGAACGGCTGGAAGTCAAATGCGTCCCCGCACAACTCCATGGTGTCGCGCGAGACGAGTATGCGCGACACGCCCTTGGTCAGGCCTTCGATGCGGCTGGCGAGGTTCACCGTGTCGCCGATGGCGGTGTATTCGCGCCGCTGCTCCGAGCCGATCAGTCCGACCACCGCGGGACCGGAATGGATGCCGATGCCGACGTCGAACTCGATGTCGTCGTGGCCCAGTTCCTGCCTGAATCGCTGCAACACCTCGGCCATTTCCAGCGCCGCCTCCACCGCATGGCGCGCATGCTGCGCATCGTCCAGCGGCGCGCCCCAGAAAGCCATGATGGCGTCGCCGATGAACTTGTCCAGCGAGCCGCCGTGGCGGAAGATCACCTCGACCTGCAGGCTGAAATATCGGTTCAGCAGTTCGACGACCTGCTGCGGTGTGTGGCGCTCGGACAGCGTGGTGAAGCCGCGAATGTCGGAGAACAGCACGGTGATCTGGCGGCTTTCGCCCGCGCGGTTCAGGCCGCCGTGAGCGATCAGCTCCTTGACCACATACGGGTTCACGAAGCGGCTGAACATCTGTACGGCCTGTTCGCGCGAGCGGCGTTCGTGCAGGTATTCCGCCAGCGCGCAGGCGAAATAGCAGGTCCACGCCAGCAGCAGCGGTGTCAGCACCGGCGTCAGCCGGAGCCATCCCGTCGCGAGGTAACTGCCGCCCAGCAGCAGCGCCGATGCGGCGGCCAGCCCAAGGCCGATGCGCAGCGCGTTGTTCCCGTGCAGGAAGGCCGCGCCCAGTGCGGCGATCAGGCCGAGCGCGAGCAGCGGGGCAAACCACGCGGGCGCTTTCTGCATCGTGCGGTGGTTTTTCAGGTTGTCCAGCGCGGTCGCGAGTATCTCCATGCCGGGATACAGGCTGGAGATCGGCGTGGCGCGCACGTCGTGGAGTCCGGTGGCGGCCGTGCCGACGATGACGATCTTGCCGGAGAGTTCGTCTTGCGGGCGCAGCGGATGCTCGCGGCCGAAGTCCTCGTACAGCTCCGCATAGGGGATGTGCCGGAACGAACGCGCCTGGCCGCGCCAGGCGAGAATCATGTCGTCCTGCCGCGGTGCCGGATAACCCAGATCGGTCGCCACGCGTGCGGGCAGCGAGGGGATCAGCCAGCCGCGCACGTCGGTGTAGAGGCGGTAGCGCCGCCCCACGCCGTCGGCGTCTTCCTCGAAGTTGATCGTGCCGCTGCGCCAGTGGCGCGGGTCTATCGCCAGCGGCGGCAGCAGCGCCACGCGCGCGTCCGGATCGGCGTGTTCGGTGCGTATCAGTCCCAGCATGGGCGCGATCTGCGCCAGCGGCGCGCCTTCGGCATCGAGCACGGGGTCGCGCCGTATCATCGGAAAGTAGATGTTGTCGGCGGCATCCAGCGCCTCGTTGAACTGGCGGTCGCTCTCGGGCCGGTACTGGTCGCGTTCGCTGAACAGGATGTCGAACACGATGGCCGCAGGTTGCTGCACCGCGATGCCGCGCACCAGTTCGCCGTGAACCGAGCGCGGCCATGGCCATTGGCCGGCGAGGTCCTGCATGCGCGCGAGGCTGGCGTCGTCGATGTCCACGATGACGATATCGGGGTCGGGCTGGAGATGTTGCGCCTGCTGGCGCACGAAGAAGTCGGACAGCCGGTTCTCCAGAGGGCGGAGCGCATGCAGCCAGACGGTCTCGACGACCGCCAGCAGCAGGAACAGGGCGACGATGCGGATCAGCGGTTTGGAGAGTGTTTCCATCGCGCCATACTAATCGCTAGCCGGGCGACAGGATAGTGTCGTTCTGGCTGATAGTTACGGCGCGGGATTCGGGTAACGTCGATGCACTTCCTCGATGTGCCCCAGTACCTCGGCGGACAGTTGCAACTCCATGCTGTCCAGATTCTCCTTCAACTGGGGCAGGCTGGTCGCGCCGAGGATCACGCTGCTGGCGAACCAGCGCGTGCGTGCATATGCCAGCGCCATCTGCGCCGGGCTGAGACCGGCTTCTTGTGCGATGCGCACATATTCGGCGCTGGCGGCGGGTACGTTGGGTTTGTTGTAGCGCTGGCCGAAGTTGGGGAATAGCGTGATGCGGCCATGCGCTTGCGGGTCGGCGAGATACTTGCCGGTGAGGTGGCCGAATGCCAGCGGGCTGTAGGCGAGCAGGCCGACGTTCGCATGGCGGCAAACTTCTGAGATGCCGCTCTCGAACGTGCGGTTCATCAGGTGGTAGGCGTTCTGTATCGATACGATCTTCGGCAGGCCGAGCTGTTCCGCACAGCGCACGAATTCCATCACGCCCCATGGCGTCTCGTTCGAAAGGCCGATGTGGCGTACCTTGCCGGTCTTGACCAGCTCCGCCAGCACTTGCAGTTGCTCGGCGACGGGCACGCTGTCGCGCTCCTGCGCCGCGTCGTAACTGGTTGCGCCGAACATCGGCACATAACGGTCCGGCCAGTGGATCTGGTAGAGATCGACATAGTCCGTCTGCAAGCGGCGCAGGCTGGCGTCTATCGCCGCGTTGATCTGCTCGCGGTTGATGCGCGGGCCGTTGCGTATCCACGCAAAGCCGCGCGCCGGCCCGGCGATCTTGGTCGCGACGACCAGCTTGTCGCGTTGCTGATGCTTGAGCCACTCGCCGATATAGCTCTCGGTGCGGTGCACCGTCTCGGCGCGCGGCGCGACCGGATACATCTCGGCGGTGTCGATGAAATTCACGCCGCGCGATACCGCGTAGTCGAGCTGCGCATGCGCCTCCGCCTCGCCGTTCTGTTCGCCGAAGGTCATCGTGCCCAGACTCAATGCCGAAATATGCAAGTCGCTGTCGCCGAGTTTTCTGTATTCCATGGTCGTCATCCCTTCTTGATTTATCGTGCCATTCTATCCGATAGATTTTCGCGTGACGGCATGCTGGTGTAGTGTTGCACTGCGCGGGAGCGACGAAAATGATTTTAGCTTTTGTAGGAGCGGTTTCAGCCGCGATAGAAACGGAGGAATGTCCGGAATCGCGGCTGAAGCCGCTCCCACAAGATCGCTCCCACTGGGTAAGCCGGGTTCCAAACAATTCACTTTCATGAGGAGACGATCATGATGCCGACGCTATTCCTTTCCCACGGCGCGCCCACGCTGCCGCTCGACGGCGGCGAGACCGGCGTGGCCTGGCGGAGACTGGGCGAGAGCCTGCCCAGACCTTCTTCCATTCTGATGGTTTCCGCGCATTGGGAAACCGCCATTCCCACCGTCAGCCGCGCCGTAAGCCCCGAGACCATACACGACTTCAGCGGCTTCCCCGAAGAGTTGTACCGCTTGCGCTACGACGCGCCCGGCGCGCCACAGATGGCCGAGGCCGTTGCGGCCGCGCTGCGGCAAGCCGGGATACCGGTGCAACTGGACGACACGCACGGACTCGACCACGGCGCGTGGGTGCCGCTGAGCTTCATGTATCCGCAGGCGGACGTGCCGGTCGCGCAGCTCTCGCTGCAGCCGGACCGCGATCCCGCCTGGCATGTCGCGCTGGGCCGCGCGTTGCGACCGTTGAGGGAACAGGGCGTGCTGATCGTCGGCAGCGGTGCGATCACCCACAACCTGCGCGCGATCTTCCGCCATCCGCAGGACGCGCCCGCGCCCGCATGGGTGACGGAGTTCCTCGACTGGGTCGCGCAGCGGATAGCGGAAGGGGACATGCAGTCGTTGCTCGACTACCGCAAGCGCGCGCCGCATGCCGAGCAGAATCATCCCACCGACGAGCATCTGTTGCCGCTGTTTGTGGCGCTCGGTGCGGCTGACGACATCCGCAATGCGCAGCACCTGAATCGCGTGACGACCTTCGGCCTGCTGGCGATGGATGCATGGGCGTTCGATGGTTGACGGTTTCGACGGCTCCAATGTGGAGCCGTCGAAGTTCGGCTTTGTGCCAAAAGGGGATCGTCACAATGTTTCTCCATTGCGGATGATCAACGCTGCTTCTCTGTTTGTTTGCCACGCCATGCAGCGCATGCCCGATTCTGCTTACACTTATTCATGAAGTTCGATTCAGCCTCCCAAACGACCATTCAAAAAGTTCTGAACATTCACTTAGCCCAAATTCGTGCATGAGGCACTATTCTTGTGCATGGTTCCGACATTGTCAGCAAGTTAGCCCATATCCATGGGAGATTTTGATGTGGCTCGCTTATTGCATTCGCATATTGGAAATGCAAGGGGCCAAATTGAAACGAATTCTGATAATTGACGATGTGAGAGATCGTGCGGCATGGCTGAAGGCCAGTCTCGAGCTGGCCGAATTTGATGTCGTCGGGGTGCTGGCCTGGGAGCAGGTGGACGAGTGCTCGATACAGGCGGCCTTGGCGGACGTGATCATTGTCGATGCGAATGCGCCCGGACGGGATACGCTGGAGCAGATCAGCCTGATGTCCTCGACGCTGGAAAAACCTGTCGTTGTGTTGGGCGGGCAGAAGGACCAACACAGTATCCAGGAAGCCATGCGCGCGGGAGTCAGCGCCTATGTGGCGCATACGGTACAGGGCGAGGATCTGAGCGGCATCATTCAAGTGGCTGCCGCCCGCTTTTCCGAGCACAAGCGGTTGCGCGACGAATTGAAAGAGGCGAAGGATCAACTGGCGGAACGCAAGCTGGTGGATCGCGCCAAGGGCATATTGATGGCGGATCACGGTTATAACGAAGCGGATGCCTACAAGCGGATGCGCAGCATGGCGATGAGCAAGGGCAAGCGGATGGCGGAAATTGCCGAAGCCATCCTTCTGGCCAAGGAGCTGAGCGCATGAACATGCATGAATTTGTACGGGCGGTGCACCAAAGTCGCACATGAATGAGACCGAACAGTCCATCCGATGCAGGGAGATTGTTGTAATTGCATGATTATTAATGAGTGTATTTGTCGTTTGAAGTTGGCATGACTGTTGCTTTGTAATAACCATCAACGAGCCAACGGCGGTTCGGAGAAGCTGAGGTAAACGGCAATAAAGGACAAAGGCGTCCCACTGCGCAAAAGCGCAGTCGGGCGCCTTTTTTATTTTGCAGATTCAATTCGCGGAACTGTTACGTAAAGGAGAGCAGGAAATGGAAAACTCGAAAGCAGAAATCACAGGCACTGAAAAATCCGCTGCAGTGGAAAGCAGTACTTCAGAGCAAACCAGTGCTCCAGAACAAACCAGCCGGAGGGACTTCATGAAACTGATGGGAGCAAGTTTGGGGGCCGCCGGGATTATGTCCATGGTGCCGATGGGGACGCGTGCGGCTGCCTGGGCCGGCGGTTCGGATGCGCCGGAGCTCAAGGAGGTCAAGGTAGGCTTCATCCCGTTGACCGATTGCGCTTCGGTGGTGATCGCATCACTGATGAAATTCGATGAGAAATACGGCATCAAGATCATCCCCTCCAAGGAGGCATCCTGGGCGGCTGTGCGCGACAAAGTGGTCAATGGCGAATTGCATGCCGCGCATATTCTCTACGGAATGGTGTACGGCGTGCATCTGGGCATCGGCGGCAACCAGAAAGACATGGCCGTGCTGATGACGATCAACAATAACGGACAGGGCATCTCCCTCGCCAACCAGCTAAAGGACAAGGGCGTCACCGATGGGCCGTCGCTGGCGAAGCTGATCAAGTCGCAGCCGCGCGAATATACCTTCGCCCATACTTTCCCGACCGGGACCCACGCCATGTGGCTGTACTACTGGCTGGCGAATTACGGGATCAACCCGATCTCCGAGGTCAAGACCATCACCGTGCCGCCGCCGCAGATGGTGGCGAATGCGCGGGTCGGCAGCATGGATGGTTTTTGTGTGGGAGAACCGTGGAACGCCCGCGGTATTTACGACAACGTCAGCTTCTCGGTGGCGTCGTCGCAGGATGTCTGGCCGGATCATCCCGAAAAGGTATTGGGCGCCACCGCCGAGTTCGTGCAGAAGTATCCCAATACGGCGCGTGCACTCATCATGGCGATGCTCGACGCGGCGAAGTTCATCGATGCCGAGTCGAATCGCGCCAAGGTGGCCAAGATCATCTCCGCCAAGTCGTACGTCAATGCGCCCGTCGATGTCATCGAAGGACGCTTCCTGGGCAACTATGAAGACGGCCTGGGCAAGAAGTGGCACGACCCCAATCACATGAAGTTCTTTAACGACGGCAAAGTGCCTTTCCCCTATCTTTCCGACGGCATGTGGTTCCTCACCCAGCACAAGCGCTGGGGCTTGCTCAAGACCGATCCCGACTATCTGGGTGTCGCCAAGCAGATCAATCAGATCGACCTGTACAAGCAGGCGGCATCGCAGGTCAAGGTGGCCGTGCCCAAGGATGTCATGCGCAGTTCCAAGCTGATCGACGGCAAGGTGTGGGACGGCAAGGATCCCAAGGGATATGCCGCGAGCTTCAAGGTGAGGGCATGATGAAAGCTCGAAGATTTCTTGCCGAGCACATTCTGCCGCCGCTGCTGGGGCTGGGAATGTTCGTGCTGATCTGGGGACTGGTGTCGCAGACCAGCGCGAATCTGCCCGGTCCGGTCAAGACATGGGACTCGGCGGTGATCCTGTTCAGCGATCCGTTCTACCAGAATGGACCGAACGATCAGGGCATAGGCTGGAATGTGCTGGCTTCGCTGGGGCGCGTTGGCGTCGGTTTCGGCCTGGCTGCGCTGATCGGCATCCCGCTCGGCTTCATGATCGGTCGCTTCGACTTTCTCAACAAGATGGCTGCGCCCATCGTGAGCATGCTCAGGCCGGTGTCGCCGCTGGCCTGGCTGCCCATCGGGCTGCTGGTGTTCAATGCATCGAATCCGGCGGCCATCTGGGTGATTTTCATCTCCAGCATCTGGCCGATGATTATCAACACCGCGATGGGCGTGCGCCAGTTGCCGCAGGATTACCTCAACGTGGCGCGGGTACTCAACCTGTCCGAGTGGAAGGTATTCACCAAAATCCTGTTCCCCGCCACGCTGCCTTACATGTTGACCGGCATCCGTCTCGCCATCGGCACGGCATGGCTGGTGATCGTTGCGGCGGAAATGCTGACCGGCGGGGTGGGCATCGGGTTCTGGGTCTGGGACGAATGGAACAACCTCAATGTCGAGCACATCATCATCGCCATCTTCATCGTCGGCATCGTCGGACTGCTGCTGGAAATGATGCTGATCCAGATCGCCAAACGATTCAGCTATTGATCGGGAATGCCATGAAAAGTTATGTACAAATCGAGAACGTGCAAATGTCGTTTGCAACCCGGCAGGGCGAGTTCGTCGCACTCAAGGATATCGATCTGAAGATCGAGCGCGGCGAGTTCATCACGCTGATCGGCCACTCGGGTTG
>MGWR01000003.1:4258-15331 GCA_001801085.1 Gallionellales bacterium GWA2_60_142 | reverse complement strand
ACTACGCGATGCGTGCAATCGGCGGCGCGATCTTCAACCTGGGTGCCTGGATTGCTCTCTACAACATCGTGATGACTGTGCGTACGGCTAGTGCCGTGCGTGGAGCCAGCGCTGTTCCAGCTAATGCATAAGGAGTGAAACATGTCTGATCATGACAAAATTTATTCGACCAAATTTCAGGACAAGATCGAACGCAGTACGCTCCTGATGTTTGTGATGACCGCTTTCGCCGTGGCGATCGGCGGTATCGTGGAAATCGTTCCGTTGTTCTATCTGCCGAACACCGCGATGAGCGGTGGCGACGGTACGTACAACGGCACGCAGCACAAGGACCAGAACGGCAATGTCATCTCCATGGACAAGATCGTCTGGAATCCGGCTACTTCCGCTCACAAGACTCTGGAAGAGTGGCAGCCTGGCGACGGCGTACGTCCTTACAAGCCGCTGGAGTTGGCAGGCCGCAACGTATACATCCGCGAAGGCTGCTTCTTGTGCCACTCGCAGATGATTCGTCCGTTCCGTGACGAGAAGGATCGTTACGGTCACTACTCGATCGCTGAAGAGTCCATGTACGACCACACTTACCAGTGGGGTTCCAAGCGTACTGGTCCGGATCTGGCTCGCGTAGGCGGCAAGTATTCGGATGAGTGGCAGCGTCGCCATCTGAAGTATCCTCGTGAAGTGGTGCCTGAGTCCGTCATGCCCAACTACTTCTGGCTGGAAAACAAGCCGGTTGACGTTGCGGAAACGGTCACGACCATGGAAGTGCTGACCATCATGCCGTTCAACCCGATCCCGAA
Source organism: Gallionellales bacterium GWA2_60_142 (assembly GCA_001801085.1). GTDB lineage: Bacteria > Pseudomonadota > Gammaproteobacteria > Burkholderiales > Gallionellaceae > Gallionella. The sequence goes on along the minus strand of MGWR01000003.1, from coordinate 14,531 downwards.
GACCATCTACACGGATGAGTACATCGCCGGCGCGGCTGCACAGCTGGAAGGCAAGACCGACATGGACGCGCTGATCGCCTACCTGCAAGGGATGGGCAACCACGTCAAGTTCGAAGAAGGTGTGAACTACCGTGACTAAGCTGTTCGAATACTTTGGGATGGATGTCGCGGTCATGACCACGACGAAGACCATATCAATGTGGGAGAAAAAAGATGAGTGAAAAACACGATGTAGGTGGCGTGCCAACGACAGGCCACGTGTGGGATGACGATCTGGGGGATTTGGTCAACCAGCCGCCGAAGTGGTGGATGTTGGGCTTGACCGCCAGTGCGATCTGGGTATGTGTGTACTGGTTGTACTATCCGTCGATTCCAGTCTCGACAACCTCGAACTTCTTCAAGGGGATCGGTGGCTGGACTGCGATCAACGAGATGGAAGCAGACAAGGGTGTAGTGGACGAAGTGCGCGGCAAGTACGAAGCCAAGCTCAAGGACATGACTCCGGCAGCTATCTTGGCCGACGGCGAACTGACCGAATACGTCACCCGCTCCGGCAAGGTGCTGTTCGGTGACAACTGCGCAGCCTGTCACGGCACGAACGGCGTTGGCACGACCGACAAGCAAGGTCTGTTCGCGCCTATCCTGAACGATGACGACTGGCTGTATGGCGGCACTATCGACGACGTCCATATGTCCATTACGGATGGCCGTCAGGGCATGATGATGGCGCACAAGGACATGCTGTCCGCCGCCGAAATCGACACGCTAGCCAATGCAGTTGCAGCAGGCACACCGACCGCTACTCCGCTGTTCGCGGAAAAGGGTTGTACTGCTTGCCACGGCGAAGATGGCAAGGGCGTGGCTGCGATGGGTTCGGCTAACCTGACCGACAAGGTGTATCGTTTCGACGGTTCAGTCGAGGGTATCAAGTACACCATCGAGAACGGTGTGAATGCGGGCACTCCAGAGACTCGTGTCGCGGTGATGCCGTCCTTCAAGGCTGCCGGTAAGTTGAGCGATGCAGAAATGAAGAAGCTGGCTGTGTACGTCTATAAGTTCGGCGGCGGTCAGGCTGCTGCTCCGGTGGCGATGGAAGCTGCACCAGTTGAGGCTGCTGCCTCTGCTGTTGAAGCTTCTGCACCTGCTGCGGCGCAGTAATTTGTCTCAATCTGTGCGGGAGAAATCCCGCACAGAACTTACTTAAAGGAGATAAGAGATGAATCAGGATTATGTTTTCTGGGGTGTGATCATCAGTTTGGTTGGTTCGGTCGCTGTTGTCGCGTGGCTGTTCTATATGGCATACAGAAATGCCACCAAAGGTCAGGACAAGCAGTAAGTTCGGGCTGTAATGAAGAGGAGGAGAGTTCGCTCTCCTCCTTTTTTCATCCCGCATCAGGGTGTCTTTGGATTGATTTCGCCGGTGCGGCTGAGTCCATCCAGAGTCACCTTACTATTTAAATCCGGCGACTGACCGGATAACAGAGGAGCGAGAAAGTGAACGATCAGGTCGAGCAAAAAGAAGTCGGTACCGTCACCGGAATTTATCAGGAGTTCGAGACCTGGACGGTGAACAAGGGCGACAAGACCATCCATGCCAAGCGCATGCCGGGATTTTTCCGCACCGTAAAGACGTATTTGCAGTTCGCGATGTGGCTGCCGTTCTTCCTGCTGCCCTACATGCGCTGGAACGGCAAGCAGGCCGTCCTGTTCGATATCGAGCATCGCCAGTTCCATTTCTTCAACCTGACGGTGTTGCCGCAGGATATCTGGATGCTGTCGCTGGTACTGCTGGTGGCGGCGATGACGCTGTTCGCGGTGACCTCGGTCGCGTCGCGCGTATGGTGCGGCTATTTCTGTTTCCAGACCGCATGGACCGACTGGTACACCTGGATCGAGGACAGGATCGAAGGCAATCCGGCCGCACGCCGCAAGCTTGACGACGCACCGTGGGATATGGACAAGATCAAGAAAAAGGCCGCCAAGCATTTGGCCTGGATGGCCATAGCGCTGCTCACTGGTATCAGCTTCTCGATCTGGTTCGTCGATGCGTTCGACTACTGGAAGATGTTGCTGAGCTTCCAGTTGCCTATGGTCGGGTGGGTGGTGCTGGCGATGTTCTTTGCAGGCACCTACCTCCTGGCCGGAATGCTGCGCGAACAGACCTGTCTGTGGCTCTGTCCGTACGCCCGTATTCAGGGAACGATGGGCGATGCGCAGACCATACTGCCTACCTACGATTTCAATCGCGGCGAACCGCGCGGCAAACTGCGTCGCGGCGGCGAAGTCGTGGCGCAGCAAGGCGATTGCATCGACTGCTTCCAGTGCGTGCAAGTGTGCCCGACCGGCGTGGACATCCGTGACGGCCAGCAACTGGGCTGCATCACCTGCGGCCTGTGTATCGACGCCTGCGATTCCATCATGGACAAGATCGGCAAGCCGCAAGGACTCATCCGCTATGCGTCGCTGGACGAACTGGAAGGTAAGCCTGCCAAGAAGATATACCAGCATCCGCGCACGTTGGTGTATCTCTCCATCATCCTGATCGCGCTGGCCGGCATCGTGTACGGCCTTACTCACATGGGCTCGATGACGCTGAGCGTGATTCCGGAGCGCCAGCCGTTGTTCGTGTCTCTCAGTGACGGCTCTATCCAGAACAAGTACCAGTTCAAGGTGCTCAACAAGACCGACAAGGATCTGCATGTGACCGTGTCGGCAAGCGGCGGGATTGAGGGGCAGCAGATCATTGGTGCTGAAAAGCCACACCTGACCCATCATGGTCGCGGCACTTCGTTCACGATCTTCGTGAAGGCGCAGGGCGACAAGATCATGAAGGAAGTGACACCGCTAGAGTTCAAGGTGCAGGCGGTCGAGGATACGCAGGTAACGGCCCAATACAGCACCAAGTTCAACGGCCCAAAGCGCTGATACGACAGGAGCGATAGAGAATGATTTCACAGGATAACAAGGCAGCCCTGCGCAACCCGTGGGTATGGGCGGTGATAGCACTGATCGTCGTGGTGTTGGCCGTCAACATCACCTTTATCATGTATTCGGCCAACAGCAGCCGTTCCGCACTGGTCGAGCAGGACTACAAGACCAAGGACCGCAAGGCCAACGAAGAGCTGCTGAAAGAGTTGCGCGAGCAGCAGTCGCTCGCCTGGCAGACCTCGATCAAGAAGCCCAAGTCGCTGGTGATGAACACGCCGACCTCGTACGAGATCAGCGTGGTGGATCGCGACGGCAAGCCGGTGAGCGGCGCGATGGATGTCGAGGCCTATCGTGCGGCGGACGCTAGCAAGGATTTCTCCACAGCTTTCAAGGAAGTGTCGCCCGGCAATTACCAGGGCTACATCAATTTCCCGCTGAAGGGTTACTGGGAATTGCGCATCCACCTCAAGCGCGGCGAGGACGAGTTCAGGGTGACCACCGACAGGTTCATGGTTGCGGAAAAAGCCGAGTAAGCAATCGTAGATGACGCAACACAGCGAGCACGCCAACGGCGTTTGTTACCATTGCGGCCTGCCTATCGCTCCCGATGCCGACTACCGCTCGGTGCTGGAGGGGGCGGAGCGGCGCTTCTGCTGCTTTGCCTGTCAGTCGGTCTGCGAGGCGATCCACGAGGCGGGGTTGCAGGGCTATTACCAGCGCACACCAGAAGGCGCGCTGCTGGGCCCTCCGCCGGAGCCGCCCAAGGATGTCGAAATCTACGATTTCGACGAAGTGCAGTGTGAATTCACCACCTGCTCGGGCGACATACGCGACATCCATCTGCTGGTCGAAGGCATACACTGCGCCGCTTGCGTATGGCTGATCGAGCGCAGCCTGAAGCGCAGGCCCGGCGTGCTGTCCGCCGACGTCAATCTGGCCGCCAAGCGTCTGCATCTGCGCTGGGATAACCGCCAGAACAAACTTTCCGACCTGATCCGTGCGCTGGCCAGAATCGGCTATTCCGCGGTTCCCTACGATCCCGAGAGCGCCGAGGGGTCGATCAAGAAGGCCAACCGCGCGATGCTCTATCGCCTGTTCTTCGCCGGATTCGCGATGATGAACATGATGTGGATATCGATCGCGCTGTACAGCGGCGCGAACGAGGACGAGTTCCGCCAGTTCTTCCACTGGATGGGATTGGCGTTGGCGACGCCGACGCTGTTCTATGCGGGCTACCCGTTCTACCGCGGCGCGTTCGGCGGCCTGCGTGCCGGCCACCTGACGATGGACATGCCGATTGCCTTCGGCCTGTCGGTCACCTATGTCTATTCCGTGTACGTGACGGTCACGGCAAGCACCGTTGGCGAAGTGTATTTCGACATCGTCACCAACCTGACCTTCATCATCCTGATCGGGCGTTACCTCGAAGGCATGTTCCGCCATCAAGCCTTGTCCGCGACCAAGCGGCTGATGGAGTTGCAGCCGCGCGTCGCGATCGTGATGCGAGACGGACAGGAGCAGATGACGCCGATACGCGGCGTGAAGCCGGGCGACCAGGTGCTGATCAAGCCCGGCCACAAGGTGCCGGTGGACGGCATGGTGCTGGAAGGCCATAGCGCCGTGGACGAATCGATGTTGAGCGGCGAGTCCGTGCCGGTGAGCAAGGCGGTCGGTGCACAAGTATCGGCCGGCACGTTGAACACCGCCGGTGCGTTGCTGGTCGAGGTGCGCTCGCTGCTGCAGGACACCACGCTGTCCAAGATTATCCGTCTGGTCGAGGAGGCGCAGTCCTCCAAGGCGCCGATCCAGCGGCTGGCCGACACCATCGTGCCCTGGTTCGTGCTGGTCACGCTGATCTGCGCGGGGCTGACTTTCTTCCTCTGGCATGGAGAAAGTTTCGAAATCGCGCTGATGGCGGGGACCTCGGTGCTGATCATCACCTGCCCCTGCGCGCTGGGCATGGCGACGCCGATGTCCATCGCGGTGGCCTCGGGGCTGGGGGCGAAGCACGGCATTCTGGTCAAGAATGGCCTGGTGCTGGAGACGCTGTCCAAGGTCACGCACTTCGTGTTCGACAAGACCGGCACGCTGACCGAGGGCAAGATGAGCGTCGCGCAACTGCATGTCGTCGCCGGCAGCGACATGCAGCAAGTGTTGCGCGATACGGCGGCAGTGGAGCGCTACAGCGAACACAGCGTGGCCAGGGCCATCGTCGCCGAAGCCGATGCGCGGGAGCTGGGCTATCGCGATATCGCGGTGAGCGGCTTCCATGCTACGGCGGGATTGGGCGTGGCGGCGAATGTGGCTGGGCAGGCTGTGCTGCTGGGCAGCGCCGAATGGCTGACGCGAAACGGGGTCGCGCTGGACGATAGCCTGCTGGCACAGGCGCATGAACTGGAAGCGCAGGCGATGAGCTGCGTGCATGTCGCGCAAGGCGGGACGCATGTCGCGATTCTAGCGCTGGCCGACAAGTTGCGCGGCGACGCGCTGCAACTGGTGAACGAGTTGCGTGCGGAAGGCATCGCGATGACGTTGCTGTCCGGCGACCGCCGCACGGTGGCCGAGGCCGTCGCGAGGCAACTGGGCGGCATGGAAGTGATCGCCGAAGTACTGCCGCAGGACAAGGATAGGGTGATTCAGGAGTTGCAGCATAAAGGCGCGGTTGTGGCGATGGTGGGCGACGGCATCAACGATGCGCCGGCGCTGATTCGCGCCGACGTCGGTATCGCGCTGGGCTCGGGCACCGATGTGTCGGTGGAAAGCGCCGACATCGTGCTGATGCACAACGAACTGGAAAAGGTGCGCCAAGCGGTGCAACTGTCGCGCCGCACGCTGCTCACGATCAAGCAGAATATCGGGCTGTCTTTCGTGTATAACGCGATCATGGTGCCGCTGGCGATGATGGCTATGGTCAGCCCGCTGGTCGCGGCGATCACGATGCCGATCAGCTCGCTGGTGGTGATTGGCAACGCGGCGCGGATACGCACGCTGTTCACTAAGAAATAAAGGTGATGTTATGGAAGTGATTTACAGTTTGATCCCCGGCATGATGCTCTTCGGGGTGCTGTTCGTCGTGGTGCTGGTGTGGGCGGTGAGAAAAGGCCAGTACGAAGACATGGAAGGTGGCGGCAACCGCATCCTGATGGACGACGACGAGGACATGATGCCGCACCCGACCCGCCGCGATAATGCGGCGAAGCGGGATGCGGGCGACAAAACGGTCGAATGATCCAGAAAGTCCGTTTGTCCACGGAAGACATGGAATGAGTTAACAAGTGTTGTTCCGCGACTTTGCGAGCTTCCGCCATGCGGCGGAATGCCTGCTTACCCCACTTCGTGTATTCCGTGGGCGGATAGAAGTTTTTAGCAGGTAGGTGGGCGGGGCCCACCTTGCGATTGAAGCGGATTGACCCGGGCTACGGCTTTACTGCCGGTACTGCCGATTGCGCGACAACCTCGCCGTGCGTCAGCAGCGGCTCGGAAAGCTTGTGGAACTGTGTCGGCGAGACGTATTGCAGCAGCGGCTTGTCTTCTCCGCTCAGCGTGATGTCCAGCCCGTTCTGCGGGTATAGCCAGTGGATCGCGCCGTTTTCCTTCTCCTTCACGCGCTGGGCCGGCTGGCCGAAACGCTTCAGGAACATCTCCTCCTCGACGCGGAAGCCCGGTATGTAGGTCAGGCTACCGATCGGATAGGCGTGTAGCCGGGTGATGTCTTCCGGCGCCAGCGTGATCTTCTTGCCGCTGCCGGTGGCTGCGATGCGCAATCCGCGCTCGTACATCCCCTTCAGCTCCGCTTCGGGCACTTCGACGGTCAGCACGATCTTGGAGCGCAGACCGGCGAGATCGACCTGCTCGAAGAACACCTCGGCGATCAATTGACCGCTGGGCGCCTTGAACAGGCTGGGCTTCCCTTCTTCCTTGAATTTCTTCACGGCGTCGCTGGTGTTCGATTGTCCCAACGTCAGGCCGAACACGCGCACGGAATTGGGCGCAGGATGCTCGATATGCCAAGGCAGGTCGTCCTTCATCGTGGGCTCGCCAGGGATCAGGAACGAGCCGACCAGAAGCAGGACGGAAACGACGCCGACGATAAGGTAGATTTTGTTTTCTGTTTTCATGCCCGAGTTTTCAGTTTTTATGCGCGGAATGGAATGGTCAGGCCTGGGCGGATGCGGCGACAGTGCTGGATTCGGCGTAGCGTTTCGGCAGCTTGCCGTGGCGCGCCTGATACATCGAGTCGTTGCCGAGCACGATCAGCACCAGCAGCGACACCATGAACGGCAGCAGGCCGACGCCGCCGATCAGCGCGATCGTGGCGATCTTGGACCAGCCCATCGCATGGGACAGCCAGAATCCGCCGCCGACCAGCACGCAGGTAATGCTCAGCAGCCACATGAAATGCGTGTTGCGTTTGGCGGCGATGTTCCAGTGTGCCTTGACGAAGTGGGGCTCGTCGCTCTTCATGACCTGCTTGCCCTTGACGATGATATAGGCGGTGATCGCGAACGACGTGAGCGGCACGATCAGCACCATCAGCGGGAAGGTGCTGAACACGCCGAAAGTGGAAGCGAACACCAGGATGTGGTTGAACACCAGATTGATCAGGAAAATCTCGTGCGGCCATTTGGCGCGTGTCATGACCTCAGTCGAAATGTCGAATTGTTGGCTCATAATTCTCCTCCTTCATGTGGTTTGGAACGGGAAATCGACGCGCAGCATACCGACTTTGGCGCAGGAAGGGAATGAGACAAATTGCCGCATTACGTCGATGAAGCAAGGATGAGCGCTAAATGGCATAATGCCAGCCGATTTTTTGGGGGGATACTAATGAATAATGCAGTCAACCAACTGGTCGTAGACTTGGAGTTGATACGCCGGCTGGACAAGAATGGCCCGCGCTACACCTCCTATCCGACCGCCGACCGTTTCGCCAAGGACTTCAACGCCGACAGCTACAAGCGCTGGGTCGCCCAGCGCCGCGCATCCGGCGGTGGCCCGCTGTCGCTGTATATTCATATCCCGTTCTGCAACACGCTGTGCTTCTACTGCGCCTGCAACAAGGTCATCACCAAGGATCGCAGCAAGTCTGCCGAATACGTGCGCTACCTGCTCAAGGAAATGGCGATGCAGGCCGAGCTGCTCGGGCCGGGCCAGACCTTGGAGCAGTTGCACTTCGGCGGCGGCACGCCGACCTTCCTGTCCGACGACGAAATCCGCGAAGTGATGGCGGCCATAGCCAAACACTTCAAGATGGTGCCGGACGGCGAATACTCCATCGAGATCGATCCGCGCAAGGTCAGCGACGACACCATCGCGCTGCTCGGCCAGACCGGTTTCAACCGCATCAGCATCGGCGTGCAGGACTTCGACGAAGAAGTGCAGAAGGCGGTCAACCGCATCCAGAGCGAGGAAGAGACGCTGCGCATCATCGCTGCCGCGCGCGCCAACGGCTTCAAGTCGGTCAGCATCGACCTGATCTACGGCCTGCCCAAGCAGACGCTGGAAGGCTTTGGCCGTACGCTGGATCGCATCATCGCCGCGAACCCGGATCGGTTGTCGATCTACAACTACGCGCACATGCCGACCCTCTTCATGCCGCAGCGCCGCATCCACGAAGAAGACCTGCCGAGCGGACAGATGAAGCTCGACATCCTCAGCATGGCGGTGAACAAGCTGACCGGCGCGGGCTACGTCTACATCGGCATGGACCACTTCGCCAAGCCGGAAGACGAGCTAGCCGTCGCGCAACGCCAAGGCATGCTGCACCGCAACTTTCAGGGCTATTCCACCCACGCCGACTGCGACCTGGTCGCGCTCGGCGTCAGTGCCATCGGCAAGGTCGGGCCGACCTACAGCGGCAACTTCCGCGAACTGGAGCAGTACTACGACGCGCTCGACCGCAACGAACTGCCGGTCATGCGCGGCATCGTGCTGGACCATGACGACATGATCCGTCGCGAGATCATCCAGGCGCTGATGTGCCATTTCGAACTCGACAAGCCGGCGTTCGATCGCGAGTTCAAGATCGACTTCGACAGCTACTTCGCCACCGAGCAGGACGAGCTGCGCGAATACGAGCGCGAAGGCTTGCTGGAACTGTCGCCGCAACGCATCGTCGTCACCCCCAAGGGCCGCATGCTGATCCGCAACATCTGCATGGTGTTCGACAAGTACCTGCGGACCCGCACCGAGCACGCGCGTTACTCGAAAGTCATTTGAAAACCTACTGCGCGACTCGATTCACCCGCAAGGGGTAGGCCGGTGGGTACCCGGCGGCACTGCCGCCACCCATCCGCTCGCGGCGTTGCGCGGTGCTCGAAATCCTCACGTACTTTAAGTACGTTCCGGTTTCTGTGCTCCGTGCGCCTTGCACTCGAGCCGCTCGCTACGGTTTTTCGAGGTAGTCTAATGTTGCGGGCGGGCATTAACTCGTCTTCCCTCCGCTATAATCGGCCTCACTTATCTTCCGCGAGGCGATCATGAACAAAATCCTCAAGTACACCCTGATCGGCGCGGGCTCCGTGGTCGGCGTTGCCGTCGCGGGCGCGGCTTATCTCGCGGCGACCTTCGATCCGAACGATTACAAGGACGAGATCGTCAAGGCGGTGAAGGAAAGCAAACAGCGCGACCTGCGCATCGATGGCGACATCACGCTGTCGTTCTTCCCCAACATCGGCGCGAATCTGGGCAAGGTGTCGCTGTCCGAATTCAAGAACGAGCAACAGTTCGCCGCCATCGAATCCGCCCGCGTCTCGCTCGCGCTGATGCCGCTGTTCTCCGGTCGGGCTGTAGTGGACGAGGTCGCGGTCAGCGGCTTGCAGGCGACGCTGGTCAAGCATAAGGACGGCACGACCAACATCGACGACCTGCTGTCCAAGGACGAGACGAAGACTTCTGAAAAACAGCAGGTCGAGTTCGATATCGCCGCCGTCTCCATCGAGAAGACTTCGCTGACTTACCGCGACGAAGGCAGTGGCGCGCAATACGCGATCAAGGATCTCAATTTGCACACCGGGCGCATCGCCAACGGCGTGCCGAGCAAGATAGACCTGTCGGCTGCGGTGCAGGCCAACCAGCCCAAGCTGGACATCGCCACCCAACTGAAGACCACGCTGACCTTCGATCTCGACAAGCAGCTCTACAAGCTGGAAGGGCTGGATCTGCAGGCCAGCGGCACGGCGCTGGACATCGGCAACCTCAAGCTGCAAGCCGGCGGCGACGTGAGCGCGGATGTTTCCGCGCAGCAGTACGGCACGCAGAACTTCGCGGTGAAGGCCAGCGGAACCAAGGGCAAGGACGCGTTCGAAGTTGCACTCGATGCGCCGAAGATCGCAGTGACCAAGGA
>MGWR01000003.1:0-4247 GCA_001801085.1 Gallionellales bacterium GWA2_60_142 | reverse complement strand
GCGCTGCCCGGCAAGCAGGTCAAGAGCGAGATGAAGGGCAGCTTCGCGTTCGACGCGGACAAGGAGCATGTCGATGTCGAACTGGCGGGCGGATTGTTGCAAAGTCAGGTCAAGGCCAAGGTTGCGGTGAACGGCTTTGCCGATCCGGCGATCCGCTTCGACGTGGATGTCGACCAGTTCGACGCCGACCTCTACATGCCGAAGAAAGAAGCCGGAGCTCCGAAAGAGAACGGGCCGGAGCAGCCCATCGACCTGTCCGCATTGCGCAGCCTGAATCTCGAAGGCAGCCTTCGCATCGGTTCGCTCAAGGTGGCGAACGTGAAGACCTCCAATCTGAAACTCGAGATGAAGGCGCATAACGGCCAGCTCAACATAGCCCCGCTGTCGGCCAACCTGTACAAGGGCAGCGTCAACGGCAGCCTCAGCGTCAACGCGCAGGCCACGCCGGTGATTGCCGTGAACCAGACGCTGAGCGGCGTCGACATCGCCGCGCTGACCAAGGATGCCGCCGACTTCGACACACTAGAGGGCCGCGGCAACGTCGGCATGAATCTGACGTTGCGCGGCGACACCGTGAGTGCGATGAAGCAGGCGCTGAACGGCACGATATCGCTGAACCTCGCCGACGGCGCGATCAAGGGCATCAACATCGCGAAGAAGCTGCGCGACGCGCAAGGCATGCTGGGCAAGGCGCAGACCACGTCGGCCGACAGCACAGAAAAGACCGATTTCAGCGAACTCAAGGCCAGCTTCAAGGTGAACAACGGCGTCGCGCACAACGACGACCTGTCGCTGAAATCGCCGCTGCTGCGCCTCTCCGGCAACGGCGACATCGACATCGGTCGCGACAGCATGAACTACCTCGCCAAGGCCACGCTGGCGAAGACGCTGGAAGGACAGGGCGGCAAGGATGCAGTCGGTGGCCTCACCGTCCCGGTGCGCGTCAGCGGCCCGTTCGCCGACCTGAAATACACGCTGGATTTCGGTGCGATGGTAGGCGAAGCCGCGAAGCAAAAGGTCGAGGCCAAGAAGGAAGAGATCAAGACCCGAGTGCAGGATCAGCTGAAGGACAGCCTCAAGGGCTTGTTCCGGTGACATGGAAGCACGTCATTCCGGCGCAGGCCGGAATCCAGCGTTTTTATTTGACTGGACACCGGCTTTTGCCGGTGTGACGAAATGAATTTCGCCTCTCGCCTCATCCGCTGGCAACGCCAACACGGACGCCACGACCTGCCCTGGCAGGGACAGGATGCCTATCGCGTGTGGCTGTCCGAGATCATGCTGCAACAGACGCAGGTCGCCACCGTCATCCCGTATTACCAGCGCTTCGTCGCCTCGTTCCCGACCGTCGCCGCTCTCGCCGCCGCGACCGAAGACGAAGTGCTCGCGCACTGGAGCGGCCTCGGCTACTACGCCAGAGGCCGCAACCTGCACAAGGCCGCGCGCATCGTCGTCGAAAAGTTCGACGGAGAATTTCCGCGCCAACTCGACGACATCCTCGAACTCCCCGGCATAGGCCGCTCCACCGCCGCCGCGATCTGCGCACTGGCGTATCACGAGCGCCGCGCGATCCTCGACGGCAATGTCAAGCGCGTGCTCGCGCGCTGGTGCGGCATCGAGGGTTGGGCGGGGAACAAGAAGGTCGAAGAGCAGTTGTGGCAGCAGGCCGAGTCATTGCTGCCGCCGCGCGACATCGCCATCTACACCCAGGCGCTGATGGACATAGGCGCGACCGTTTGCACGCGCGGCAAACCGAAGTGCGGCGAATGCCCGGTGAACGCAGACTGCGTCGCATTGAACTCGAACCGCATCGCCGAACTCCCCACACCGCGCCCGAAGAAGTCCGTGCCGGAGCGTCACGCTACCTTCCTGCTGCTGATGCATAACAACGACATCCTGCTGGAGAAGCGCCCCGGCAGCGGCATCTGGGGCGGGCTGTGGTGTCCGCCGCAAATCGACGACGGGCAGGGTGTTGCGGAGGATTATCTGCAGCGCAACGGCATAGAGGTGAGCGAGCGTATCGACCTACCGGAGTTCGCGCATACCTTCACGCATTTCAAGCTGCACATCACGCCGGTGCTGTTGCGCGTGGCGCGCAAGCCGCTACGGGTGCAGCAGGCGGGGAGTTTGTGGATAGATGTGGAGGAGGCGTTGAGGGGGGCGATACCGACGCCGGTGAGGAAGGTACTTAAGCAGCTTGAGCGTAGGTTGGGTTAGCGTGCAGCGCGTAACCCAACATTAAAACCAAAACCGTCGGGGGTAGCCCGACAGCTAGTCACTTTTCTTGTCTTGCCAAGAAAAGTAACCCAAAGAAGGCGCCCCCGGTTTGCCGCCGCTACGCGGTTCCCTGCGTTGCTCAAACGGCCAGGCGGCTGCGGAACTCGCGCTACGCGCTCAAACAGTCCTCGCCGACTACCCCTGACCGTTCTCCGCTACTCGGCGGCGCACAGGGGAAAGGAAATTCAAAACCGTAACCCCTGATGGAGGGCAACAAGTTGCCCTCCATGCTGCGGCGATAGGCAAAACAATCCGACTCCGGTACATTGAGCTATGACACCAATTTCGCATACTAAAATTGTTACCGCGTGGCTCCCAATTCGGAGCACGATCTTTGACGATGACGTGCATTCTGAGGCTGTCGATAGCTGTATTCAGTCTTTCCTCATTGCCTTGCTAGAAGTCCTTCCGATTCTGGCTCCAGAAGTGTCTGCGATAAGTATTTCGGATGAGCCTCCTGAGAAAGGAGGCATGGCCTATCTCGCGCGCAACTCATCTTTGATTACATCGCCCTTATTTGATATTTACGGCATAACGGCCACTGTGTCTTTCGTAGATACAAGGAATAATCCGGAATCGGGTTGTGATATGTCCTATCTCGATGCAATAGCTGCACACTATTTGGAGAAGGCGCTATCTCTTGCGCTTCAGTTATCAGAGCTGGCTTACCCGGGTACCATTTATACAAGTGAAGGTCTAGTCACGGACGGTAATGTGGCGCTAATGGAAATTGAAAAGAAGCACTTCCTTTCATGCTGCCACCCAAGCGAACTTACTCAAAACGATTGGCCAGAAATTAAGTTTATTGATTTCAACTTGGTTGCTGTATGGGCCAAATCAATTGGCTTTTCAGAGTCATCCTTTGCCACTACAAGAGTCCAACGCACCCTTGCTGCGTTTACGCATGTTTTAGGTCTTGGCTGGAGGCATGACGGAGAGACCCTGTTTCGTTCTATGCAAGGCCTAGAGTCGTTTTATTGCGATGGCATTGGTGATCTCCGCAGACAACTGTCTCATAAGTGCCAAATGTGGCTTGGTGCTAATCCAGAAAAACTAAACATTGTTGGGCACCTCTACGATCTTCGATCCAAATTTATTCATGGTGCAGCCAAAATGCAGTATTGGCATGACGTGAGTGACCCTTGGGAAGAGGACAACAAGACAATGGAGCATTTTTCAGATGGGGTTGAACTTGCCACCAAAATATTACTAAGTACCTTGCAGAGGTGCATCCTTGAATCAGTAAAAGATGTGAATTGGAGTTATGAGTATCAAACGACCAAGTAGTGTGGGCACGTAGTGCCCACGCGGTGGTTTTAGGTGTTGTTTTTCTTTCCCCTGTGCGCCGCCGAGTAGCGGAGGCTGGTCAGGGGTAGTCGGCGAGGACTGTCTGAGCGCGAAGCGCGAGTTCCGCAGCCGCCTGACCAGTCGAGCAACGCAGGGAACCGCGAAGCGGCGGTAAACCGGGGTCGCCTTTTCTTTGGTTCCTTTCTTTTGGCGAAGCAAAAGAAAGGGACTTGCTGTCGGGCAACCCCCGACGGTTTTGATTTTTAATTCAAGAACTGCGGGCTACGCCCATCCTTCGATACGGCTACGCCTACTCAGGACGAACGGTCTCAGGTGCGCACACGAACGGCCTAAACCAACGTCCTTATTCGCCCCACTTCTTCATCAAATCCTGCTCAACCCCCAGATGATCCATCACCCTTGCCACCACAAAATCCACAATATCCTGCACGCTCTGCGGATGATGATAGAAGCCCGGATTCGGCGGCATGATGACTGCTCCTGCATGCGACAGTTTGAGCATGTTCTCCAGATGGATAGCGGAGAAGGGCATCTCTCTGGGCACTAAGATCAATGTGCGCTTTTCCTTCAGCATCACGTCGGCTGCGCGGCAGATCAGGTCGTCGCTGATGCCGCCGGCGATCTTGCCCAGCGTGCCCATGGTGCAGGGGCAGACCACCATC
>MGWR01000002.1 GCA_001801085.1 Gallionellales bacterium GWA2_60_142 | reverse complement strand
CGCATGCACCTCGATCGCATCCATCCCGATGCGCTGGGCGCGCTGGGCGGCGATCACGAACGCCAGCTTCACGCGCTGCATGCCCGCTTCGTCCAGCGCCTGCGGAGCGCGATCCGTCGGCGCGAACGGCAACGCGGAAGGCGCCACCGTCTGCCAGCCGCCTTCGTTCAGGGCCAGTTGCCGCCCGCCCTTCCACGAGATGTCCGAGGATGCCTTGCGTCCGCCATGCGCCAGCTGGATGGCGATGGGCATCGCGGAATACTTGTGCACCGCATCCAGCACGCGCTTAAGCGCCATCGCATTCTCGTCCGACCACAGGCCGATGTCGGCAAACGAGATGCGCCCTTCCGGCGCCACTGCGGCCGCCTCGATGATCAGCAACCCTGCGCCGGAATGCGACAGCATGCCGTAATGCATCACATGCCAGTCGGTGGCGTTGCCGTCCACGGCCGAGTATTGGCACATCGGCGGGATGACGATGCGGTTGGGCAGTTGCAGCTTGCCGAGTGTGTATGGAGTGAAAAGTTGGCTCATGGTTTTAATTCGAGGCTGAGCTCTTTTAATTTAGCTTCCACTTCATCATCTCGCCCGCCCTCAACGGCACGAGGCTGGAGCCGCCAAATTCCACCGAATGCGGCATTTGCCACTCCTCGCGGCGCAACGTGATCTTGCCGGTGTTACGCGGCAGGCCGTAGTAGTCCGCGCCGTGGAAGCTGGCGAAGGCTTCCAGCTTGTCCAGCGCGCCGGCCTGCTCGAACGCTTCGGCATACAGCTCGATCGCGTTATGCGCGGAATAGCAGCCGGCGCAGCCGCAGGCGTTTTCTTTCGTGTGCTGCGCATGCGGGGCGCTGTCGGTGCCGAGGAAGAATTTTTTGCTGCCGCTGGTTGCGGCCTGCACCAGCGCCTCGCGGTGCGTCTCGCGCTTGAGTATCGGCAGGCAATAGAAGTGCGGGCGGATGCCGCCGACCAGCATCGCGTTGCGGTTGTACAGCAGATGCTGCGGCGTGAGCGTCGCGGCGATGTTGTCGGGCGCACTCGCGACGAACTGTGCGGCGTCCTTGGTGGTAATGTGTTCGAACACCACGCGCAGGTTGGGCATGTCCTTCAGCAGCGGCTGCATCACGCGTTCGATGAACACCGCCTCGCGGTCGAAGATGTCGATGTCGGGGCTGGTCACTTCGCCGTGCACCAGCAGCGGCATGCCGCATTCCTGCATCGCCTCCAGCGCGGCATAGGTCTTGCGCAGGTCGGTGACGCCCGCGTCGGAATTGGTGGTCGCACCCGCCGGATACAGCTTCACCGCGTGGACGATGCCGCTGGCCTTGGCTTTTCTGATCTCTTCCGCGCCGGTGTTGTCGGTCAGGTACAACGTCATCAGCGGCTCGAAGCTCATGCCCGCTGGCAACGCGGCAAGGATGCGCGCGCGGTAGGCCTGTGCCTGCTCGGTGGTGGTCACAGGCGGACGCAGGTTGGGCATCACGATCGCGCGGGCGAACTGGCGCGCGGTGTCCGGCAGCACCGAGGCCATCAGTGCGTCGTCGCGCAGATGCAGGTGCCAGTCGTCGGGACGGGTCAGGATGAGTTCTTGCATGGTGGGTTCCCGCTGGATGAATGGGCGGGATTGTATCAAAGGCCGGTGATGCCTTTGCTCGGGAATCGTGGGGCGTTGCGCCCCCCCGGACGCGTCCGGCTCGAAACAATGTCGAGCCGAAGCTAACGGAAGAACGGGATGCGACTCTTGGCCGCATCCCGGAACCGACTACACCTTGAAACGGCGAATCGCCGCTTCCAGTTCCTCGGCCAGTTCGCCCAGATGACGGATATCGTCGGCGGTCTGCATGATGCCGACATGGTTTTCTTCCGCCATGCGCGCGATATTCTCGACATGCTGTGCGACTTGGGTGCTGACCTGGCTCTGTTCGCGCACCGTCGCGGCGATGTCGTTCACGCCGTTGCTGGCCTCGCCGACCGAATTGCCGGCCTGATCCAGCATAACGGTGACACGGTCGATGTGTTCCAGCGTCGCGTGCAGCGAAGTCAGCCCGCTCTCGATGGCTTCCTCGGCACGCGCGGCCTTGTCGCTCAGCGTGGTGGTCACCCCGTCGATCTCCCCGGCGGACTGCGATGACTTCTCGGCCAGCTTGCGCACCTCGTCCGCCACGACCGCGAAGCCGCGCCCCTGCTCGCCGGCGCGCGCTGCCTCGATCGCCGCATTCAGCGCCAGCAGGTTGGTCTGGTCGGCGATGTCCCTGACTTGCTGGGTCATGCCTGCGATGGAACGGGTGCTCTGCACAAATTCCTCGACCGAGGCGGCGACCTGTTTGACCGTTTCCTCGATGCGGCGCACCTCCCGTATCATCTCCGCCGCACTCTCGTTGCCTTCGCGGGTACGCGCCAGACTATCCCCGGACAGCCTGCGCACCTCCTCGGTGCTGTCGGCGACCGAGGTGATGCTGACGGTCATCTGCTCAACCGAAGCCGCGGTCGAGGCCGCCGCCTCGCTTTGCACCAGTGAGCCCTCGGTCACCTTGCCGGACACCTGCGCCAGCTTGGCCGCGGTGTTCATCACGTCCTCCGCGCCGGCATGCACCCGGCGCAACGCCTCGGCCAAGCTCCCCATCAGCGCATCGAACGCCCGCGAAATCTGGCCGATTTCGTCGTTGCCACTCACCGGCGCCCTGCGGGTCAGGTCGCCGTCCGCCTGTATCGCCAGCATGACCTGCTGCAAATCCCGGACCGGCCGGATCACGTGGTTGATCACCGCGCCGACGACGAAGAACAGCACGACCTGGATGAACACCTGCGCGCCCCACAACACGATGTTGGCGCGGCTGATGAATGCATATTCGTGCGATACGTCGGCGACCACGCTCACCGCACCATTAATCGAACCTTCCGGTACGGTATGGCATTGCAGGCAGTTGACGCCGCCGTGATCCTTGCTGGCCAGGAAGGGCACGACCATGCGCAGGGTCGCCCGGTCTCCGGCATGCGCGACCTCACCCACTTGGGGTCCCGCGCCCGACAAGGCCGCGCGATCCATCTCGTCCTGGGGTTGTTCGTTCGCCGTGCCGGGGCCGTACTGGTCCTGCACCGGCTTGCCGCGGATCAGACGCACCTCGGCCAGATTCAGCTGCTTGTCGCGCTGCACCCCCTCAAGCACCTGCTTGCGCCGCTCCGGATCGCTGATCTCACCGTTGAGCATCAGCGCATTCATGCCGCGGAACGCCACCTCGGCGGATAGCGCCGTCTTGTGTTTGACCTCGTCCAGCATGCGTTCCTCGAACCAGACGAACGCAAAATGCTGCCCGGTCAGCAGGATCAGCATCAGAATCAGCTGCACCGGAATCTGCAGCTTGTTCTTGAGCGAAAGATCGCCCCACCATTTATTCATTGGTTTCTCCCCCTTATGGTTAGATCGGCAGTAACTCCGCTTGCTGGATTTTAGTTTCCATGTCTTCAGCGGATGTCGTGCGGTTGGTGTCCACGCAGCCTTGGGCGGCGCGGGGGCAGAGTAGAACCCATTCGGCGTTTTGTCGTCAAGCGCGGAATGCAAACAGTCTATCTGACTATCGCCAGAAGAATACGGGCGGAATTTCCGGGCCGTTTATCGCGAACGGCAGCCGGAAAGGTAATTCAGGATGGTCTTACCAGGCAACTTCAGAACTGATTAAGCTTGCCCTTCTTTTCTTGCTACACACTTGAGGGCTGGCATAAGTGATGGCTTCTGTAACGATGCCTGTTCTCTTTCAGATGCGAAAGAAATTCAATTGCGGTTAACTTGTTGGGATCATTGCCTAATTCAGTCAGCGGCATAGGAAGAGAAAAAATCGAAATTTCCCGTTCCACTATATGCAAACCGTCGTGAACCGCGTCTTGCAATATATTCGCGACCTTATCGAAAATTTTCTCCGTGGCAGGGGTATAGGGAATAATTACCCAAAAATCGCTGCCGTCTCTGGCCACCAGATCGGTTTTGCGAAAGGCATTCCGCAAAGCATCCGTTACGGCAACGAGTTGCTTGAGCGCTTCTTGTGCACCGTATGTTTCGCCGATTTCATTCCCGTTTCCATGAGCAATATGCACCAGGCCAAATTGTATTGGGCTGGAATAACGATGCATCACCGCCATGATCCATTCAAGGGTATGGACGAAATATGCCTTGGCTTCGATATCTTTGCTAATCATGATCTGGAGGCCTTTTTGTTATATGGGCGAAGAGGCCCGATATAAAAAACACAGGGGCATCCATACATCACAGCCCCTATTCCGCTATACCTTCGTACGATATAACGGAGGGAAGTCTGCCCCGCCTTACCTCAAAGCGTCAATAGGCCGAAATATCTATATATTTCGGCCTAGGCATTTCCTGAGGCGGGCCGAATCAGGCTGATTTAGCGAAGAACTTGAGCCCGTGCAGCGAAAAGTCCGCGATGTGCTTCGCGATCGCGTCGATCTCCTTGCCGTCGTAACGCAATTCGGGATGCAGGCGTTGCAGCACGGGGTGGGAGTGGTGGTAGTACAGGCACTGTCCGGTGATGCTGTGCACGCAGCGATGCAGTTCGGTTTCGCTCATTCCGTCGCCGACGATTTCGTTCACCAGATTGGCGAGGTACTCGTGCAGCGGGGCGATGGCTTCGCGCACGATCTGGTCCAGCGCGGGGGTGGGGTCGGCCAGTTCGCGCGCCATGATTTTGCATTGCGACGAGGTGCTGTTTTCGTCCAGCAGCATGTGCATGAAGTCGCGGATGAACAGGTTCAGCCGCACCTCGGGACATGCGTCGGCGCTGGCGTTGGTATCCTGCAACAGCTTCAGCGATTCGAAGTGCAGCGCCTCGGCCAGCAGGCCGTCTTTGCTGCCGAAGTGGTAGTTCACCGCGGCGACGTTGGCCCCGGCGCGGCGGCAAATTTCGCGCACGGTCGCGCCCTGAAAGCCGCATTCGGAGAACACCTCGCGCGCCGCGCTCAGCAGGCGCTCGCGCGTCTGTTCGCTGACGGCGACGGTCACGGCTTGCGCTCCTCCGGCGCATCTTCGGTGCCGCGCGCCAGCGCCTTGTAGAGCTGGGTCGCGGTGGCGAGCTGGAGGCGGCGCACTTGCAGCGCGCCCTGTTGCGCGGCGAAGGATTCGCGCTGCGCATCCAGCAGTTCGAGGTGGTTGGCGATGCCGACCCGGTAACGCGCCTCGACCAACTTCAAGCGTTGAGCCTGTGCTGCGGCGTTGGCCTGCTGCGCGGCCAGTTGCGTGGCCAGTTGTTCGCGCGCGTTCAGCAGATCCGCCACTTCGCGGAACGCCTGCTGGATGGTCTTCTCGTAGTCGGCGACCGCGATCACCTTGCGCGCCTCGGCGACATCCAGATTGGACGAGTTGCGCCCGGCGTCGAACAGCGGCATCGCCAGCGACGGCTGGAAGCTCCACGCGCCGCTGCCCGGATCGAACAGGCCGTTCAATGTGCGGCTGGCGGTGCCGACGCTGCCGGTCAGGGTGACGCGCGGCAGGAAGGCGGCGCGCGCCGCGCCGATGTTCGCGTTCGCGGCGAGCAGGCGCAGCTCGGCGGCGAGCACGTCGGGACGGCGCAGCAGCGCTTCGGCGGGCAGTTCGGCGAGTTGAACTGCGCCGATGTCCTGCCCGGCCAGCGGACGGCCCGACGGCAAGTCCTTGAGCTGCGCGACCGGGTGGCCGACCAGCAAGTCGAGCAGATTCGTGGCGGCGGCCTGTTGCCGCTCCAGATTGGACTGCTCGGCGAGTGCGGCCTGATATGCACCCTCGGCCTGCAAGTAATCCATGTCGCTGGACACGCCCATCTCGCGGCGACGCATCGTCAGTTCGCGGTATTCGGTGCGCGTCTTTGCGGTGGACACGGCCAGTTCGGCGCGTTCGCGCAGTTCCAGCAGCGACAGGTAGGCGTTCGCGACATCGGCGATCAGCGACAGGCGGAACGCGCGCTGCGCTTCTTCGGTCGCGAGGTAGCTCGCCTTGGCCGCATCGTTCAGGCTGGTGACGCGCCCCCAGAAGTCCAGCTCGAACGACAGCAGGCTGAGGCCGACGTCGTAGCGTTGGCTGTGGATCGCATTCGGGCTGAATGCGGATGCGCCCGCCGGGGTCAGCGAGGCATTGCGCCCGGCGGTCGCGTTGACGTTGGGCAGACGGTCGGCCTGCACGATGCCGTATTGCGCGCGGGCCTCGGCGATGCGGGCAGTGGCGATGCGCAGGTCGCGGTTATGCTCCAGCGCGGCGGCGATCAAGCCTTGCAGACGCGGCTCGGCGAAGTAATCCTGCCAGCGGTCGCTGCGCACCATCTCGCCGCTGAGCTTGAGCCTGACGTTGTCCGGCCAAGCGGCGGCGACCGGCGCTTCGGGGCGCTGATAGGTTGGGGCCATCGAACAGCCAGCGAGCGCCAGCGCGATGGCAGCAAGTGCGAATTTCTTATTCATGATGCGCCTCCTCATGCTCCACATGTTTGCGCGCATGGCCGGGGAAGATGCGGCGCATCACGACGAAGAACACCGGTACCAGGAACACCGCGAGCACGGTGGCGGCGAGCATGCCGCCCATGACGCCGGTGCCAATGGCATGGCGGCTCTGCGCGCCCGCACCGGTGGAAATAGCCAGCGGCAACACCCCCGCGATGAACGCGATGGAGGTCATCAGGATGGGGCGGAAGCGCAAGCGACATGCTTCCAGCGTCGCGTCTATCAGCTCCATGCCTTCATCCTGCATGCGGCGCGCGAACTCGATGATCAGGATCGCGTTCTTCGCCGACAAGCCGATGATGGCGATCAGGCCGACTTTGAAATACACGTCGTTCGGCAAGTCGCGCAAGGTGACCGCGAGCACCGCGCCGAACACGCCCAGCGGCACGACCAGCATCACCGCGAACGGGATGGACCAGCTCTCATACAGCGCGGCGAGGCACAGGAACACCACGATCAGCGAGACGGCGAACAGCAGCGGGGCCTGCGCGCCGGACTGTATCTCCTCGCGCGCGGTGCCGGACCACTCGAAGCCGAAACCCGGCGGCAGCTTGTCGGCGATGTCCTGCATCGCGGTCATCGCCTCGCCGGTGCTGCGTCCGGGTGCGGGGCCGCCGGCGATCTTCATCGCCGGCAGGCCGTTGTAGCGATCGAGCTTGGGCGAGCCGGCTATCCACTTCGCCGTGGCGAGTTCGGACAGCGGCACCATGCCGCCCTTGTTGTTGCGCACCGACACCTTGAGGATGTCTTCCGGCGTGCGGCGCGTCTCGGCCTCGGCCTGCATCTGCACGCGCAGCACGCGCCCCTGACGCACAAAGTCGTTGATGTAAGCACCGCCCATCAGCGATTGCAGCGTCTCATTCAGGTCGGTGATGGACACGCCCAGCGTCTCGGCCTTGAGGCGGTCGATGTCGAGGAACAGTTGCGGCCCGGCCTCTTGCCCTTCGGGACGCACCCCGGCCAGCACCGGGTTCTGCATCGCCATGCCCAGCGCGATGTTGCGCGCTTCCAGCAGCTTCTCGCGCCCCATGCCGCCGCGATCCTGCAGGCGGAAATCGAAGCCGCCCGCAGCCGCAAGTTCGGGAATCGGCGGCGGGTTGATCGCGAAGATCATCGCCTGCTTGATGCGGAACAGCATCATGTTGGCCTTGCGCGCCAGCGCAGGCGCGCTGCTGTCCTGACCCGGACGCTCGTCCCAGCCCTTGAGGCGCACGAAGGTGATCGCCGCATTCTGCCCGCGACCGAAAAACGAGAAACCGGCGACGCCGACGACGCGTTCGACTTCGGGCAAGCCGAGGTAATACTGCTCGACCTGCGACAGCACTTCCACCGTGCGATCCTGCGTCGCGCCGGCGGGCAGCTGGATGATGCTGATGAAATAACCCTGGTCTTCTTCCGGCAGGAAGCTGCCCGGCAGCTTGTTGAACAGCCAGCCCATCGCGACCAGAATCGCCGCATAGACCAGCAGGTAGCGACCGGTCTTGCGCACGATCTTCGCGACGCTGCCGGTATAGCGTTCGGTGGTGCGTGCAAAGAACTTGTTGAACCAGCCGAGCAAACCGCCCGTAGGCACGATGTCGTTTTTGCCCGGCACATGCTTGAGCAGCGTCGCGCACAGTGCCGGCGTCAGCGTCAGCGCCATCAACGCGGAGAACGCCATCGTCAGCACCAGCGTGACGGCGAACTGGCGATAGATCGCGCCGGTGGAGCCGGGGAAGAACGCCATCGGGATGAACACCGCGGACAGCACCAGCGTGATCGCGATGATCGCGCCGACGATCTGATCCATGGCTTTTCTGGTCGCCTCGCGCGGCGGCAGGTTCTCGGTAACCATGATGCGCTCGACGTTCTCGACGACGACGATGGCATCGTCCACGACGATGCCGATCGCCAGCACCATCGCGAACAGCGTCAGCACGTTGATCGAGTACCCCATGAAGTAGAGGCCGACCAGCGCGCCGACCAGCGCGATCGGGATCACGATGGCCGGGATCAGCGTCGCGCGCAGGTTGCCGAGGAACAGATACATCACCAGGAACACCAGCACCAGCGCCTCGGCCAGGCTCTTCAGCACCTCCTTGATCGAGATGTCGATGAACTGCGAGGTTTCGTACGGCACAACCCAATCGATGCCCTTGGGGAAGAATTTCCCCAGTTCGGTCATGCGCGACTTGACCGCCTTGACGGTGTCCAGCGCGTTGGCGTCGGGCGTCAGGCGGATCGCGATGCCGGCCGCCGGCTGGCCGTCGATGCGGGCGCGCACTGCATAATCCTGTGCCCCCAGTTCAACCCGCGCCACGTCCTTCACGCGCAGCGTCGAGCCATCCGGATTCGTGCGCACGATGATCTCGCCAAATTCCTCCGGCGTGGACAGCCGGCTCTTGGTGACGATAACCGCGTTGAGTTCCTGTCCCGGCGCGTTGGGCAGCTGGCCCAGTTCGCCGGTGGCGAGCTGCGAGTTCTGCGCACGCACCGCGCGCGACACATCGGCCGGCGACAGGCCATAGCCCTGCAGCTTCTCCGGCTTCAGCCACAGTCGCATCGAATACTCGGTGCCGAACAGCATCGCCTCGCCCACGCCCGGCACGCGGCGGATGCTGTCGAGCACGTTGCCCGCGGCATAGCTGCCCAGCGCCACGTTGTCGTAGCTCTTGTCCGGCGAAATCATCGCGACGATCATCACGTAGTTGCGCGCGGATTTCGCGACAGTGATGCCCAAGCGGCGCACCTCTTCCGGCAAACGAGCCTCGGCGCGCTTGATGCGGTTCTGCGTCTCGACCGAGGCTAAGTCGAGGTTGGCGCCCGCCTGGAATGTCAGCGTGATACTGCCCCGGCCCAGCTCGGCAGCGGATTCCATGTACAGCAGGTTCTCGATGCCGTTCATCTCCTGCTCCAGCAGCGCGACGGCGGTCTCCTCGACGACCTGCGCCGACGCGCCCGGATAGGTGACGGTCACCGCCAGCGCGGGCGGTGCAACCGAGGGATACTGCGCAACGGGCAGGCCGCGCAACGCAAGCACGCCGCCCAGCAGAATGATCAGCGCAATGACCCACGCAAAGATGGGACGGTCGATAAAGAATTTGGAGAACATGACGCGGCCTTATTGCTTGTTTGCAGGAGCGGATGCCGCATTCGCCGCCGCGCCGGCAGCGCCGAACGGCACCGGCTTGACCACCGTGCCGGGACGCGCCTTCTGCAATCCGTTGACGATCACCTGCTCGCCGCCCTTGAGGCCGGAGGCGATGACAAAGTCGGTCCCGGCCATGCCGCCGGTCTTCACCGGCTGGGGCATTACCTTGCCCTCAGGCCCGACGACCATCACGAACTGGCCTTCCGCCCCGGCCATTACCGCGCGTTGCGGCACGCGGATCACGTTCTCGGCGACCGCCTCGGGGAAGCGGATGCGCACGAACATGCCCGGCAGCAAATCGCGGCGCGGATTAGGAAACTCGGCGCGCAACGACACTGAGCCGGTGGCCGGATCGACTGCCATGTCGGTGAAGAACACCTGTCCCGACAACGGGAACACGCTGCCGTCTTCCATCAACAACTCCACCTCGGCCGCGTCGGCGCGCTTCAATCGCCCAGCCGCGACCGACTGCTTCAGCCGCAGAACTTCGTTGCCGGACTGGGTGAAGTTCACGTAGATCGGGTCTAGCTGCTCGATGGTCGCCAGCAAGGTGGCCTCGCCCTTGCCGACCAGCGCCCCTTCGGTCACCGACGCGCGACCGATATGGCCGGAGATCGGTGCGGGTACGTTGGCGTTCTCCAAGTCTTCCTCGGCGCGGATCATCGCCGCCTCGGCCTGCTTAGCCTTGGCCACCGCGAGGTCGTATTCCTGCTGGCTGACTGCCTTGATTTCCAGCAGCGACTTGTAGCGCTC
>MGWR01000001.1 GCA_001801085.1 Gallionellales bacterium GWA2_60_142 | reverse complement strand
ACTGGTCAGGCGGCTGCGGAACTCGCGCTACGCGCTCAGACAGTCCTCGCCGAAATCCCCTGACCAGCCTCCGCTACTCGGCGGCGCACAGGGGAGGAAAGCGAAAACCAAAAAATCGGGTGGGCACTTCGCGCCCACCCTACAGGGCTAGCAGTCTGTCGCTATTGGATTTGGCAAGCACGTGCGTTGCTCCTCCCATGCATCGAACTTCCGTTTCTCATCTTGCATGTACCTCACAGCATCCCACTCGTCAGGATGTTTCACTTGAAGCTTGGGAAGCTTTGCATAATTGCGTAACTTTTCTGCCAATGCTGCTGCCTCAATTCCCAATATTGCGTATTGATACCTGCGTTCACCGAATCCTTCGTCGTAGTCAGGTGGATGATCCTCTTCAAATGCTGCACTTATCCTATTATCCGCAACTTCAATTTTGTTCGAAAACATTAGAATCTCGTACATTAGTTTGGTTGGAAGTGATTTCCACTCAACTTTAACTGCTTCGGGTTCAAATGTTGGTGTAGATACCTGAATGCAGCTGCAACCATCTTTGTCAGGCTGTCCTCGGCACAAACCATCATCACTCACTACCGCAGCACAACCAGCCACATACCTATCAAGCATGCAGATAATTTGTATGGACAAATACTCAACGTCTTTCTTATTTTTTCTGCGTTGAACCCACCAATCTTTTAATGTTGAAAGCAGAAAACCTAACGCAACACCTATTGCCTACCCTATTAATCCATAGACAGTTTTATCGTCCATTACCTCCTCCTTCGTAAGTGCCCATCAATGTACCGAAGTCGGCTTGTTTTGCCTATCGCCGCAGTATGGAGGGCAACTTGTTGCCCTCCATCAGGGTTTACGGTTTTGAATTTCTTTCCCCTGTGCGCCGCCGAGTAGCGGAGAACGGTCAGGGGTAGTCGGCGAGGACTGTCTGAGCGCGTAGCGCGAGTTCCGCAGCCGCCTGACCGTTCGAGCAACGCAGGGAACCGCGTAGCGGCGGCAAGCTGGGGGCGCCTTCTTTTGGTTCCTTTTCTTGGCAAGACAAGAAAAGGAACTAGCTGTCGGGCTACCCCCGACGGTGTTGATTTTACAGACCTGCGGGCTTCGCCCATCCTTCGATACGGCTACGCCTACTCAGGACGAACGGTTTCAGGAACTCCAGCGAACGGATGAACAAGATCTCACCGCTACCACTCCCTGAACGACACCCCCAGCCCGAACGTCGTCTGCCTATGGTTGTAATCGATCAGGCTCTCGCCGTAACCGCTGGTGATCTGCGCATGCAGCTTCGCCGATTTGCCGATGAATATCGGCGTTGTCCAGTCAAGCTGAACGAAACCGCGGTTAGCCCCCATGCTCAGGTTGTTGCGCAGCAACAGCGAGACCGACTGTGACCTGCTCGGGTCCCAGCGGATCACCGCATCTGCACGCCCGACGTAATCGGAAATATCCGGGTTGTCGTCGCTCACGAGTCTTTCGGGAATACGCCACCATACGCGGGCCATCAGGCTGATGTTGCGTTCCCATTCCCATCCGCTTTGCAGGTAGATGCGGTTCCAACTGCGCGAGTCAGTCGCGCCCTTGCCGTTGGACTGGTGTACCAGTCCCAGATTGACCACCTTCGGGCCGCCGACGCGATTGCCCGTACCGAAGGTGGCGATCAGTTCCGGCTCGTAATTGGTTTCGCGAAACGGGGCGGAGTTGCGCGCGTTGAATGCCTGCCAGTTGGATTGCTGGGTGTATGCACCCCACAGGCGAAAATCCTTGAAACCCATCCAGTCGATGTGCCGGTAATTCATGATCTCGGCCTTGAAGCTGAATTGAAATTTGGTTTCCAGCGCGTCGAGGTCGAGCGGTGCGACAGTCGGAAAGCCGGTAGAGGACGAGGTGGGACGATTGTTCCGCCGATCCGACGCACGCACGATCAGATAGCTCGTCCGGTAAGGGCGTAGCGGCGTCAATTGCGCACCGCCGCCTCTGGCTCCGCCATCCAGATTCCAGGCGCGGGTGAGCCAACTGCGCTCCTTGCGCACAGGACGTTCGGATTCGGCAGCGGGCTCCTCGGCCAAGGTCGGCAAGGTGTTTGTCGATTGCGCCGCATCGGAGATGGCCGGGGACGGCTGGCTCTCACGCTGACGCGCAGAGGCGAGATCGTCGTAGCATTTCAATCGCTCGCTGTCGTTCAGCCTGGACGCGCATTGCAGAAAATCGGTTTCGGCCGCAAGCGCAGAAAAAGAACAGGCTGCGCACAGGGCAGCCGACAACATTAGGGCGCGCATATTCATGACAGTGCGGCGGCGCCTCCTTGCGCCTTGCTGATGTACAGGTGAACCGCTTCAGAGCATGAATCTCAGCGCAAGTTCACCATCGGCTTGAAGCCTAGCCTGGTCTGAAGCTGCTCGGCGCTGCTGCGCGCCTCGTTCTGGTCGGCGTAAGGGCCAAGGTGGATGCGCGTGAAGCCGCCCTTCACGAACAGGCCGATCTCGCGTCCGACATCGCCGAGTTCGGCGCGCATCTTCGCCATGAAGCTCTCCGCCGCGTCGCGCGACTTGAATGCGCCGAGTTGCAGGTAGACGTTGCCGCCGGCGACCACCGGCGTGACCGCCGCGGGCTTGGCCGGCTCCAGCGGCCGAATCTGAACGGGTGCGGCCTTGGCGACGTTGCCGACGATCGCGCTCGATGCGATGCTTTCGATCTCGACTTCCGCGCTGCCATTGCCGATGATGCCGAGCTTGTGCGCTGCGGTGTAGGATAGATCCATCACGCGCTCATGCAGAAACGGGCCGCGGTCGTTGATGCGCACCACCACGGTCTTGCCGCTGACCACATGAGTGACGCGCGCATAACTGGGAATGGGCAGTGTGGGGTGTGCGGCGGTCATGCCGTACATGTCGTACACCTCGCCACAGGAGGTACGCTGGCCGTGAAATTTCTTGCCGTACCAGGAGGCGATGCCGCGCTCCCTGAAGTTGCCGGCGATGGTCATCGGCGTGTAGGTCTTGCCGAGCGCGACATAGGGGCGGTTGGCGTAGCGGTGCAGCGATTCGCTCTTGGGCACGGCATCCGGGGTCTCGTCGATGTTGGCCGGCACATCCGCGCCCGGACCGTCGCCGGCGAGATATCCGCCGGCTCCTGGAGTAGCCGCCCCAACCGTGCGCGCCTCGACCGGGGCCGGGGTGCCGCGCGCCTCCACCTTGCGTTGCGGCGAACTGCCGCAAGCGGCCAGCATCAATGTCGCCAAAGCCAGAATCGCGATCTGCCTGTCCATGCTTCTCCCCCTTGTATTTATGTTTTGTTCAGCTTCTTGTGCGTCTCTATGCTCATCAGCATACCAAAACCCAACAACAGGGTCAGCAGCGACGTACCGCCGTAACTCATCAGCGGCAGGGGTACGCCCACTACCGGCAGGATACCGCTGACCATGCCCATGTTGACGAAAGCGTAGGTGGCGAAGGTCAGCGTGATGCTGCCTGCCATCAGGCGCGTGAAATAGGTCGAGGCGTTGGCGGTGATGATGAAGCCGCGGCCGATCACAAACAGGTACATGCCGATCAGGATCAGGTTTCCCAGCAGGCCGAACTCTTCGGCGTAGACCGCGAAGATGAAGTCGGTGGTGCGCTCGGGCAGGAAGTCGAGATGGGTCTGCGTGCCATCGAGATAGCCTTTGCCGAGGATGCCGCCGGAGCCGACCGCGATCATGCCCTGGATGGTGTGGTAGCCCTTGCCCAGCGCGTCCTGCTCGGGATCGAGCAGCATCAGGATGCGGTGGCGCTGGTAGTCGTGCAGCATGCCCCACATGAACGGCGCACTGGCCAGCGCGCCGACGAACAGCCCTCCCATTACTTTCCACGAGAGCCCGGCGAGGAACAGCACGTAAAAGCCGCTGGCGGAGATCAGGATCGCGGTGCCAAGGTCGGGCTGGCGCGCGATCAGTCCGACCGGCACCAGCAACAGCAGGGTCGCGACGATATAGTTGCGCGCAGTCAGTGTGGCTTCGTGCTTTTCGAAATACCAGGCCATCATCAGCGGCACGCCGATCTTCATCAACTCGGACGGCTGTATGGTCATGACGCCCAGGTTCAGCCAACGCCGCGCGCCATGGCTGATCTCGCCGAACAAGGCGACGCCGATCAGCAGCACTAGACCCAGCGTATAAATGGGGATCGCGGTGCGCATCAAATAATGCAGCGGCAGGTTGGCGACCAGCCACATGAAGGTCAGGCCAATCGTGATATTGGCCAATTGTTTCAGCGGCTGCCCGAAGCTCGCATTATCCGCGCTAAACAGCACGATCAGGCTGGTCAGCATCAGCAGGCCGATGCCCAGCATCAGCGGCGGATCGATATGCGCGATGAAGCGCAGCCACAACTGTCGCCTAGTCATTCTCTTCCCCCTCCTTGGCGGCCACGTCCGGCAAGGGCTGCGGTATCTTGCCGAGCAGGTAGTAGTCCATCACCTTGCGCGCGATCGGCGCGGCGGTGCCGCCGCCGTGGCCGCCGTTCTCGGCCAGCACCACCAGCGCGATCTTCGGATCGTCGGCCGGCGCGAAGGCGATGAACCATGCATGGTCGCGATGGCGCTCGTCCACCATACTTTCGTTGTAGGTCGCTCCCTGCTTGATGCCGATCACCTGCGCAGTCCCGGTCTTGCCCGCGATCTGGTAAGGCGCGCCGGCGGAGGCGGCGACCGCTGTGCCGCCCGGCTGGGTGACCGCGACCATCGCGCGCTTCACCAGGTCCAGGTGCGCAGGGTCGATCTTGAGGTCGAATTCCTGTTTTTGCTCGATCACGCGGTTTTCGCTGATGCGCGCGCTGCGCACCTCCCTGACCAGGTGCGGGCGATAGGCGACGCCGTTATTCGCCAGCGTCGCGGTCGCGTAGGCAAGCTGCATCGGCGTCACCAAGTTGTAACCCTGGCCGATGCCCACCGACACGGTGTCGCCGGCATACCATTTCTGCTTGTAGCGCCGCATCTTCCATTCCTGCGACGGCAGCAGGCCGGAGGTCTCACCCTCAAGGTCGAGGCCGGTCTTCTTGCCGAAGCCGAAGCCGGACAGGTGGGTGAAGATTTTATCGATGCCGAGGTCGGTCGCCAGTCTGTAGTAATAGGTGTCGCAGGAGACCACAATGGACTTGAACAGATCCACGCTGCCGTGGCCGCCTTTCTTCCAGTCGCGGTACTGGTGACCGCTGCCGGGCAGCGTGAAATAGCCGGGATCGGAGATCGTGTAAGAGGGCGTGCGTTCCCCGTAATGCAGGCCGGCCAGCGCCATGAAAGGCTTGATGGTCGAGCCCGGCGGGTACTGACCGCGCAACGCGCGGTTATTCAGCGGCGTATCGGGCGAATTGTTCAGTTCGTCCCAGTTCTGCGGATCGATGCCGTCGATGAACAGGCTGGGATCGTAGCCGGGCTTGCTGACGAAGGCCAGCAACTCGCCGTTCCTGGGGTCGATCGCCACCATCGCGCCGCGATAGTTGCCGAACGATTGCACGGCAATCTCCTGCAGCTTCGCGTCTATGCTCAGCACCAAGGTGTTGCCGGAGGACGGCGATGTGCGCGACAGGATGCGCACCGCGCGCCCGCCGGAATCGACCTCGACCTGCTCGACGCCGGTCTTGCCGTGCAACTCGCTCTCGTAGCTCTGCTCCAGCCCGGTCTTGCCGATGTAGTCCGAGCCGCGGTAGTTGGCCGCCAGGTCGTTCTCTTCGAGCTCCTCGACGTCGGTCTGGTTGATGCGACCGATATAGCCGAGCAGGTGCGACATCTGGTCGCCGTAGGGATAGTCGCGGAACAGCCGCGCCTTGATCTCCACTCCGGGAAAGCGATACTGCTGGGCGGCGAAGCGCGCGACTTCCTCGTCGGTGAGCTTGTTGCGGATCATCAGGCTTTCGAAGTTGCGCCGCTCGGCCAACAGCTTCTTGAAGCGCTTGCGGTCGCGCGGCGTAATCTCGACCAGCGTGGACAGTTCGGCTATCGTCTCTTCAAGCCCATTGGTCTTGGTCGGCGTGATCTCGAGCGTATAACCGGAATAGTTGTGCGCCAGCACCACGCCGTTGCGGTCGAGGATCAGGCCGCGGTTCGGCACGATGGGGACGACCGAGATGCGGTTGCTTTCAGCCAGCGTCTGGTAATAGTCGTGGCGCACCACCTGCAAATAGAAGAAGCGCATCAACAGCAGGCTCATCAGCACCAGCACGAAGCCGACGCCGATGGCCAGCCGCAACCTGAAGTAGAAAATCTCGCGCAGGTGGTTTTTTAATTCGACGTGCTTGTTCATTCACGTTCCACGCGCGCCTGCCGCATCGCCCGGAACATGATGCTGAGCGGCGCCCACAGCAGGGTCGAAGTCAGACAACCGAGAAGGTAGGACCACATCATGTAACCGCTCACTTGCCAGTGCACCAGCGCATACACCGCGTAAGTCACCGCGAAGATGCCCAGCACCTGCGTGGTCTGCTCGCGCAGGTCGAACATCTGCAAACGGCGGTGCAGCACCACGCCGCCGAAGGCGAGCAGCGTATAGGCCAGCGCATGCTGGCCGAACAGGCTGGAGTCGGCCACGTCGGCCAGCATGCCAGCAGCCCAGGACAGGCCGATGCCGACGCGCAGCGGCGCGTGCGTGCACCAGTAAAGCATCACCAGCGCGACGAAATCGGGACGCAGTGCGAGCCAGAGTCCCTCCCACGGCAACGCGTTCAGGAACAGCGCGACCAGTATGCTGGTCACAATGAAGGTGTTGCTGACCGGACGCTGGAGTTCGGGAGTGGATGGCGAAAGATAGGGCATCAATCGTCCCCTCCGGTTTTTGCATCCATACCCGCCCCCGGAGACAACTCCTCCGGCGGCTTCGCGGGAAGCGGTGGCAGATCGGACAGGATCAGCAACTGGCGGTTGCGGTCCACGCCGGCGAGAGGCAAACAGGAGATGCGTGCAAACGGATAGGCCGCATCGCGCTCTATCTTCACGACTTTGGCGACCGGGATGCCCGGCGGATAGACGCCATCTATGCCTGACGTGACCAGCACATCGCCGTTCTGGATGTCGGAGCTGATCGGCATGTAGCGCAGCGACAACTGGCTGGTGTCGCCGGCGCCGAACACGATGGTGCGCAGTCCATTGCGCACGATCTGCACCGGCACCGCATGGTCTTTTTCGGTGATCAGGGTGATCTCGGATGTCCGGGGATAAACGCGGGTAACTTGGCCGACGATGCCCATATCGTCCATCACCACCCGGCCGATTTTTACCTGCGCGTCCTCGCCCTTGTTGACCAGCAGCTTGCGCTTGAAGATGTCGCGCTCGGCGTAGAGGATTTCGACCGGCTGCGCGGAGAACTCGCTACGTTGCGGCAGCGCCAGCAGATTACGCAATTGCTGGTTCTCCTGCTGCATGGATTGCAGCAGGGACAGCTGCGCGGCATCGTGGCCGTGCTGCTGGAGCAGCTTGCTGTTCTCTTCCACGAGGCCATGCTGCGTGACGAAGAATTCCCCGGCCTGATGCAACAACTTGCCGGGCATCGTCGCCAGTTGCTGGATGGGCGCAACCAGCATCGACAGCGCGTTGCGGGCGGATTCCAGATAGCGGTAACGCGCGTCGACGAACATCAGCAGCAGCGACAGCACCACGAAGAACACCAGCCGCGCCGCCGGGGACGGACCGCGATTGAAGAATTGGAAGGTCTGCGGGTTAGCCATCTATGGGATACGGAGCAGGAAGTGGAACATGGGAAGCGGAAGTGGTGCCGTGCTCACCGATTTCCCACTCCCTACTTCCCACCTCCCGCTTCCCGGAAAATTATTCGGTTGTGAAGATGTTGGTGGACTTGTCCATGCTTTCCAGCGCCATACCGGAACCGCGCACCACGCAGGTCAGGGGGTCGTCGGCAATCAGCACCGGCAGGCCGGTCTCTTCCATCAGCAGGCGATCGAGGTCGCGCAGCAGTGCGCCGCCACCGGTCAGCACCATGCCCTTGTTGGCGATATCCGCACCCAGCTCCGGCGGGGTTTGTTCCAGCGCGGTCTTCACCGCGCTGACGATGCTGTTCAGCGGATCGGTCAGCGCTTCGAGGATTTCGTTGCTGGAGATGGTGAAGCTGCGCGGCACGCCTTCGGCCAGGTTGCGACCCTTCACTTCCATTTCGCGCACTTCGGAACCCGGGAAGGCGGAACCGATGGTCTTCTTGATCTCTTCGGCGGTGGTTTCGCCGATCAGCATGCCGTAGTTGCGGCGAATGTAGTTGATGATCGCCTCGTCGAACTTGTCGCCGCCGACGCGCACTGAACCGGAATACACCGCACCGCCCAGCGAGATCACGCCCACTTCGGTGGTGCCGCCGCCGATGTCCACCACCATCGAGCCGGTCGCCTCTTCAACCGGCAGGCCCGCGCCGATTGCTGCCGCCATCGGCTCCTCGATCAGCTCCACGCGACGCGCGCCGGCGCCGACTGCGGATTCGCGAATCGCGCGACGCTCGACCTGAGTGGAACCGCAAGGGACGCAGATCACGATGCGCGGGCTGGGGCTGAAAATGCTGGCTTTGTAGACCTTGCGGATGAACTGCTTGAGCATCTGCTCGGTGACGGTGAAGTCTGCAATCACGCCATCCTTCATCGGACGGATCGCGGTGATGTTGCCCGGCGTGCGGCCCAGCATCTGCTTGGCAGCCAGACCGACCTGCTGAATCACTTTCTTGCCGTTCGGCCCGCCTTCCTGACGGATTGCCACCACGGAAGGCTCGTCCAGCACGATGCCCTGTCCGCGCACCCAGATCAGGGTATTGGCGGTGCCGAGGTCGATAGCGAGGTCATTGGAAAAGTAGCCGTTCAAAAATCCAAACATGTTGTGTCCCGAAAGTCAAAGAGGTGCGCCGTAGAAGCCGCATATGATACTCTATTAGCCTTATTTCAATAAAGTTTTTGCTATGTCTTTAAGCACACAGGATGTTGAAAAAGTCGCCCGGCTTGCCCGATTGGCGATGACCGCCCCGGAGATCGAAACCGCCCGCGCGCAATTGTCCGGCATTTTCGACCTGATCGCCGAAATGCAGGCGGTCGATACCAGCGGCGTGGAGCCGATGTCGCACAGCCAGGATCTGTCGCAACGCCTGCGCGAAGATGTCGTCACGGAAGCCAATCAGCGCGAGGCTTTCCAGGCCATCGCGCCGCAAGTCGAGGCGGGTTTATTCCTCGTTCCCAAAGTCATCGAATAGATCATGTTTGAATCCAGCCTGAAGCAACTCGGCGACGCCCTGCGCGCCAAAAAAATTTCCAGCGTCGAACTGACGCAGCTCTATCTCGACCGCATCGCCACACATAACCCGGAGCTCAACGCCTACGTCACGCTGAACCCGGAGATGTCGCTGGCGCAAGCGCGCACCGCCGACGAGCGCCTGGCCGCGGGCTCCGCGGAGGCGTTGACCGGCATTCCCGTCGCGCAGAAAGACATCTTCTGCGCCAAAGGCTGGCTCACCACCTGCGGCTCGAAGATGCTGCACAACTTCGTGTCGCCTTACGACGCGCATGTGATTTCGCAATTCAACAACGCGGGCGCGATCAATCTCGGCAAGACCAACATGGACGAGTTCGCGATGGGCTCGTCGAACGAGACTTCGTACTACGGCGCGGTGAAGAATCCGTGGGACAAGACGCGCGTGCCCGGCGGCTCCTCCGGCGGTACGGCATCGGCAGTTGCGGCGCGCCTGTGCGCGGCGGCGACCGGCACCGACACCGGCGGCTCCATCCGCCAGCCGGCCGCGCTGTGCGGCATCTCCGGCCTGAAGCCGACCTACGGCGTGTGCTCGCGCTACGGCATGATCGCGTTCGCCTCCAGCCTCGACCAGGCCGGACCGATGGGGCGTAGCGCGGAAGACTTAGCTCTGCTGTTGAACACCATGGCCGGATTCGACGAACGCGATTCGACTTCGCTGCAACGCGACAAGGAAGACTACGCGCGCGACCTGAATAAGCCGCTGAACGGCCTGCGCATCGGCCTGCCGAAGGAGTTCTTTGCCGAGGGCTTGGGCAGCGACGTGGCGAAAGCTGTGGAAGCCGCCATCGCCGAATACAAGAAGCTCGGTGCGACCGTGGTCGACATCAGCCTGCCGAATACGCGCTTGTCCATCCCGGTGTACTACGTGCTGGCCCCGGCCGAGGCATCGAGCAACCTGTCGCGTTTCGACGGCGTGCGCTACGGCTATCGCGCACCCGACTACACTGACCTCGCCGACATGTATGAGCAGAGCCGCTCGCAGGGTTTCGGCGCGGAAGTGAAGCGCCGCATCATGATAGGCACCTACGTGCTGAGCCACGGCTACTACGACGCCTATTACATCCAAGCGCAAAAAATCCGCCGCCTGATCGCGCAGGATTTCGTCGAGGCCTACAAACACTGCGACGTGATCATGGGGCCGACGTCACCGTCCACCGCGTTCAAGCTGGGCGAGAAGGGCGACGACCCGGTGCAGATGTATTTGTCCGACATCTACACCATCGCGGTGAATCTGGCCGGTCTGCCCGGCATGTCCATCCCCTGCGGTTTCGGCGAAAACGACATGCCGGTCGGTTTGCAGATCATTGGCAACTATTTCGACGAAGCGCGCATGCTGAACGTGGCACACCAATATCAACTGGCGACCGACTGGCACAGCCGCGCGCCGCAGCTTTGAATCTCATGATGGAAATTTCGACCCTGCGCGGCATTCCCGAACTCAAGGCCCGACTCGACAGCCATCCGCTGTATTCCTCGGTGCACACGCTGGCTGATCTGCGCCGCTTCATGGAGCACCACGCTTTTCCGGTGTGGGACTTCATGTCGCTGCTCAAATATCTGCAAGGCGAGATCGCTCCCGCGGGCGCGCCCTGGATGCCTGCGCGCAAGCCGGAAGACACGCTGTTGCAACGCTTCGTCAACGAAATCGTGATGGCCGAAGAAAGCGACGAAGGGCTGCCGGACGCCGACGGCAACCCGACTTTCGTCAGCCATTTCGATCTCTATCTAGGGGCGATGGAAGAAGTCGGCGCGGACACGCGACCGGTGCGAGCCTTCATCAAGGCGGTGAAGAAGCACGGCATCGAAGCAGCGTTAAAACGCGACGACATTCCCGAGCCTGCGCGCCATTTCATGAAGACGACGTTCGGATTCCTCGTCACCGATAAGCCTCATGTCGTCGCCGCAGCCTTCGCACTCGGTCGCGAGCAAGTGATCCCCGGCATGTTCCGCGCGCTGCTCGCCGACATCGGCATCAGCAAGAAAAAAGCGCCGCTGTTCCACTATTACCTCGAACGCCACATCCATCTCGACGACGAGTTCCACGGGCCGTTGTCGCTGAAATTGCTGGAACAGTTGTGCGGCGACAGCGACAAAAAACTGCGCAGCGCGAAAAAGGCCGCGAGGCAAGCCATCAAAGCGCGCATCGCGCTATGGGACGGCGTGCATGCCGCCCTGTTATCCCAATCGAAGAAACGGAGTAAATGATGCAGTGGGAAATCGTTATCGGTCTGGAAGTGCATGCGCAACTTTCGACCAACAGCAAGATCTTTTGCGGCGCTTCGACCGCATTCGGCGCGGAGCCCAACACGCAGGCCGATGCGGTAAGCCTCGCGTTGCCCGGCGTGCTGCCGGTATTGAACAAGGGCGCAGTGGAACGCGCGATCAAGTTCGGCCTCGCCACCGGCGCGCATATCGCGCCGCGTTCGGTGTTCGCGCGCAAGAATTACTTCTACCCCGACCTGCCCAAGGGCTACCAGATCAGCCAATTCGACCTGCCGGTCGTCGGCCAGGGCGCGCTGACCATACTGGTTGAGCCGCTGTCGGGTAACGCAAAACCCTACGAGAAAACGGTGCGCATCACCCGCGCGCATCTGGAAGAAGACGCGGGCAAGTCGCTGCACGCCGACTTCCACGGCATGACCGGCATCGACTTGAACCGCGCCGGCACGCCGCTGCTGGAGATCGTGTCCGAACCGGACATGCGATCCGCCGCCGAAGCGGTGGCCTATGCCAAGGCGCTGCACACGCTGGTGCGCTGGATCGGCATCTGCGACGGCAATATGCAAGAAGGCTCGTTCCGCTGCGACGTGAACGTGTCGGTGCGCAAGCCCGGCGGCGAACTCGGCACGCGCCGCGAGATCAAGAACCTGAACTCGTTCAAGTTCATGCAGCAGGCCATCGACTACGAAGTGCAATGGCAGATCGACACCATCGAGAACGGCGGCAAGGTGCAGCAGGCCACCATCCTGTTCGATCCGGACAGCGGCGAGACGCGCATGATGCGCAGCAAGGAAGACGCGCACGATTACCGCTACTTCCCCGATCCCGACCTGCTGCCGCTGGACATCGGCAGCGACTGGATAGACGCAGTGCGCGCCACGCTGCCGGAGCTGCCGCACGACAAACAGGCGCGCTATGTGAACGATCTCGGCCTGTCCGCCTACGACGCCAGCGTGCTGACCAGCTCGCGCGAGATGGCCGACTTCTTCGAGGCCGCGCTCGGCGACGCGACGGCACAGGCAAAAATTTGCGCCAACTGGATCATCGGCGAAGTCAGCGCGCAACTGAACCGCGACGGTTTGGACATGGCGCAATGCCCGATCACCGCGCAGCAACTCGGCGGCATGCTGACTCGCATCGCCGACGGCACGATTTCCAACTCCGGCGCGAAGGAAGTGTTCCGCACGATGTGGGCGGAAGGTGGCGACGCGGATGCGATCATCGAGGCCAAGGGCCTGAAGCAGGTCTCTGACAGCGGCGCGATCGAGACGCTGGTGGACGAGATCATCGCCGCGAATGCCGACAAGGTTGCGGAATATCGCAGCGGCAAGGACAAGCTGTTCGGCTTCTTCGTCGGCCTCGCGATGAAGGCGAGCAAAGGCAAGGCCAACCCGGCGCAGCTGAACGACATCCTGAAGCAAAAGCTCGCGGGCTAACTGCCGCCCGCAAATCCGCGCCCCGGTTCTTGCCGGGGCATATCGCATCCGCGAAGGAGGAGCATGAACAGGCATCTTGTTTCGTTGCTGCTGGCGCTGCTCCTCGCCCCCCTTCCGCTTTTCGCCGGCGAGCCGCCGCCGCTGATGCTGGCGAACGTCTATCGCAACGAAATCCCTCTGACCGAATACCGGGTCAGCGAAAAACTCGACGGCATGCGCGGCTACTGGGATGGCCATCAGCTACTGACGCGCGGCGGCGAAGTCATCCACGCCCCATCGTGGTTCACCGTCGACTGGCCGGAAACGCCGTTGGACGGCGAACTGTGGATTTCGCGTGGACAGTTTTCGCAGACCGTCTCCATCGTCCGGCAGCAGACGCCCGACGATGCGGCGTGGCGCAAGCTGCGCTTCATGGCATTCGACCTGCCAGCCCATCCCGGCACATTCGACGAACGCAATGCGGCGTTGCAGCAGATCGTCGCGCGAATCGGCCAACCCTGGCTGCAACAGGTCGCGCAATTCAAAGTAGACAATCAGAACGAACTGCAAACGCTACTGCAGCACGTCGTCAAACAGGGCGGCGAAGGATTGATGCTGCATCGTGGCTCGTCGCTGTACCGCGCCGAACGCAATGACGATTTGCTCAAGCTCAAACTATTTCAGGATGCCGAAGCCAGAGTCGTGGCGCATCTGCCGGGCAAGGGCAAATATGCGGGCATGCTGGGCGCACTGGAAGTGGAGTCGCCAGAGGGACTGCATTTTCGTCTGGGCGCAGGATTTTCCGATGCGGAACGCCGCGCACCGCCGCCGCTGGGAAGCTGGGTGA
The DNA here is from genome assembly GCA_001801085.1 of Gallionellales bacterium GWA2_60_142. Taxonomy (GTDB): domain Bacteria; phylum Pseudomonadota; class Gammaproteobacteria; order Burkholderiales; family Gallionellaceae; genus Gallionella. The sequence goes on along the minus strand of MGWR01000001.1, from coordinate 7,206 downwards.
GCTATCGCTACAACGGCCTGAACGAAAAAACCGGCATCCCGCGCTTCGCGAGATTTCTCCGGGTGCGGGCGGATATGAATCCCTAACAGGTTGTTGAAAAACTACTGCGGTGACCATCTGCGGCGTTGCGCGGTGCTCGGAATCCTCATGTACATTGAGTACATTCCGGTTCCTGTGCTCCGTGCGCCTTGCATATGGTCATCCTCGCTACGTTTTTCAACAACCTGCTAACACTACGTGCCGCGAGGCTTGTGCTTCACCTTCGCGAACGCCAGATCAAACAGCCAATTCGGCAGCAGTTTCAGCAATCTTCCGACCAGCGCCATTTGCCAGGGAACCACCTTGAACGAGCAGCCGCGGTCAATGACGCGCGCGATGCGCCGCGCGGCCTCGTCGGCTTCCAGCATGAAGGGCATAGGGTAGGGGTTGATGTCGGTCATCGGCGTGCGGATGTAACCGGGGCAGATGGTGACCACTTTGACGCCGCTGCCGCGCAGTTCCTGGCGCAGGCTTTCCAGATAGGAGATCAGCGCGGCCTTGGAGGCGGAATACGCGCCGGAACCGGGCAGGCCGCGGAAGCCCGCGACACTGGCGATGCCGACCATGCGTCCGCGCCTCGCGTCGCGCATCGCATCCAGAAACGGCTGGAAGGTCTGCACCGCACCCAGCACGTTGATGTCCATCACCTGCCGGAACACATCGTTGTCTTCGGCGTAGTGGGTCAGCGTACCTATGCTGACACCGGCATTCGCGATCACGATGTCGGGCACGCCGACGCGGGCGATGAAGTCGGCGGCGGCGGCTTGTTGCGCGGCGGCATCGCGCACGTCTAGCGGGTAGATATGAACTTGTTCGGGGAATTGCGCTGCAAGCGCTTGCAGCAATTCGGCGCGGCGGGCGTAGACGCCGACTACCGCACCCCGCTCAAGATAATGGCGCGCCAGCGCCAAACCGAGGCCGCTGGACGCACCGGATATGACCAGCGACTTGATATGCGTCTTTTGCATATTTAGTCGAATGGCCATGCATAGCTGACGACCTTCACTTACTCTTGCTGCGTTCTTTCCGCGCCTTGGCGATCACCGCATCCAGCACGCGTATGGTGTCGGCGGGCTGCAGGCCGGTGATTACATACTTGCCGTCCACCACCAGCGTCGGCGTGCCCTGGATAGCGTAGCTGCGGATCATCTGCTTGGCGCGAGTCACCCTGCTGGACATCGAAAACGAGTTATAGGCGGCGGTGAATTTCGCGCGATCCGCACCCTGCTTCGCAACGTAGGCGGCAATCGAATCGAGGTCGAAAAGTTCGGCATTTTCCACATTCATTCCGCGATAGATCGCATCGTGCATTTTCTCGAAATTAGGCATGCTCTCCAGCGCGTAATAGGTGCGCGCCAGCGGCTCGGCGGAATCGCGGAAGATTACCGGCACGTAGACCAGTTCGACATCCTTGGGCATTTTCTTGGCCCAGATGCTCAAGTCGTGGTGCAAGTGGAAGCAATGTGAACAGCCGTAAGAGAAGAACTCCAGCACCTCGATCTTCTGCGTGGCGGTCGGCTGTGCCGGAACCAGCAATGTGTAGCCCTTGTTCGCTTCTTCGGAACACGCCGTGGAACCGAACAGCAGTGCGGCGGCAACGACCAGACTCTTGATAACGTTTTTCACTTCTCGCTCCTTTTATCGATACACGGTTATTGCGCGGGGATTGGAGTGCTATCGACCCCGTTTTGTTTCAACGTCGTGCGCGTGCGGCCCATTTCGTCCGGATTTTTGTATGGCCCGAGGCGCACCCGATGCCGTATCCCTTTGTCGGGAATCGTCACGGTCTGAATGGCAGCCTCGAAGCCAAGGAGCGCGAGCTTGGCCTTGAAATTCTCGGCATCGTCGGCATTGGCGAATGAACCAACCTGCAAGTATTGGGCTACCGGCTTGGGTTTGGGTTCGACAGCCCCGGCCTTCTCGGCCGGTGCTGCGGCGCCCGTCTCCGGCTTGTCGGTCAGCACCTTGTAAAACTCGAAGCGCGGCTTGTCGCCGGCCACGCCGGAGGCGGCGACTTCGGGCTGGGCGACAACTGGGGCAGCCGGCACAACGGCAGTCGCCTTGGGCTTGACCTCCGCTACCGGCGGCTTGGCCACGACCTGTTCCTTCTGCACGAAGGGGCTAGGCGACTTCATGATGAACCATGCCAGTCCGGCCGCCATCGCGACGCCGATGATCATGCCGACCAGAATGCCGGTCAGCAGCGGGCTACCGCCCTTGCGCGGCGCGGCCGGTTTGTTGCCTGTATTTCTGCTCATCTCTTAATCCCTTACATTTGTTCCGGTGCGCTGACGCCCAGCAGCGCCAGGCCGTTCTTCAACACCTGCGCCAGCGCCTCGATCAATGCCAGACGCGCCAGCTTGACCTGCTCATCGTCGACCAAAAAGCGCGACGCATTATAGTAACTGTGGAAATCCGCGGCCAAATCCTTCAGGTAGAACGCGATCAGATGCGGCGCGAGCTCTTCCGCCGCTCGCTCGATCACCTCGGGGAAGTCGATCATCTTTTGCAGCAACTGCGTCTCATAGTCGCTGGTCAATGCGCTGACGTCGGCCTGATGCAGGCTAGTGCGGTCGCCGCCCCATTGCGCCAGCACCGCATGGATGCGCGCATGGGCGTACTGGATGTAGTAGACCGGGTTGTCGTTGCTCTGCGATTTCGCCAGATCGATGTCGAACACCAGCTGTGAATCGGGCGAACGCGCCGCGAGGAAGTAACGCGTCGCGTCGCAGCCGACTTCGTCGATCAGGTCGCGCAGCGTCACGTAGCTGCCCGCGCGCTTGGAGATCTTCACCTCTTCGCCGTTCTTCAACACCGTCACCATCTGGTGCAGCACATAGTCCGGCCAGCCTTGCGGGATGCCGACGTCGAGCGCCTGCAGGCCGGCTCGCACCCTTGTGATCGTGGAGTGGTGGTCGGAACCCTGTTCGTTGATAACGCGCACGAAGCCGCGTTTCCACTTCTCGTGATGGTAAGCCACGTCCGGCACGAAGTAGGTGTAGCCGCCGTCGGACTTGCGCATCACGCGGTCCTTGTCGTCGCCGAAATCGGTGGTGCGCAGCCACAGCGCATCGTCCTGCTCGTAGGTGTGGCCGCTGGCGATCAGCTTCTGCACGGTCGCCTCGACCTTGCCCTCGGTGTACAGCGCCGACTCCAGCGAGAACACGTCGAACTCCACCTGGAAGGCGCGCAGGTCCAGATCCTGCTCGCGGCGCAGATAGGCCACGGCGAAATGGCGGATCGCTTCGGCGTCGTCCACATCGCCCTTGCCGGTGATGTGCTGGTCGTCTGCTTCTACGGTCTCCTGCGCCATGTAGCTGCGCGCCACATCCATGATGTAGTCGCCGCGATAGCCCGATTCCGGCCAGGACGGATCGTCCGGCGTAACGCCCTTGCAGCGCAGCTGCACCGACAAAGTCAGATTGTCGATCTGCGCGCCCGCATCGTTGTAGTAAAACTCGCGCGTCACGTTCCAGCCCGCCGCATGCAGCACATTGCACAGGCAATCGCCCACCGCCGCGCCGCGTCCGTGGCCGACATGCAAAGGCCCGGTCGGATTGGCGGAGACGAACTCCACGCCCACCTTGCGCCCCTGCCCCGTATGCACATGGCCGTAACCCGCGCCCGCCGCCAGCACGCCGTGCACCGCGCGCTGCTTGGCCGCCGTCGCGATAAACACGTTGATGAAGCCCGCACCGGCGATCTCCACCTTGGCGACGGCCTCGGACTGCGGCAGCGCGGCGATCAATGCGTTCGCGATGTCGCGCGGCGACTTGCGCAACGGGCGCGCCAGCTGCATCGCCAGATTGCAGGCGTAATCGCCGTGCGACGCCTGCTTGGGACGCTCGATCAGAATCGCCGTATCGGCATGCTCGGGCGCGACTTCGCGCAAGGCCTGCGCGAACAAGTCGGAAAGATGGGATTTGAAATTCAGGACGACGGACATGAGGCACCTTTTAAGAGGCGCGGATTATAACATTCAGCTATCGAATCGCTTGCATGCTTGCACCGGCGTATCGCCCACCGCTGACACGCTCGATACCGGACAAGTCGCGCGCCGAGAACACCTCGGCATAGCCCGATGCGGCGAGCAGGCCGCGCGCCCGTTCGGCCTGATCGTAACCATGCTCGAACATCAGCCAGCCGCCGTAGCCGAGATGCGCCTTCGCGTCCGCAACGATGCGGCGAATATCGTCCAGCCCGTCCGCGCCGGAAGCCAGCGCGCTGCGAGGCTCGAAACGCAGGTCGCCCCGTTCCAGATGCGCGTCGGTGTCTTCGATGTAGGGCGGATTGGATACGATCAGGTCGTAGCGCTCGCCCGCAAGGGATTCGAACCAGTCGCTATGCACGAAACGCGCGTTGCCGATATTCAATCGCCGCGCATTTTCTCGCGCCACCTCCAGTGCATCGGTGGAGGCATCCACTGCCGTCACCTGCGCATCGGGCCGGGAGTAGGCGATGGACAGTGCGATCGCGCCGCTGCCGGCGCCGAGGTCGAGCACGCGCCCACGTTGCGGGATCCGCTGCAACGCCAGCTCCACCAGCAACTCGGTATCGGGACGCGGGATCAGCGTCGCCGGCGTGACTTTGAAGTTAAGCCCGAAAAACTCGCGCTCGCTCAGGATGTAAGCCAGCGGCTCGCCCGCGAGACGACGTTGCAGCAGCGCGCGATAAGCGGCTTGTTGCACTTCGTCCAGTTGCCGCTCGGGATGCGCCAGCAGATACGCGCGATTGACGCTCAGTACCTGCTGCAACAGCATCTGAATCTCGATGCGGGCGGTGATTGAATCCAGCGATAGCGCGGATTCCAGCGCGGCTCTGTCCTGCATCAAGATGGATTGAATGGTGTACGGCATGGCCTGTGCGGCCTAGATGCTTTCGTCCGCCATCGCGGCGAGCTGTTCGGCCTGATGCTCAGCCATCAGCGCGCCGGTCAGTTCGGAAATGTCGCCGTCCATAATGGCGTCCATCTTGTACAGCGTGAGGTTGATGCGGTGGTCGGTGACGCGGCCTTGCGGGTAGTTATAGGTGCGGATGCGCTCGGAGCGGTCGCCGCTGCCGACCAGCGATTTGCGTTCGGCGGCGATCTTTGCGTTCTGTTCGCGCACTTGCGCGTCCATGATGCGTGCGGCCAGCACGCGCATCGCCTGCGCCTTGTTCTGGTGTTGCGAGCGGCCATCCTGGCATTCGACCACCACGCCGGTCGGCAGGTGGGTGATGCGCACCGCGGAGTCGGTCTTGTTGATGTGCTGGCCGCCCGCGCCGGACGCACGGAAGGTGTCGATGCGCAGGTCGGCAGAATTCAGCACCACGTCATTAACCTCGTCCACTTCTGGCATTACCGCCACTGTGCAGGCCGAGGTGTGCACGCGACCCTGCGTCTCGGTGGCGGGTACACGCTGCACGCGATGCGCGCCGGACTCGAACTTCAGCACCGAATACGCGCCCTGTCCGACGATGCGGGCGATGACTTCCTTGTAGCCGCCCATTTCGCCGGGGCTCTCGGAGATGATCTCGACCTGCCAGCGTTTGCGTTCGGCGAAGCGCGAATACATGCGGAACAGGTCGCCCGCGAACAGCGCGGCCTCGTCGCCGCCGGTGCCGGCGCGCACTTCGAGGAACACGCTGCGCTCGTCGTTGGGGTCTTTAGGCAGCAGCTGCACCTGCAACTCGTCGTTCAGTTGCGTCAGCTTCTCTTCGCCCTGCGCGATCTCGGCCTCGGCGAATTCGCGCATTTCCGGGTCGCTCGCCATCTCCTTCGCGGTGTCGATGTCGGCCAGGCAAGTCTGGTAAGCGTGATACAGCGATACCACCGGCTCCAGCTCGGCGCGCTCGCGGCTGAGCTTGCGGAAGGCGTCCATGTCCTTCGTGGCCTCCTCGGTGCTCAGCAGCTGGTCGACCTCGTGCAGGCGCTCGCTCAGTTGAGCGAGCTTGGCGGCGATGTTGGGTTTCATTCGTCGGTGTGCAGGTGGTAAAGGCGATGAATAACGTCGAGGAAGTTCTCGCGGTCGTTGCCTTGCACCTGGTTCAGCGCATGGGTGGGCGCGTGCAGAAATTTGTTGGTGAGGCCGCTGCTCAGGGCTTCCAGCACCTTTTCCGGACTCTCGCCCTTGGCCAGCAGGCGCAATGCCTTTTCCATCTCGTGGCGGCGGTTGCGCTCGGCATGGTCGCGCAGCGCGCGGATGGTCGGCACGACTTCGCGCGATTCCATCCAGTGGATGAAGTCGGACACGCCGGAGTCGATGATGATTTCGGCTTCCTTGACCGCGCTCTGGCGCGCATCGAGGCCGTCTTTCACCACTTCGGCGATGTCGTCCACGGTGTACAGGAACACGTCGTTCAGCTCCGCAACTTCCGCCTCGACGTCGCGCGGCACGGCCAGGTCGACGATGAACAGCGGCTTGTGCTTGCGCTGTTTCAACGCGCGCTCGACCATGCCCTTGCCCAGTATCGGCAACTGGCTGGCGGTACAGGTAACGATGATGTCGTGATGCGCGAGTTGATCCGGCAGCTCGGTCAGCGTGATCGCATGGCCGTTGATGCGCCGTGCCAGCGTCTGCGCACGTTCCAGCGTACGGTTGGCGACGGTGATGTGCTGCGGATTGCGCGCGGCGAAGTGCACCGCGTTCAGTTCGATCATTTCGCCCGCGCCGATGAACAGCACTTTCTGTTCGGCGATGCTGGGGAAGATGCGTTCGGACAACCTGACTGCGGCGGCGGCCATGGATACCAGATTCGCGCCGATCTCGGTCTGAGTGCGCACATCCTTGGCGACCGAGAAGGTGCGCTGAAACAGCTTGTGCAGCAGGAAGCCCAGCGTGCCCGCCTCTTCGGCCTGACGCACCGCCTGTTTCATCTGGCCGAGGATCTGCGGCTCGCCCAGCACCATCGAGTCCAGCCCGCTGGCGACGCGGAACGAATGCTTCACCGCCTGCTCGCGCGGCAGCGTGTAGAGATAGGGGTCGATGTCCTTGCGCGGCAGCTGGTGGTACTGGGCCAGCCAGTCGATCGCAAGCTCCGGCTTCGCCGCGTTGCAGTACAGCTCGGTGCGGTTGCAGGTAGACAGGATAGCGGCTTCCTTGGCCGCGCCGTTCTCGACCAGATCGCGCAGCGCGCTCTCCATCCCGTCGACGTTGAACGCGACTTGTTCGCGCACGGCGAGCGGCG